>NZ_JACIAO010000011.1:0-281239 GCF_014194045.1 Rhizobium sp. BK456
ATCGGTCCCGGTACGCTCGGCCTCGCTGCCGTATACTCTTCCGGCCCGAACTCCTACTACTCCGCAGCTGAATGGGCTGTCGCTGCCGAATACGCTATCAAGGCAACCGACAAGCTCAAGATCACTCCTGGCGTCCAGTACTACGGTGACTACTACGTTGCTGGCGACGACTTCAGCGATGGCGATGCCTGGAAGGTCGGTCTGACGGTTGATTACCAGATCGTCGACAACTTCTACGCCAAGGCTTCGGTTCAGTACCTCGATCCGGAAGATGCAGACGACTCCACTTCGGGCTACTTCCGCCTGCAGCGTTCGTTCTAATCTGATCTGACTTCGGTCAATCAGGAAAGCCCGGCTCTCTGAGCCGGGCTTTTTGCTTTGGGTCGAACGCACCTGTTGCCCGCCGCCCGGCTTCGATGAGGCCGATGTATGCCGCTCAGACGCGTGTCGCGGTTCCAAGACAACGACATGCATCAAAACAACGCGCGAAAGCGCGTCGTTTGAATCAAATTAATGCGGCGGGCTTTATCGGCAGGAGGCGAGAAAAGCTCGAATAGCCGTGGGGATATCGCCGTGATGCAGGAGGGGGGCATGGCCTTGCCCTTCTGCAGCATGCAGGATCAAACTCGGATGCCGGCGGGCCATTTCATCGGCCGTCTCCTTTGAGAGCAGAGACGTGTTTTCGCCGCGGATCAGCATCAGCGGAAATCGGCACAGGCTGTCGAATTGCGCCCAGAGATCAGGCAGTGGCTGGCTGAGATCGACCGATTTTAGTGCCTCCGCGATCGCTGGATCGAAGTCGGCGACCGGTCTTCCGCCGACGTCGCGATAAAGAGCAAGCGCCATCTCGCGCCAGTCTTCCTCTTCAAGCGCCGTAAACGACGCGCCATGATTTTCCTTCACGATATCGGCCGCCGCGTGCCAGTCTTCAGGCCTTCTGCCGCTGTTTAGATAGTCGCGGATCCGCGCCAGCCCCTCGGCCTCAACCACGGGGCCGATATCGTTGAGGATGACGGCTTCGAGAAGATCCGGCCGTGTCGCTGCAATCAGATGCAGGATCAGCCCGCCTCGCGACGTGCCGATGAAGATCGCCCGCTCGACGCCGAGGGTCGCGCAGGCGGTGACGATGTCGCCGGCCTCTATAGCGAGATTGTAGTTCGCCTTGTTCTCATCCAACGCCGACTTTCCCCGTCCGCGCGAATCGAGCGCGATGACCCGGCGCGGTGCTGTCATGTCCCGGGAGAGAAGCAGCGCAAGCGGGTGAAAATCCCGCGTATTGCGGGTCAGGCCGGGCAGGCAGATGACTGGCAGCCGCCCCCCGCTTGCCGTTTCGCCCGGCTGATAGTCGCGGGCATAAAGCGTCAGCCCGTCGGAAGAGGTGTAAAATCGTTCCTGGAAACCGCCCGCATCCGTATCCGGCATCGCATCCCTCGAGAGTTGTTGATCCCGAAGATGTAGCCTGCTTTTCGAGCCGCGCCAAACAGCGTCAGGAGGCGCTGCGTCCGCCGATGAGGTCACGCTCGATATCGGTCGACTGGCCGAGGCGGGCCTTATAGACCTCGTAATTCTCCATCACCCGCTGGACGTAGTTCCTCGTTTCGGGGAAGGGGATGCGCTCGATCCAGTCGACGATCTCGTCGATCGATTTGCCGCGCGGATCGCCGTAGCGGCCGATCCATTCCGGTACCCGCTTGGGCCCGGCATTATAGGCGATGAAGGTGAGGATATAGGAGCCGCCAAAGGCGTCGATCTGCTCGCCCAGATAATGCGCGCCGAGTGTGGCGTTATAACCGGCGTCGGCCGTCAGCTTGTCTTTCGAATAGGCGATGTTGTGGCGCTTGGCCACCGCCTGGGCCGTTCCCGGTAGAAGCTGCAGCAGGCCGCGTGCGTTCGCCGCCGAAACGGCGGCCGGGTTGAAGGCGCTTTCCTGCCGGGCGATGGCATAGGCGAGTGCCTTGCCGGAGCCTGAAATATTGGCATTCGCCGGGATGACGCCGACCGGAAAAGCGAGCGCTGCGACATCGATGCCGCGTCCATAGGCGATCTTGCCGATCTGCAGCGACAGATGATGATCGCCGGATTGCTCGGCCTGTGCCGCAAGCACGGCCAGTTCACCGGGGCTCTGCAGTTGGTCGGCGAGCGCGAGATAGAGAATGTCGGCCCGCCATCCATGGCCTGCGGCTTCCAGCCGGGCGATTGCCTGGACGGCTTCGCGTGCCTGGAAGTTTTGCCGGTCGGCCGTGCTCGGCGACGGATAGGTAACGTTCAGCGTCTTTCGCCCCAACCGTTCTGCTGCGAGCTGGCCATAGAAGGTGCCGGGAAACGTTGCAGCCTTCGCATAGAATTCACTGGATTTACCAGGGCCGCCGGCCTCCGCCGCTCGTCCCAGCCAATACCATGCGCGTGAAACCGAGATCGGTCCGTTCGATGTCTGCAGGATTTTGCGGAAGTGTTTTTCCGCCGTTGCCGGATCCTGCAGACCGCGCAGCGCGTACCACCCGGCATGGAATTCAGCCTCGACGATATCCGTCGGGCTGGTTGCGGCGTAGTTTGCGACGATGCGATAAGCGGGCTTGAATTGTCCCTGGTCGACGAGGCCACGGCTGACGATGCGCTGCTCGTTCCACCACTCGCCGGAATTGACGAGCTCGCTGCGCTCGGGCGGCATCTGTTCCAGCAGTGCCGCTGCCTCGGCATATTTGTCCTGCTTGCGCAGATATTCGATCCGCGCAAACAGCAGCCCGGCATCGCTGCGCCATCTCGCATCGACGGCGTTAAGCAGCGCGCCGGCGTTGCCGGCTTTTGCGTCGACAGCGGACCATGCCTTGTAGAGCGACTGCGCCTCGCCCATGTCGCCGAAGCGCTTGGCCTGCGCCACCCGGCCGCGATACATCAGATAGTCCATGCGTGCCTTATGGTCGGCCGGCGTCAACAGCGCGGAAAATTCGATGAGGATCTTGTCCTCGGTCGCCTTGTCGAGAGCCTCACCGCGCCAGACTTTGCGGATATATTTAGCCGCCTGCGCCTGTTTGCCTGTTGCAACCAGCGCCCGTCCGAGGATGACGGCGCCCTGCATCGTCTCAGGCGCGGTATCGCCGAAGGCGGCCAGCACGGCTGATGGGGCGGGGTTTTCGTCATAGAGCGCGCGTTCGGAATAGGCACGCAGCCGCGACAGGCCCGGCCAACTCTTGAGCTCCTGCGCAGCACTGGCGATTTCATAGGAGGGAACGCCCTTCAGTCCGGAAACGGCGATCGCCCAGGTGAGGATATGGCGATCGAGCGCACCGTCTCGCATATTGTCGCGGATCGACAGCGCCAGCAGCGGGTCCTTGTCGGAAAGTGCGTCGAGGCCGGCTTTCAGGTCGCCGTTGACGGGTGCGACGGCCAGATTGCGCGGAATAGCGCCTGTTGTGATCGATTCCGGCATGGCTGTCTCGGGGATGAAGCCGAGCGGCTTGACAGCGGGCATGGCCGTGCTCTCGCCGGCAAGCGGCGACGCTACGCTGCTCCACGCAGCGGCAATAAAGCCGAAGGCGGACAGAATCATGACAGCTTTCTTCATCCGGGATCTCGCAACGAAAACACGCCCTGCCATTTGGCTAGAGGCATCTTAACGAAACCTTACCGTACCAGGTAAAATTCATTCACATCTGCTATCGGAATTTGCCCTAACCGAACTCTACGCGCTTGTCGCGATGATTTCGGCGCTCTATGGTGCGCAAAATATTCATGGAATGCGGCCGAAGCAAGGATTTGGTCGTGAGGAGCTTTGCATGTTCAATGGGTCCATTCCCGCCCTCGTCACCCCCTTCACCGATGCCGGATTGATCGACGAAGACAGTTTCGCCGCGCACGTCGACTGGCAGATCAAGGAGGGCAGCAGCGGTCTCGTTCCTGTCGGCACGACGGGCGAATCCCCGACGCTGTCGCATGCCGAGCACAAACGGGTGGTGGAACTGTGCATCGAAGTTGCCGCAAAGCGCGTTCCCGTCATGGCCGGCGCCGGCTCGAACAACACAGGTGAGGCGATCGAGCTTGCCCAGCATGCCGAAAAGGTCGGCGCCGACGCTGTTCTGGTCGTCACGCCTTATTACAACAAGCCGACGCAAAAGGGTTTGATCGCGCATTTTTCGGCGATTGCCGAGGCCGTCGATCTGCCGATCTATATCTACAATATCCCCGGCCGCTCGGTGGTCGACATGACGCCGGAAACGATGGGTGCGCTTGCCAAGGCGCATGGCAATATCGTCGGCGTCAAGGATGCGACGGGCAAGATCGAGCGCGTTTCCGAACAGCGCATCACCTGCGGCAAGGATTTCCGGCAATTGTCCGGCGAGGACGCGACGGCGCTCGGCTTCAACGCCCATGGCGGCGTCGGCTGTATTTCGGTCACGGCCAATGTCGCTCCGCGCCTCTGCGCCGATTTCCAGGCGGCGACGCTGAAAGGCGACTATGCCGGCGCGCTGGAATATCAGGATCGGCTGATGCCGCTGCACAAGGCGATCTTCCTCGAACCCGGTCTCTGCGGCGCCAAATACGGGCTCTCGCGGCTTGGTCGGATGAGCCGCAACGTCCGCTCGCCGCTGCTGTCGACGCTGGAGCCGGCAACGGAAGCGGCGATCGATGCGGCGCTACGCCATGCCGGGCTGCTGAACTGAGCAGACCGGCCGTCTTCACAAGGCCGGGTCGTTCCCCTACATAGAGGGCAAGCAATGAGGGCGCGGCTTTTCCCGCGCCTCGAAGGGAATATTGTCATGGCCCCCAAAGGCAGCCAGCGCGTGGTGAACAAGGTCGTGGCGGAAAACCGCAAGGCCCGCTTCAACTACGAGATCATCGATACCTACGAGGCCGGCCTCGTGCTGATGGGCACGGAGGTCAAGTCGCTGCGTGAGGGAAAGGCCAATATCGCCGAATCCTATGCGTCGGACGAGGGCGGCGAGATCTGGCTGATCAACTCCTATCTGCCGGAATATCTGCAGGCGAACCGCTTCAATCACGAGCCGCGCCGGCGCCGCAAGCTGCTGCTATCGGGCCGTGAGATTCACCGCCTGCGCTCTGCCGTCAACCGCGAGGGCATGACGCTGATTCCGTTGAAGATCTATTTCAACGACCGCGGCCGGGCGAAGATGGAACTGGCGCTCGCCAAGGGTAAGAAATTGCACGACAAGCGCGAGTCCGAGAAGGAGCGCGATTGGAACCGGCAGAAGAGTCGCCTGCTGAAGGATAATGGCTAAGCTCGACGCTTGGGATTGCCGTTTCGCACGGCAATCCTCCCGGCTCACTCCTCGAAATCGCTGGGCGGGGCGGCGACGACTTCGACCTGGCGTGGCGCCCGATCCGCGGGATCACGACCGATTTCAGCCTTCAAAGACAAGAGATCGATGAAGTGGTCGGCCTGACGGCGCAGGTCGTCGGCGATCATCGGCGGCTGCGTAGCCATTGTCGAGATCACCGAGACCTTGCGGCCTCTGCGCTGTAGCGCCTCGACCAGGTTGGTGAAGTCGCCGTCGCCCGAGAAGATGACGAGATGATCGACTGTTTCGGACTGTTCCATGGCGTCGATTGCAAGCTCGATGTCCATGTTGCCCTTGATTTTTCGGCGGCCCATGGAATCCGTAAATTCCTTCGCGGGCTTGGTGACGACTTTATAGCCGTTATAGTCGAGCCAATCGATCAGCGGCCGGATCGAGGAATATTCCTGATCTTCGATCAGAGCGGTATAATAGTAGGCCCGCAGGAGATAGCCGCGTTTCTGAAATGCTTTCAAGAGCTTGCGGTAATCTATGTCGAAACCGAGGCTCTTGGATGCAGCGTAGAGGTTGGCGCCGTCAATGAAGAGTGCAATTTTTTCGCGTGGGTCAAACATCGCTTACCAATCCAATGAGAGCAATCGAAATCCGGGGGACCAAAATCCAATAAAATCAATGATTTGTGTTTTGATTTTTGCTCTGATCCATACTTTAACAATTATTCATATATGAAAGACTTAGGGCACGATTCGGCATATTCCAAGCAACCCAAGGTGGAATTGAGGCATTCTCCATGGAAATTTAGTTCAGCCACTTATAAAGACGAGGGCAGCCGGAATGAAAAACTTGTAATTGCCCGGTTTTAATTGTATCGGGCGTGCTAATCCCGAAATGACGACCGTAAAGGACAGGCAATGGCCCGTGTCACAGTTGAAGATTGCATCGACAAGGTGGAGAACCGCTTCGAGCTGGTTCTGCTCGCCAGCCACCGCGCCCGGCTGATTTCCCAAGGCGCCTCGATCACCATCGATCGCGACAACGACAAGAACCCGGTCGTCGCCCTGCGCGAAATCGCCGACGAGACGCTTTCGCCCGATGACCTCAAGGAAGATCTGATCCATTCGCTGCAGAAGCATGTCGAAGTCGACGAGCCCGAGCCAGATCCGGCCAGCATGATCGCCGCCGGCGGTGTCGCCGCAGCCGACAGCGAAGAGCAGGACGATCTTCCTGAGACGATCACTTTCGACCAGATGTCGGAAGAAGAGCTGCTTGCCGGCATCGAAGGCCTTGTGCCGCCCGAAAAGAGCGACGACTACTAAGCACGCAGACTGATCTCCGACCGTATGTGATCCAGGTCGCAGCCGAACCGGAAAAGTTTCATGCGATGCGAAAGAGCGATGATTACCAATCGTCAATCTTGCGCCTTTATTGCTTAGGCATATTATTGCCCATGTGTGCGCCAATCGTTGATTGGCGCGCTTTTATTTTTACCGGAGTGGCTTTGGAATGATGCGGCAGTACGAGCTCGTGGAGCGGGTTCAGCAATACAAGCCCGATGCCAATGAAGCGCTGCTGAACAAAGCCTATGTCTACGCCATGCAGAAGCACGGCCAGCAAAAGCGCGCGAGCGGCGATCCCTATATTTCCCATCCGCTCGAAGTCGCCGCCATCCTCACCGACATGCACCTCGATGAATCGACGATCGCCGTCGCGCTGCTGCACGATACGATCGAGGATACGACGGCGACCCGCGCCGAGATCGACGAACTCTTCGGCGAGGATATCGGCCGCCTGGTCGAGGGCCTGACCAAGATCAAGAAACTCGATCTCGTCACCAAGAAGGCCAAGCAGGCGGAAAACCTGCGCAAGCTGCTGCTGGCCATATCAGACGATGTGCGCGTGCTGCTGGTCAAGCTTGCCGACCGCCTGCACAATATGCGCACCCTCGATCATATGTCGGCCGACAAGCGGGCCCGCATCTCCGAGGAGACGATGGAAATCTATGCGCCGCTCGCCGGCCGCATGGGCATGCAGGATATGCGCGAGGAGCTCGAAGAGCTCTCCTTCCTGCATATGAACCCGGAAGCCTACGACACCGTCACCAAAAGGCTGGAAGAGCTTTCCAAGCGCAATGAAGGCATCGTCAAGAAGATCGAGGCGGAACTTCGCGACCTGCTCGTCGCCAGCGGCCTGACGAGCGCCTATGTCAAGGGCCGGCAGAAAAAGCCTTATTCGGTCTTCCGCAAGATGCAGTCGAAATCGCTTTCCTTCGAGCAGCTTTCCGATGTGTACGGTTTTCGGCTCATCGTCGAAGATATCCCGTCCTGTTACCGGGCGCTCGGCATTGTCCACACCCGCTGGCGCGTCGTGCCCGGGCGCTTCAAGGATTATATCTCGACGCCGAAGCAGAACGATTACCGCTCGCTGCACACCACGATCGTCGGTCCTTCCAGCCAGCGCATCGAACTGCAGATCCGCACCAAGCGCATGCATGAAATCGCCGAATTCGGCATCGCCGCCCACACGCTTTACAAAGACGGCGCCACCAATGCCGACGGCGACATCCTGTCGCGTGAATCCAATGCCTATTCCTGGCTGCGCCATACGATCGAGGCGCTGGCCGAGGGCGACAGTCCGGAAGAATTCCTCGAGCACACCAAGCTCGAACTCTTCCAGGACCAGGTCTTTTGCTTCACGCCGAAGGGCAAGCTGATTGCCCTGCCGCGCGGCGCCACCCCGATCGATTTCGCCTATGCAGTGCACACCAATATCGGCGATACCACGGTGGGCGCCAAGATCAACGGCCGCATCATGCCGCTGGTGACGCGGCTTGCCAACGGTGACGAGGTCGAGATCATCCGCTCCGGCGTGCAGGTTCCGCCCGCCGCCTGGGAAGAGATCGTCGTCACCGGCAAGGCGCGCGCCGCCATCCGCCGCGCCACCCGCATGGCGATCCGCAAGCAATATGCCGGCCTCGGCCACCGCATTCTCGAGCGCACCTTCGACAGGGCCGGCAAGATCTTCTCACGCGAGGCGATGAAGCCGGCGCTGCATCGTCTCGGCCAGAAGGATGTCGAGGATGCGATCGCCGCCGTCGGCCGCGGCGAGATGTCCTCGCTCGACGTGCTGCGCGCCGTCTATCCCGACCATCAGGATGAGCGCGTCACGGTAAAACCCTCGGGCGACGACGGCTGGTTCAACGTCCGCAGCGCGGCCGGCATGATCTTCAAGATCCCCGGCAAGACTAAGCCCGGGCTCGACGGCGGCCATTCGGACATCGACACCGACGCCGATATCGGGCCGATCCGCGGCCTGTCCGGCAATGTCGACGTCAAGTTCGCGTCGACAGGCGCGGTTCCCGGCGATCGCATCGTCGGCATCATGGACCAGAGCAAGGGCATCACCATCTACCCGATCCAGTCGCCGAGCCTGCAGCGCTTCGACGATCAGCCTGACCGTTGGATCGACGTCCGTTGGGATCTCGACGAAGCCAACAAGTCGCGTTTCATGGCGCGCATCATGGTGAACGGCCTGAATGAGCCCGGCACTCTGGCCAAGGTCGCCCAGACGGTTGCCGGCCTCGACGTCAATATCCGCTTGCTGAATACGGTGCGGGTCGCGGCGGATTTCACCGAAATGATGCTTGAGGTCGAGGTCTGGGATCTGCGTCAGCTCAATCAGCTGCTCGCCCAGATGAAGGAACTGGATTGCATTGCCACGGTCCGACGGCTCTACGAGTAAGTTTTTGTTAAGGTCGCAGGAATTTAAGCGCAGAATTGCACATTTTATGATCGTTTTGTGGTGAGGGTGGTACGCCAAAAAGGCAAGCAATGCATTGCGCGCATGGCTGTCTCCATGTTGCGGCTGTAGTAATTAGCCCAGGC
Organism: Rhizobium sp. BK456; assembly: GCF_014194045.1. NCBI lineage: Bacteria > Pseudomonadati > Pseudomonadota > Alphaproteobacteria > Hyphomicrobiales > Rhizobiaceae > Rhizobium > Rhizobium sp. BK456. The sequence goes on from NZ_JACIAO010000011.1 coordinate 9,134, forward strand.
CGAGCCTATCTTCTGGTCATCGAAACGCAAACAGAAGATGAGACAAGACAATGTTTGATCCTATCAGGAAAATCGCTCGCGCCCTCCGCGCTCCGACCACGCAGGAACGTGAAATGGCATATCTCAACGGCTCGTTCGATCGTATTGATCTCGAGTTTCGCCAGCGCCAGGTCGACCGCGGTCTGTTCCGCACACGTTGATACTGAACTTTCTACTTGAGACGAGTGAGGGACGTTATGCATAACGGACGCCCCTCGGCATGACAAAGCTCTTCTCTGCTGCGAGGACTGAGCTGTTTTTTCGGCGGTATCATTCGCCGCTCTTGTCATGGTCATGTGCGCTGCACTAAATACCGGCCATGTTGTTTCGCCGTCGCAAGCCCGCGGGATTCAAGGAAAAGATGCGAGAGCTTCTATGGCCCCGCAAAGGTTTCCTTCGCCCGCTCCGTTACCTCACAATGCGCATCCTGCGCCTGAGCGCTTCGCCGCATGCGGTTGCGGCTGGCGTCGCTGCCGGTGTCTTCGTGTCGTGGACGCCGTTTATCGGTGTGCATTTCGTCATGGCCTTCGTCATCACCTATTTTCTCTCCGGCAGTATGGTGGCCGCGGCGCTGGGTTGCGCGGCCTTCGGCAACCCGCTGACCTATCCGTTCATCTGGGGCATCACCTGGGAGATCGGACATCTGCTGCTGAGCCGTGAGGATCATATGGCTGGTCAGGCGGTGGATCTGGCCGCCCTCTTTCACAGGCTGAACTTCACCGAATTGTGGAGGCCGGTGCTGGAGCCGATGCTCGTCGGCGCCATTCCGCCGGGGATCGTCACCTCCGTTGCGCTCTATGCGCTGACATTCTACACCGTGAGGGGTTTTCAGACGCGCCGCCACACACGGCTGCTGGAGCGGGCGCGCCTGCGTCTGGCCGGCCCGGCCGGCGACATGCCGAGCGTATGAACCTGATCAAGAACTCTTAAGCGACGGAAGGTTCCGGCATGATCATCGGCATTGGCAGCGATCTGATCGACATTCGCCGCGTCGAGAAATCCATCGAGCGCTTCGGCGAGCGCTTCACCAATCGCTGCTTCACCGAGATCGAGCGCGCCCGTTCCGACCGCCGGACAAATCGCGGCGCCTCCTATGCCAAGCGTTTCGCGGCCAAGGAGGCTTGTTCCAAGGCGCTCGGCACCGGCATAGCCCAAGGCGTCTTCTGGAAGGATATGGGCGTCGTCAACCTGCCGAGCGGCAAGCCGACCATGGTTTTGTCGGGCGCTGCCGCCGTGATCCTCGAATCGATGCTGCCTGCGGGCCACAGGCCCGCCATTCATTTGACAATAACGGATGATTATCCCTTGGCACAGGCCTTCGTGATTATCGAGGCATTGCCCGAGAACCTCTGATCGCGACCTCGGGAGCTGTCGATCGCGACCTCTCGTCGCTTTTGACGTTGTCACCATTGCCGCAACCGGCCGAAGTCGCTAGAGAGAACGTCAGAAGAATTGCGCCGCCGCGGCGTCTTGAAGGAATAAGACTGCGTGTCCGAAAAAGTCGAAGCCAAGCCGAACGCCCTCTGGGAAAATATCAAAGTCATCATCCAGGCGCTGATTTTGGCGATGGTGATCCGTACGGTGCTATTCCAGCCCTTTACAATTCCGTCCGGTTCGATGATGCCGACACTGCTCGTCGGCGACTACATCTTCGTCAATAAGTTCGCTTACGGCTATTCGAAATATTCGCTGCCCTTCTCGCCTGATATTTTCAGCGGCCGCCTGTTCGGCGCCGATCCGAAGCGCGGCGATATCGTCGTATTCCGCTTCCCGCCGAACCCCGAGATCGATTACATCAAGCGCTGCATCGGCCTGCCGGGCGACCATATCCAGGTCACCGACGGAGTGCTCTACGTTAACGGCAAACCCGTTCCGAAGGTAGCGGACGGTACCTTCACGTCGGATTACAAGCTCGATCCGGGCGCGGATGTGCCGGTGTTCCGCGAAACGCTCGACAATGGCAAGACTTACGACACGCTCGATCAGTCTCCCGTGTCGCGCGGCGATAACACCCGCGAATTCATCGTGCCGGAAGGCCATTATTTCATGATGGGCGACAACCGCGACAACTCGCTCGACAGCCGCTTCGACGTCGGCTTCGTGCCTGCGGAAAATCTTGTCGGCCGCGCCAGCGTCATCTTCTTCTCGCTCGGCAACGATACCTCCTTCCGCGAAATCTGGAAGTGGCCGACGAACATGCGCTGGGATCGCCTCTTCAAGGTTGTTGAATGAGCAAGGCGCAGACGCTTTCTGCGGCAGACCGCGCAAAGCTTGAAGGCCTGATCGGTCACGACTTCACCGAAAAGGAACGCCTGGACCGGGCGCTGACCCATGCGAGCGCCCGCACCGAGAAGGGCGGCAACTACGAACGGCTGGAATTCCTCGGCGACAGGGTTCTCGGGCTCTGCATCGCCGAGCTTTTGTTCCGCACCTTCGGCACGGCGGGGGAAGGCGAGCTCTCGGTTCGTTTGAACCAGCTGGTCAGCGCCGAAACCTGTGCTGCGGTCGCCGACGAACTCAATCTTCATCTTTATATCCGCACCGGCGCCGACGTGAAGAAATTGACCGGCAAGCGGATGATGAACGTGCGCGCCGACGTGGTCGAAAGCCTGATCGCCGCGATCTATCTCGACGGCGGCCTCGAAGTTGCCCGCCGCTTCATCCTGCGCTACTGGCAGGGCAGGGCGGTCAGGGCCGATGGCGCCAAGCGCGACGCCAAGACTGAGCTGCAGGAATGGTCGCACGCGAAATTCGGCGTCACACCAAACTACCGGGTTGATGAACGCAGCGGACCGGATCATGATCCGCGCTTCAAGGTGACGGTGGAAGTTGCTGGCATAAAGCCGGAAACCGGCGTAGAGCGGTCGAAGCGTGCCGCCGAACAGGTTGCGGCGACGAAGATGCTTGAGCGCGAAGGCATTTGGCAGCAATCGCCTGCCGGAAACTGACGGGACAATGACACAAGAAGAAGATATCGCGGCCGAAGCTACCGCAGAAACCAGTGGTCCGACGCATTCGGGCTTTGTCGCGCTGATCGGGCCGACCAATGCCGGCAAGTCGACACTGGTGAACCGCCTGGTCGGCGCCAAGGTCTCGATCGTCAGCCATAAGGTCCAGACGACACGTGCCATCGTTCGCGGCATCGCGATCCACGACAACGCCCAGATCGTCTTCATGGATACACCCGGTATCTTCAAGCCGCGCCGCCGGCTCGACCGCGCCATGGTGACCTCGGCCTGGGGCGGCGCGAGGGATGCCGATCTGATCGTGCTGCTGATCGACAGCGAGCGCGGCCTGCGCGGCGATGCCGAAGCCATTCTCGAAGGCCTCAAGGAAGTCCGGCAGCCGAAGATCCTGCTGCTCAACAAGATCGACCGCGTCAACCGCGAGGATCTGCTGGCCCTCGCGGCCGCTGCCAATGAAAAGATCGCCTTCGATCGCACCTTCATGATATCGGCCGAAAACGGGTCCGGCTGCGACGATGTCATGGATTATCTGGCTGCGACGCTGCCGGAGGGGCCGTGGTATTATCCCGAAGACCAGATTTCAGATCTGCCGATGCGCCAGCTCGCCGCCGAGATCACCCGCGAGAAGCTGTTCCTGCGGTTGCACCAGGAGCTTCCCTACGCCTCGCATGTCGAAACGGAGAAGTGGGAAGAGCGCAAGGATGGCTCGGTACGTATCGAGCAGGTGATCTATCTTGAGCGCGACAGCCAGAAGAAGATCGCGCTCGGCAAGGGTGGTGAAACTATCAAGGCGATCTCGACGGCTTCCCGCAAGGAATTGTCGGAGATCCTCGAGCAGCCGGTCCACCTCTTCCTGTTCGTCAAGGTTCGCGAGAATTGGGGTGATGATCCCGAACGGTTCCGCGAAATGGGTCTCGATTTCCCGAAATAAGGGATGGCAAGAATTTGCTTATTCGGCTGCCAGCCCTTTGTTTCCAAATAAAAAAACCGCATCGCTCACGGAACAAATCGGTAACTTGTGCATTCATTCATGAACGGCGCGCCAAAGGCGGCGTGCCGGTTTTGCGACGGCAGGGGCGGGCATGGTGACGTCGAGATCGATCAATTCCTTCAAGACTCCTTGCCAGCAATGTCCTTTGCGGCCCCTGCCGCATTTCCGGGAATTCAGCCGCGACGAACTGGAATTCGTTTCCAATTTCAAGAGAGGTGAACTTGCCGTCGATGCCGGCTCCACCATCCTCGTCGAGGGTGCGCACAGCGCCCATCTTTTCACCGTGCTTGCCGGTTGGGGCTTTCGCTACAAGATGCTGGAGGATGGGCGCCGCCAGATACTGAATTATATCATGCCGGGCGATCTGATCGGCCTGCAGGGAACGATCGCCGGCGAGATGCAGCATTCCGTCGAAGCGCTTTCACCGGTTTCTCTCTGCGTCTTCGAGCGCGACAGGCTGATGACGCTCTATAACAAACACCCCTCGCTTGCCTTCGACATCACCTGGATCGCGGCGCGCGAGGAGCGAATCTTGGATGAACACCTGCTCAGCATCGGCCGTCGCACGGCGTTGGAAAGAGCAGCCTATCTGATCGCTTTCCTGTTTGAGCGCGGTCGGAAGCTTAATCTCTTCAATGGCCGCCAATTCATCCCCATCACCCAGCAACACATTGCCGATACGCTCGGCCTTTCCATTGTCCACACCAACAAGACCTTGAAAAAGCTCGGTGAACGTGGGTTGATCCGCTGGCAGGAGCGCGGCTGCGAGGTTCTGAACGGCGAGGAACTGATGGCGATTGCTGGCTGGGAAGGGCTCGGAGAGAGCAAACGTCCCTTCATCTAGCCCCGGCCTTATGTCTTTTTTAAATGCGCATTAGCATCAGGGAAAATAAGCTCGGGCGTCGTCTTTCCTCCGATTTGATTCTTATCGACCGGGCAGAAAAATGGTTCATTCAGAAATGGTGGCGGAATTCACCGACAGCGTGCCATGCGGGGCACCGGAGGGCATTGATGTTGGCGAAACAGCCGGGGCGCTGCGACTGCCGCCCGACGGAGGGCGGGCAATCATGAGCGCAATCCGTGTTCTGGTTCTTGAAGACAGCCTGATTATCGCGATGGAGGCGGAGGACATTTTGCGCCTGGCCAGCGTCGAGAATATCGATATCGTCGGCAGTGTGGAGCAGGCGAGGGCTGCCATCACTGCGGAGACCTATGATTTCGCGCTTCTCGACGTCAATCTCGGCGAGGGCATGAGCTTCGGATTTGCTCGTCATCTTCTCGATCTCGGCATTCCCTTCGGCTTTGTCAGCGGTTATTCCGATACCGGCGATTTCCCGCCGGACTTGCAGCACATTCCGCTTCTGGTGAAGCCTTTCGACGAAACGGCGATGCGTCAATTCCTGCTGAGGTTATTCCCCGCCGTCGCCTGACGCGGTCCAGGACGGCAGCTAGGCCTTTTCCATTTTCGGCATCATGCTCTAGGATGGATTCGTCAGCCGCAAGGACTTCTTTCGATGCAGTGGCAGGATCAGGCGATCATCCTGGGCGTCAAGCGCCACGGCGAGACGAGTGTCATCGCCGAGGTGATGACGCGCGATCGCGGCCGCCATCTTGGCCTGGTGCGCTCCGGCCGGTCGCGCGCCATGCAGCCGGTGCTGCAGGCCGGCAATGCCGTGGAGGTTATCTGGCGCGCCAGGTTGGACGAACATCTCGGCGAATTCCGCGTCGAACCGGTGACGTTGCGCGCCGCCCGCCTGATGGAAACGGCGACCGCCGTCTACGGCGTTCAGGCGATGGGCGCGCTGCTGCGGCTGCTGCCGGAGCGTGATCCGCATCCGCATCTCTTCGAAGCGCTGGAGGTCATCCTCGATCACCTGCACAACCCGGCCGATGCCGGCGAGCTCTTCGTGCGTTTCGAACTGGCGGTGCTGAACGATCTCGGCTTCGGCCTCGATCTCGCCGAATGCGCCGCGACCGGCGCCCGTTCCGATCTCGTCTATGTCTCGCCCAAATCCGGCCGCGCCGTCAGCCGCAGCGCCGGTGCCCCCTGGGCTGACAAGATGCTGCTCCTGCCACCGTTTCTCGGTATCGAAGGCAATCGTGCGGCCGACTTCGATAGTCTCACGGCCGCGTTCCGTCTGACCGGGTTCTTTTTGCATCGCCACGTCTATGAACCACGCGGCATCGAAGCCGCAGCAGCCCGCGACGGCTTCGTTCAGGCGGCGCTCAAGGCGCTCAATCCAGCCTTGCGGACGCTTTCCGGTCCGAATGATATTTCCGCCTGACTTCGGTTTTTTACCGGTGCAAAACATCCTCCGGATTTGGCGGTTTACCCGCATGGGAGCCCTTCCTATGTCTGGAGGACTGCCAGCCAAGGAGGATCCCATGCTGACCAAGACCGCAACACCGACGACGATCAAGCTCTGGAACGGCCGCGAAATTCCGCGTCTCGGCATGGGATGCTGGGCGATCGGCGGCCCCTTCTTTGCCGGTGACACGCCGCTCGGCTGGGGCGAGGTCGACGACGATGAATCCGTCGAAGCGATCCGCCGCGCCATCGAACTCGGCATCTGCTTCTTCGATACAGCCTCGAATTACGGCGCCGGCCATTCCGAAGAAGTGCTCGGCCGGGCGATCGGCAATCGCGACGATATTGTCGTCGCCACCAAGTTCGGCTTCGCCACCGACCCGCAAACCAAGCAGGCAACTGGCGCCTTCGCCGATGAGGCCTTCATCCGCCGTTCGGTCGAGACCTCGCTGCGCAGCCTCAGGCGCGACCGCCTCGATCTCCTGCAATTCCACATCAATGATTTTCCGTTGGAACAATCCGATGCCGTCTTCGACGTGCTGGAGGCGCTGCGCGCCGAAGGCAAGATCGGCGCATTCGGCTGGAGCACCGATTCTCCCGATCGCGCCGCCCGCCATGCCGGCCGCCAGGGCTATGTCTCGGTGCAGCATACGATGAACGTCTTTGAGCCGGTGCCGGAGATGATCGCGGTGATCGAAAGGCAGGGGCTGATCTCTATTAATCGTGGTCCGTTGGCCATGGGGCTCCTGACCGGCAAGTTTACCGCCGACAAGGCAGTGGGCGCCAAGGATGTACGCGGCGCGGCCCTCGACTGGATGGTCTACTTCAAGGACGGGCGCATGGCCCCGGAATTCGCCGCAAGGCTCGACGCCGTCCGCGATCTCCTGACCTCGGGTGGCCGCACGCTGACGCAAGGGGCGCTCGCCTGGCTCTGGGCAAAATCGCCGCGCACACTGCCTATTCCAGGCTTCCGCACGTTCGCCCAGGTGGAGGAAAATGTCGGGGCGCTGGAAAAGGGACCGCTGCCGGCGGATATCATGGCGGCGATCGACGCCGCACTCGGGCATCAGTGAGAGGCGGCGACAATCCCCCACGCTTCCTCGTTCCTGTGACGAGCACAGGAATGGGGGAGAACGTTGCAGCGCGTGCGGAAGAAAGCCTTCCGCAATTCGACCTACCGCCGTGCACGAACCTTCAACGCCCAGCCCTCAGGCCTTTCCTCGACGACGCGCACGGTGTCACCGATCGTGATCCTGCCGTTGGCGCGCGGGGTGACGTTCCAGCCGAAGAGCGGGCCGGGCACACGCCGGTCGGCCGACATGCGGATGCGGCCCATTGATGGCATCGGGTTGGGTACCTCGCGTGAACCGGTCAACTGGTCCTGCGTCGTCATGATGCAGCGCGAGCAGGGTTTGACGAGATCGAAGCGGATGCCGGCAATCTCGATCGCCGCCCAGCGGTCCTCCGGCCAGGCCTCGTCGATATCGATGACGATGTTCGGACGGAAACGTTCCATGCCAACGCTGCCTTCGCCATGGGCCGCGAGGTCGGCGTTCAACGCTTTCAGCGAGCCGGTTGTCGTCACCAGGATCTGATAGCCGTCGGCAAAGGTTACGGGCGTACCTTCACCGGCCCATTCGGCATTCGCCGTGCGCCTTGCCTGGCCGTCGAAGAAGACCAGCCGCACCTCGCGGCCGAGCCATTCGGAAAGCAACCGGTTGCTTTCGGGATCGGCAACGGCGGCACTGACGGTCGATTTCCACACGCTCACATCCATGCGGCTTTCAGGCCGAGGCGGCGGCACCGATATGTCCTGCCTTCCCTGCATCAGCAGCCGAAAAGCGCCGGGCTCCGGCCGGACCTCGATGCGCGCAAGGTCCGGCAATTCGCGCTGGGTGATGAAGTGTCCGTTGGGATCAGTGATCATTGCCCGCCGGTCGCCGGGAAGCCCATAGGCGTCGATGTCGGTCGAAGGCAGGGCAATGCCGCGGGCACTTTTGAGGGGATAGATGAAGAGGTCGCTGATACGCATGCCGTTCTCCTAGATCTCGTCCATGAATGCCTGGAGAAAGTCGCGCAGGCTTTTGTCGCGCGCGGCCGCCAACCTGCGGCCGGTCTCGGTCTGGAACCCGTCCGCCAGTTTGAACAGCTTCGTCCGGAAATGGTCAATGGCATACCGCTTGTCGTCGAGCGGGCGATCCGCTGCCGCCGGGTCGAACGGATCGTAGAGCCCGGATCCCAGTCGCCCGGCAATATAGAAGCAGCGTGCGGCGCCGACCATGCCGATCGCATCCAGCCGATCGGCATCCTGCAAGATCTTTGCCTCCAGCGTCTGCGGCGCCACCCCGGCCGAGAAACTATGCGCGGTGATGGCGTGAGCCGCAGCGTCGATATCCGCCTGATTCCAGCCGAGTTCTGCCAAGATCGCCGAAGCCTTCTGCGCCGCCAAAGCCGATGCCTGTGCCCGCAGCGGCGAATTCTTCTCTACGGCAACGCAGTCGTGTAGCAGCACGGAGGCGGCAAGAATTCGCCCGTCGCCGCCTTCGCTAGCATGGATGCGCATGGCGTTCCGGAAGACGCGCAGGATATGGGCAAGATCGTGCGAGCCGTCGTCGCCATCGGCCGCATGGGCGATCAGCGCCGCGGCGAGCGTTTCATGAGGAGAGAAGGCTTCGGCCTCGACCATTGCGCCACCTGTTTATGAGGAGGATTGTCTTCCGTCGATAGAGCATCGGAGCGGAAGCGGATTCGGGATCTCGGTCGAAGAACGCGACAACGAAGGCTCGGGGACCGTTGCCGATTATGTAGCCGCTTGCCGTGCGAGTCGCAATTGAAGCTGGCTCAGTGGCTCGGCAGAGGTGTCGCGCCGCCGTTTCTCGGCAGGGAAAGAAGATGGGGCACGTCAAGCGCGGGTCTCGGCCGGCTGATGTGATAGCCCTGGATCTCGTCGCATTCCTCGCATTCGAGCAGCGCCAGCTGCTCGGCCGTCTCGACGCCTTCGACGGTGACGCGCATGCCGAGCGCGTCACCGAGCAGAATGATCGCGTGCATGATCGCATGTGCTTCCTTGTTGTCGACGATGTCGTTGACGAAGGATTTGTCGATCTTGATCTTGTCGAAGGGGAAGCTTGAGAGATAGCTCAGCGAGGAGTAGCCGGTGCCGAAATCGTCCATAGAGATGCGGATGCCGCGCTCCTTCAGCGCATGCAGGATCGGCAGCACTTCGCCGAGATTTTCCATCAGCACGCTTTCGGTGATTTCGAGCTCGAGCCGCAGCGGCGACAATGAGGCGGTCGCCAGCGCTTCGCCGACATCCCTGGTCAGGTCGCTGCTGCTGAACTGCGTCGCCGAAACGTTGACGGCGACTTTGATGTCTTCAGGCCATTCTGCCGCATCGCTGCAGGCCCGGCGCAAAACCCAGCGGCCGATATCGACGATGAGGCCGACCTCTTCGGCGAACGGAATGAAATCTATCGGCGCAACACGGCCGCGGATCGGATGGTTCCAGCGGATCAGCGCCTCGAAGCCGCAGATGCGCCGCTGCGAAAGGTCGTAGAGCGGCTGGTAATGCAGCTCGAATTCTTCCTTCTCGATGGCTGCTCTGAGGTCCGCCTCCAGCGCGTGGCGCAGTTGCATCTGCGCTTCCATCTCGCCGGCGAAGAAACGCTCGCGCTTGCGCCCGTCCGATTTGGCATGCGACAGCGCCACGCCGGCATGTTTCAGCAGGATATCGGTTTCATCGCCATCCCCCGGGGCGACTGCGATCCCCATCGAGACGCTGAGCTCCATCTGTTTTTCGCCGTGCAGGAATGGCTCGGAAAGCTCGCGGCGGATCTGCTCGGCCAGCGCCGTCACGTTCCACGGCTGCTGTCTGCCCGTCTGCAGGATGGCGAATTCGTCCGAACCCAGCCGCGCCAGGGTGTTTTCCGAACCGGCCGATGCCCGGATGCGCGCGGCGACCTGCTGCAGGATCGTGTCGCCGGCGGACACGCCCATCAAGTTGTTGATCGATTTGAACCGGTCGAGGTTGAGGTGAATGAGGGCGATCTGCTCGTCCGGTTTGCGCTCTGCGAGTGCCGCATCGACCTGCTGGCGGAAATGGATGCGGTTCGGAAGACCGGTCAGCGGATCGTGGTGGGCGAGATAGGTGATGCGCTCAGCCGCCTTTCGATCCTCGGTAATATCGGCATGAATGGCGATGTTGCTGCCGTCGGCAAGGATAGTCACCATGCTCTGGATGACGCGGCCATCGTCCATCAGCCATTCGCGCCGACGAATACCGCTGCTTTTTACGGCTGCGGAGGAATGTCGCCCGGCTCGCCGGCCGGGCTTGGCGCTGGCGCCTTCCGCACCGCGCATTTTGTCGATGAGATCGGCGATTGTCACGCCTGGAGTGACATCGGCCTGCGTCAGGCCGAAAAGCTGACTGAAGCGAATGTTGGAAAGTGTCAGCCGCTGATCTGCGTCGAAGACGCTGAGACCGAGTGGCAGGTTGTTGAGGATGATTTCGAAGAGCCTCTGCTGTCCGTCGAATGCCTGACTGAGGGCTGACATATTGCCTCTCAGCGCATGGTTGTCCCTTAGCAGCGTTTCCGCGCTTCTTTCGATCTCGTCATAGTCGCTTTCGTGGACACGATAGGTCGCGATGACAAGCTCCATAAGACGCTGTGCATCCACCGATCCATCGGCGGTGACGGCCTGGCTGCATTGCTGCCAGAAGAGTGCCTCAGCTTTCATGGCGAGGCCTCTGCAGGGCGGGCGCGACGGCCATGGCCGTCATTTGATGGACGTACATCATCGCGTTGAAAACTCTTCCAAAAGTGGCCATTAAATTGATTTCTCATAAACTAAACGTCCAGGTGGTATCTAGTGTCGCTCATTCTGGACGGGCGGGATTAATATTCGGTTGCAGTGCAGCAGCGGCTTCGCGTCGTTAGGCATTTGTTTTATATGTGAAAAATCGCTGAAATACCGCAAAGCCTCTTCGCTTGGCGCAGGCGGATGCTCAGCCTCAGGCCAGTCCGTTAACCGTTGTCAATCATCGTTAATGAGAAGTTAACAACTTATTGACGCACCGCGCAAATCAGTTTAACCAGCGAGTCATTCAATGATTGTCCACGTTCGTATTGCGTACAAACACCACCGGCAAAAGGCGGTGAATGGAGGTTTGTATGACCAGCACCACATCCGTTTCCGATACGTCATATGCATATCTGGCGACACTCTCGCGGCTTGATGCCAATGGCGATGGTGTACTCAGCCGTGGCGAGCGTGCCGCTGATGAGAAGCCCGGCATCATCAAGGAACTCCTGGAAGAGGACAACACCAGCGAGACGCAGCCGAAATTTTCCGGCAGCCTGATTGCGCTGATGATGGACTCGCGTGACAGCAGCATCGGCGTCCCTTATCCGTTGCAGCAGACGGCGCCGACGACCGGCGATCAACCGGACGATCTCTACCGCAACACTTACGGCCAGTTCGACTTCAGCGCCGTCGCCTGAGCCGCTCCCGAATCGGGTCATCTGCAAGCCGGCCGTTGGCCGGCTTTTTTCGTCCCGCACTCCCCGCGAATAGCGCCACTTCCATGTGATAGAGCCTCCTGTCGGACACACGGCGCTCCAAATGAGGAACACCTTCCGGGTTGATACGTTCAGAAGGACAACCGGACGGAAGGATATCTCCCATGAAACCCATGTGCATCATCGCCGCCCTGAGCCTGCTTGCCGTTGCATTGCCGGCGGGTGCCCAGGACAAGCAGACCGCGGTTGCCAATTTCGTCGGCAAGGACGGCAAGGAAGATGGCCGCGCGCAGCTGACGGCTGCCGCCACCGGCGGTGTGCTGATCGAGCTCGAGATATCGGGACTGCCGGCGAACAAATGGGTGGCCTTCCATGTTCATGAGACCGGCCGATGCGACGCCGCGACCCATCACGAGTCGGCCGGCGGTCACTTCAACCCTGAGAAGGCCGAGCATGGCATCCTTGCCGCCAAGGGGCCGCATGCCGGCGATATGCCCAATCAATATGTCGGGCAGGACGGCGTGCTGAGGGCGCAGGTCTTCGACAGCATGGTCACGCTTGATGGCAAGACCGACGGCATTCGCGGCCGCGCATTGATGGTGCACGCCAATTCGGATGACTATCGCAGCCAGCCCTCGGGTGATGCCGGGGAAAGACTGTCCTGCGGCGTCATTCAATAGTCTGCTGCATAAGTTCCTGGATCAATGTCTCATTGCCGCCTCAGTGCTGCCTTTTCGGCGGCCGCCCTGCCGTTGGACATCTCTGCCGGTGCGGCGTTCGGCGCATCCGGCGACGCGGCCGGATTGTTCTCGTCGAAGGCAAGCTTTACCCGTTTTGCCATGTCCCGGCTGACCGTCCACCAGTCACCGGTCTTCGCCCAGTATCGCAGCGTCACGAAGATCGCGCCGTCGCCGGGGCCGTCGATGAAGACGCTCGGTTCCGGTGACTTCAGCACCCGGGAATCGGCTTTGGCAAGGCCCATCAATGTTTCCATCGACCGATCGATGTCATCCTCCACCTTGATCTTCAGCTCGTTCCGCCGCGTCGCCTCGCGGCTGAAATTGGTAATCGGCGTATTCCAGAGCGTCGAATTCGGCGCCAACCGGTAGAGCCCGTCGGCGGTCCTGAGTTCGGTCGCAAACAGCCCTATTTCGCGCACCGTGCCGGCCACGCTGCTGGTCTCGATATATTCTCCGACCCGGAACGGCCTGAGGATCAGCAGCATGATGCCGGCGGCGATATTCTGCAGCGTTCCCTGCAGCGCCAGTCCGATTGCCAGGCCGGCTGCGCCGAGGGCCGCGATGATCGAGGCTGTCTGGACGCCGAACTGGCCGAGCACGGTGATGAACACCAGGATGAGCAACGCGTATCGCAGCACATTGGTGAAGAATCGCGCCAGCGTCTCGTCGATGCCATGGACGCGCGACAGGCCTTCATAGGCCCAGCGGCTGGCAAAACCGGCAAGCGCCCAGCCGAGAACCAGCAGGATTACGGCCCCGAGGACGGAGAAGGAATATTGCACTGCAAGCGCGCTCGCCTGGCTAAGCGCCGTTTGCGTGGCAAGAAGGACGTCGGCTGCCTGTTGTTGCATGATCTGGCCTCTTCTACGTGGTCGGGGCTAGATGGGGCAGATGGCGGCAGCGTCAACCGCAGGCGGGCGCTGCGATTGCAAGCACGAAGGGCGCGTTGCCGTCGGCATCCGCACCGCGTCCGATCGCCCGCACTGCCGCAACAAGCCGGCCGCTACGGTTAAGCAGCGCGTCGCCGATCTCGATCAGCCGGGCATTCGGCGTCGCGAAAGGCGAGGCCGCCCGCAGCCGACGGGCAAGCGTTTCCTCACTCTGATCCGGTGCAAGTGACAGTGCGGCGATCAGGGCTGCTGCCGGCGAGCGCGACACGCCCATCCAGCAATGGATGAGCAGCGGCGTCTCCTGCCGCCACGACGCGGCAAAGTCGATAATCCCCTGCACATGCGTTTCGTCGGGCGCCACCAGACCGCCGGTGCCCTTGAAGGTGATGTCGTTCATCGCAAGCGTCAGATGACGGTCGGCCACGATCACGCCCGGCCGATGAAAGGCCTGCTCCTTGGCGATCAGGCTGATCATGTCGCGCACCTTGTGGCGCACCGCCATCTCCGCGATGCGCGACAGCGGCGACACGATGATGAAGCTCACGAGACCATCTCCCGCGCGGTCTCGATCGCCGCAAAGCGCTCACAGAACAGCCGCTGCGCTTCGATCGCCGGCAGCGGATCGATCATCAGCATCTCCCTGCTGATGCCGCGCGGCTGGCCGAAGAACTTCTGTGCCTCGGCAGGTGTGAAGCCGGCGAGCACCGTCGCCTCGAAATAGGCGGCGATCGTATCGGCTTTCTTGATTCGGTCCTTGAGGTCGCGCGAGGGATGCGGCGGCAGGCCGAAGCGCAGGTGCACGGCGGCCTCCAGCCGCTTTTCCACCGTCTTGTAGCCGCCGCCGACCACCGATTTGAACGGCGAGATCATATCGCCGATCACATATTCGGGTGCGTCATGCAGCAGCGCCATCAGGCACTCCTGCGGGGACGCATCATTGACGCGGCGGAAAATGTCTTCGACGACGAGGCTGTGCTGTGCCACCGAAAAAGCATGATCGCCCGATGTCTGGCCGTTCCAGCGGGCGACACGCGCCAGCCCATGGGCAATGTCGATCAGTTCCACATCGAGCGGCGAGGGGTCGAGCAGGTCGAGCCTTCGCCCGGACAACATGCGTTGCCAGGCACGCGGAGCTTTCGTGGTCGTCACGCGCTGGCCTCGTCGGCGCTGGTGGGAAAGACAAGGCCGGACCATTCCGGCAGGACGAGGGAAACGGGTGTTTGCCCGGCGAGCAGCGGCGTGCCGGCGGCCATTGCTGCGCCGGCGCGGTCGATGCGCACAATCGCCAATCCATGGTCGCCTTCGACCGAACCGAGTGTTCCGACAGGCTTGCCGGCGGCGGAGATCTCCGTCCCGGTCTCCGGCAGAGCCGTTGCAGCGGACACTGTGACAACGCGCCGGCGCGCGGTGCCGCGGTGCTGCATCCGCGAAACGACCTCCTGGCCGACATAACAGCCTTTCCTGAAGGACAGACCGCCATTGAAATCCATCAGCACGTCGTGCGGAAAGGCATCCTGCAGGGCGAAGTCCGATCCTGACGTGACGATGCCGTGGGTGATGCGCAGCGCATCGTAGAGCAATTCTTCACCGTCGCCGTGTTTGCCGGGCTGACGGATCAACGCGACGCCAGCCTTGGCGAAGCGACTATCCCGGACGCCCTGGCTGTCCCGGACGCCCTGGCTGTCCCGGACGCCCCGGCTGTCCCGAACGCCCTCGGCATCTTCGTCCCAGGAAACGGTGACCCCATCTTCGGTGCGCGGCGTGAGCGTGACGGCAGCGCGCAGCTTGTACATCGTCAGCCGCTTCAGCAGGCCATCGCGCTGGCCGGCATCCGTTTCGATCGTATAGCCGTTGCCCTCCTGCCAGATCATGAAGTCGAACAGAATCTTGCCCTGCGGCGTCAGCAGTGCCCCGGGCCGCGCCTCGTCGGCCTCAAGCGAGATGATATCGGTGGTGATCAGGTTCTGCAGGAAGGATTGGGCTTCCGCGCCGCTGATGGAGAGAAGTGAGCGGTCTTTCAGGAATACGGCTGGCATGGCGGAACCTGTCGCGTTGGTTATCGCTCAGAGGTATGTCTTCATGAGGTGGATCGCAAGCGTCCCACCGAAAGGCGAAACGCGAAAGGCGCAAGCGTTGTGGGCGTCAATCGCCCGCCGTGAAGAATTTCCATTTGCCCTGAGGGGTAATGCCGAGGCGGTAGAAATTATAGCCGCCGAACTCCTGCATGTCGGAAAGATCGCCGGCCGTGACGATTCGCAGCAACTCGACACGCTCCGGCGGCGTCAGCGACTTCAGGTCCTTTTCGGCGAAATAGGGCCAGACATACATCTCGTCTGCCGTACCCTGGCCGACATGCACGAAGCCGGTCGAGACGATGTCGAGCATGATGGCGAGGATCTCGTCTCCATCGGGATCGCCCGAAAGATCCTTCAGCGTGCCGATCGGATCGTCCGTGGGCTCGCCCACAGTCACCTGTGTCTGCTCGGTGCCGGTGCCCATCAGCGGCCGCAAGCGTTCGAGATCGCCGGAGGCGGCCGCCTCGACGATCTGCTCGCGCATCTTGCGAACCGGCTCGGGCACCTTGCTGATGTCGTAGATCACTTCGGCGGGCTTGGAAGCATCCTGGGCGCCCGGCGTCTTGTCGACACCCTGATTGTTCTGGCTGTTGACCAGTGGATCGGCCATGGGAACACTGGGAGCGGTGCCACTCTGCGGCTGGCTCTGCCCCTGAGCGCTTCCCGGTGCAGCCGGCGCGTCGTTGGCCGCCTGGCCAGGGATCTTGTGCAGTTCGGAAAGCGCGTAGGCTGCCGGGGCAAGGAAAATATTGCCGGCGGCGAGGCTGAACGCAAGCAGCACCGGCGCGAGCGGAATTCGCGAAATTTTCTCTTTACCGGTATGCATCAAACTCTCTGAAAATAATTATTGCAGGGTGCGGTTCGCGGAGAATTCGCCGGCAAGCATGCGTTCACGCAGCGAATCCAGCAAGGCTTCGGCGCTGCTTTCCCCGTGCAATCTGATCGTCTCGCGCAGGGCATGCGCAATAGCGGCATCAGCGATGATCTCAGGCTCGATTCCGTCGGCCATGCCGTCGGCCCAAGCCTCGTTCTGGTACTCCAGAGCCGCCTGCATCTTCTCGTGGACGATCATGTCGTCGATCTCGTTGAGGCTTGCTTCCATTGTCTTTTCCTCAGAACTTCTCATGTCTTACTGCACCGTTAACAACACTAACAGCCTTTTCCCAAAACGACACGTCCACATGCGAAAACAGGTTAATTAAACGTCAATTTCCAAAACGCGAGGTAATTTCTGTGGCGAGTGTTGCACCTTCGTTACGGTAGCGCTCTTCTGCCACGATGGCCGCCGCGGTGCAATCGGTATAGACGGAGGCGAAGGCGCGGTAGCCGCGATTGAAGGCTGCGGTCAGTTTTTCCCTACGCTGCGGCTCGTTGCCGGTCTCCGAATCGAGCAGCTGCTGCATGCCGTTTCGCCACTCGTCGCCGCCTGCCGCCTTGCAGAGCGTTCTCAAATAATGCACCGAGCCCAACACCTCGGCCAGCCGTGCCAGTTTGTCGTCATAGGGCACCGTCACCGCAGGCGGCGGCGTAATCTCCTCCTCCCGTGGAGGCGGCGCGTTCTTACCCTGCGCCATGGTGGGGCCGGCGAGCACGAGCAGGGACAGGAAAACGCGTCGAACGGGAATCATGCTCCCAGTTGATACGTTGAGCATGACGGCAACAAGGCGGACCTTGAGAGTTTCCACTCCTATTCGCCGCAAGCCAGAGCATGCTGCCGAAAGTGTCAGCGGTTTCTTTTGACATCATGCTCTAATTTTATTTCAGAATAAGATTCAGATTATAGGCCGGTCGGCCTGAAATCATCCTGTTCTAGCCGTTCTGCGCATTCGAGCACACTCTGCGGCACCGGCAGCCGCCGGATTTCCTCAACCGTATACCAGCCGAGCGCCGCCGCATCGTCGGCGGCCTCAGCCACCAGCTCCCGATCCGCCTCGACGCGGAAGACCGACAGGAAGAAGTGGCTGCTGAGGCTGCCATCGGCGGCATGGGTCTTCAGGTCATAGGTCGAAAACAGCTGCGGATTGCGCACCGAAATGCCCGTTTCCTCACGGAATTCGCGCAACGCCGTTTGCTCCGGCGTCTCGCCCGGTTCGGCGCGGCCGCCCGGAAACGCATACATATCGGCAGAAGGCGGATTGCGCCGCAACACCAGAAGGAATCGTCCGTCGCGTTCGAGAATGGCGGAGGAGGCGGCTTTGGCGGTGGAGATCATGAGATGGCTCTTGCTGTGATGACCCATCCTACCCGATGAATACTGCCGAAGAAATGCGAAGGCGCGAGAGGTGCTTCCGTGACCTACATCATTTATGCCGTTGCCGCCGTCTTCGAGATTGCCGGCTGCTTCGCCTTCTGGGCGTGGCTGAGACTTGGAAAGCCAATCTCGTGGCTGGCCCCGGGAATGGTCTCGCTGGCGCTTTTTGCCTGGCTTCTGACTCTGGTGCCGAGCGAGGCCGCCGGCCGCACTTTCGCGGCCTATGGCGGCATCTATATCGCCGCCTCACTGCTCTGGCTCTGGCTGGTCGAAAGCCGCGTGCCTGATCGCTACGATATCGGCGGGGCGCTGGTCTGCCTTGCCGGAACGAGCATTATCCTCTTTGGGCCGAGAGGCTGACGCCTTGACCGGACTCAAGCCGGGTGCAAAGACAAGCCGATGTGTGGACGTTTCGCCCTGACAAGCTCCAGCGCCAACCTGCGCGAATTTTTCTCCGGTGTCGATCTCGATGAGTTTCCGGCGCGCTATAACATCGCGCCGACGCAGCCGATCCTCGTTATCATAGCAGGCGAGGGCCGGCAGCAGGGCAGCAACCTGGCCGACCGCCGCGCCGTGCTCGTGCGGTGGGGTCTCACCCCGGCCTGGGTCAAGGATCCGAGGGACTTCCCGCTGTTGATCAACGCCCGCTCCGAGACCGCGATCGGCAAGGCCTCCTTCCGGGCGGCCATGCGTCATCGCCGCATACTTATCCCGGCCACCGGCTTTTATGAATGGCATCGCCCGTCCAAGGAAAGCGGAGAGCGGCCGCAGGCCTATTGGATCAGGCCGCGTAAGGGCGGGGTCGTCGCTTTTGCCGGGCTGATGGAGACATGGTCCTCGGCGGATGGTTCCGAGGTCGATACCGGCGCGATCCTGACGACACCGGCCAATTCGGGCATGTCGGCGATCCACGATCGCATGCCCGTCATTATCAAGCCGGAAGATTTTTCGCGCTGGCTGGATTGCAAGACCCAGGAACCGCGCGAGGTGGTCGACCTGATGCGGCCGGTTCAGGACGATTTTTTCGAGGCCGTCCCGGTCTCCGACAAAGTCAACAAGGTCGCCAATATGGGGCCCGACCTGCAGCAGCCGGTCGTCGTCGAAAAGCCGCTGAAGGCCCCCGAGAAGCAGAGGCCTGACGACGGTCAGCTTAGTTTCTTCTGAATACTATCTGCCGCTTTTCGTTAGTCGCACGGGCGCTCAAGCGGATTTCTTGACGCTGGTCGGCTTGTGTTTCGCCATCAGCGATGCCGCCGCAACAGCCTTGAGGCCGACAGGGCGATAGTTGGCGGCGAGATCGGGCTTGGCCGTCTGCTGTTCGCCGCTACTGCTCTTCTTCGAAGTCACGATACTCTCCTTACGTGTTTCTTCCCGGGGTATTTTGTATTTTGAAGTTTGGTCACCAATAGCGACAAAACGGGGACGCAGCTTATCAGGATTTGTAAACGCGCACCATAATTCGCGAGGCTTAACTGAAGCCTACGTTGGTTAATACTTACTGAAGAGAGCGGTTCCAATAAAACTGCGCAGCCGTTTTTCCGGGGAAAAAGCGCGCAACAGTTTTCCCGGGAATGCGAAGAGACGCATTCCCATCACTCCGAAAAAATCAGGAAAGCGTCCGCCTCAGATGTGACGGCCGATGTCGTCGTCGCCGACGCCGGGTTCCTCGATCGTCAGCGTTCCATATTTCCGGCGCCATTTCCGCGCGCCGAAGGGAAGCGATATGAGATAGGCGGCAACGGTGAAGACCATCACCTCCCAGGTGTAGCTCATCAGCAGAGCCACATAGAGCACGACGCCGAGCATCATCGGCAGCACGAGATCGCGCCGCAGCCGGTTGCCTTCCGATTTGCCCGACCAGACCGGCAGCCGGCTGATCAGCAGGAAGGCGATGACGACGGTATAGATCGACGAGACATAGGCGAAGGTGCGGTCCGTCGCCAGGCCCAGGAAGCCG
Organism: Rhizobium sp. BK456; assembly: GCF_014194045.1. Lineage (NCBI taxonomy): Bacteria > Pseudomonadati > Pseudomonadota > Alphaproteobacteria > Hyphomicrobiales > Rhizobiaceae > Rhizobium > Rhizobium sp. BK456. The sequence goes on from NZ_JACIAO010000011.1 coordinate 28,870, forward strand.
AGATAGACCGGCAGCAGCACCAGCATGGCGCCAGCCGGCGCCGGTACGCCGACGAAATATTCCGATTGCCAGCTCGCCTTGTTCTCGCGTTCGGCCATGACGTTGAAGCGGGCAAGCCGAAGCCCGGCGGCAATCGCGTAGATCAAAGCCGCGATCCACCCGAGCGAGCGCGCCTGATCGAGCGCGAAGACATAGACGACGAGGGCAGGTGCGACGCCGAAATTGACGATATCGGCAAGCGAATCCATCTGAGCGCCGAACTTCGAGGTTGCCTTCATCAGCCGGGCCACTCGCCCGTCAATGCCGTCGAGGAAGGCGGCGACCAGCACCATGGAGACGGCGAGCTCGTAGCGGTTCTCGAAAGCCAGCCGAATGCCGGTCAGCCCGGCGCAGATTGCCAGAATGGTGATGAGGTTCGGAAAGACGAGACGGAGCGGGATTTCGCGCAGACGCGGGCCGCGGGCGGAATCATCCGGACCGTTGGGCTCGAAAGGCGGAAAGGGCGTTTCCATATCGCGTTCCAATCTGAACCTGGAGCATGTCGCGCAAAAGTGTGCAGCGGTTTTGCGACAACGACATGCGTAAAAACAAAGGGCTAAAGCGCGAGGAGCGAATCTGAAAGATCGCGACGCGCCTTAACTGCGGCGGCTGATGATGGGACCCTTGGCGGAGGCGAATTCGGCAATCACAGTTTCCCCGGCAATCGCCACCTGGCCGAGCGAGACGCGCGGCGCGGCACCGGCGGGCAGGAACACGTCGAGCCGAGAGCCGAAACGGATCAGCCCGAAGCGCTCGCCGGCATCCACCGGTTCGTTGGGATTTGCCCAGCAGAGGATGCGCCGCGCCACGAGGCCGGCGATCTGTACGACGCCGATCTGGCCGTGGCGGGTTTCGATCACCAGCCCGTTGCGCTCGTTGTCCTCGCTCGCCTTGTCGAGTTCGGCATTGACGAAGCTGCCGGAGCGGTAATTGATGCTGACGATACGCCCGCGCATCGGCGCCCGGTTCACATGGCAATTGAAGACGTTCATGAACACCGAGATGCGCAGCATCGGCTCGGAGCCGAGGTCGAGCTCGGCCGGCGGGGTCACCATCTGGATCGCCGAGACCTTGCCGTCGGCGGGAGAGATCACCAGATCGTCGTCCTGCGGGGTCACGCGTTCGGGATCACGGAAGAAATAGGCGCACCACAGCGTGAAGATCATGCCGATCCAGAAGAGCGGCTTGAAGATCCAGCCCAGGATCAGCGACGCAACAAAGAAGGCGGCAACGAAGGGATAACCCTCCTTATGCACGGGGACGATCGTGTTGCGAACCGTGTTGAACAGGCTCATGCTGCCGGTCTCCTTGCGTTGTCGTTTTTTGCTGGTTAGCGAAAAACCGTCTCCGGGGCAATGCTGTGGCCCCGGACGTGGTTCCGACGCCGGAGTTCTGAACAACAAAAGCTTGGGCCTTGTCGCTCCCGGCTCAGCTTGCCGGGGCAAGCCGCGTGATCACCCCCAGGTCGTCGCTTTCGCGCACCTGCTTCAGATGTTCCTCTGCCTGTGTCGCCTCGCGCTGCCGGTTCCACATCGAGGCGTAGAGACCGTTCCGCTCGAGCAGGGCGGCATGCGTTCCGCGCTCGGCGATCTCGCCGCTTTTGAGCACGATGATTTCATCGGCGCCGATCACCGTCGATAGTCGGTGGGCGATCACCAGCGTCGTGCGGTTCTTCGAAACCACGTCGAGCGCCGTCTGGATTTCTCGTTCCGTCGTCGTGTCGAGCGCCGACGTCGCCTCGTCGAGGATCAGGATCGGCGGTGCCTTGAGAATGGTGCGGGCGATCGCCACCCGCTGCTTCTCGCCGCCCGAAAGCTTCAGCCCGCGCTCCCCGACCTTGGTCTCGAACCCTTCGGGCAGCATTTCGATGAAATGGGCGATCTGCGCCACCTCGGCTGCCGCGAAGACCTCGCCGTCGCTCGCCGATGTGCGGCCGTAGCGGATGTTGTAAGCGACGGTGTCATTGAAGAGCACGGTATCCTGCGGCACCATGCCGATCACCGAGCGCAAGCTTTTCTGTGTGACTTTGCGGATGTCCTGGCCGTCGACGGTGATCGCTCCGCTCTGGATATCGTAGAAACGATAGAGCAGCCGCGACAGCGTCGACTTGCCGGCTCCCGAAGGACCGACGACGGCAACCGTCTTGCCGGCCGGCACCTCGAAGGAAATGCCCTTCAGGATCGGACGGGCGGGGTCGTAGGAAAAGTGCACGTCCCTGAAGGCGATCGCGCCCTGGCCGATCCGAAGATCGACCGCATCGGGCGCGTCCTTGACCTCGGCCTGGACCTCCAGGAGGTCGAACATCTGCTCGATATCGGTCAAGCCTTGACGGATTTCGCGGTAGACGAAGCCGATGAAGTTGAGCGGCGCGGAAAGCTGCAGCAGCATCGAATTGACGAAAACGAAATCGCCGACCGTCTGTTCGCCGCGCTGCACGGCGAGTGCCGACAGCACCAGCATGATCGTCGTGCCGATGCCGAAGATCACACCCTGGCCGAAGTTCAGCCAGCCGAGCGATGTCCAGACATCGGTCGCCGCCTTCTCGTAGCGTTCCATCGATTTGTCAAAGCGTTTTGCCTCCATCTCTTCGTTGCCGAAATATTTGACGGTCTCGAAATTGAGGAGGGAGTCGATCGCCTTGGTGTTGGCGTCGGTATCGCTGTCGTTCATCGACCGTCGAATGGCGATGCGCCAGTCGGATGCGCGGATCGTGAACCAGATATAGGCCCAGACAGTAAAGGCGGTGACGGCGAGATAGGAGAAGCCGTAACCCCACCAGAAGATCGCCGCCGTCAACAGGAATTCGATGACGGTCGGGACCGAATTGAGGATCGTGAAACGCACGATCGTCTCGATGCCCTTGGTGCCGCGCTCGATGATGCGCGACAAGCCGCCGGTCTTGCGCTCCAGATGGAAGCGCAGCGACAGCTCGTGCATATGCACGAAAGTCCTGTAGGCGAGTTGGCGCACCGCATGCTGGCCGACGCTGGCAAACAGCGCGTCGCGCAGCTGGTTGAGGCCGAGCTGGATCAGGCGGGTGATGTTATAGGCGATTACCAGGGCGATGGCGCCGGCCAGCAGCGGCGGTACCGAGCCGGCAAGATCCATCCTGCCGTTCAGCGCATCGGTCGACCACTTGAAGAAATAGGGAACGAGCAGCAGGACGAACTTGGAAATCAGCAGGAAGACCGACGCCCAGACGACGCGCATCTTGAGGTCGGGCCGGCCGGCCGGCCACATATAGGGCCAGAGGTTGAGAAGCGTCTGCAGGAGGTTGGATTCCGAGACTGTCTTGCCGTTTGCCATGCTTGTCTCCAGCCCGGATGGGCTTGCGGCGATTGCCGCGCTTCGATGCCGGCAAGAGCGCGGTACCGGAATATGCCCGAAGCGCTTCCCCCGCCACCGCCAGATAGGATGCCGGGCGGATGAATACAACAAGTGCGGGGTTCAGGAAAAGAGAGGCCGGGCGGTTATCCCGCCCGGCCTCGTTACGGTGTTTGGCGCTTAAAGCATGTCGCGCAAAAGTGTGCAGCGGGTTTGCGGCAACGACATGCGAAAACAAAGAGCTAAAGCGCGGGGAGCGAATCTGAAAGATCGCGACGCGCTTTAGAGGTGTCGGTTGGACAGGCGTTTGCGGTGCAGTTCCTCGGCGTTCGGCAGTACATCCTTCGGCAGACCGAAGATCTGGCCGGGGCGGATGCGATCCGGATCCACGATCTTGTCCTCATTGGCGATGTAGATCGTCGTGTAACGAACGCCGAGCCCATAGGTGCGGCGCGAAATCTGCCACAGCGTGTCGCCGCGGCGGATGATCACCGCCGCGTTGTTTGCCGTCAGCGGCGCCTGTTCGATCGTCTTCGGCTGGTTGCCTGCCGCGTCGGTTGCACCAGGCGCCGCCGGTGCCGCCGGTGCGGGGGACGCGGAGAGGCCGGCGATGATCGCCCCCAGGCCGTCGAGGCCTGCGCCGACGGATTTTGCATCCTTCGGCAGGCCCTGCAGCATCTTCAAGGCGCTTGTCGCGGTCTGCGAGGCGGCGCCGGACGCTTGCTTGAACGTGTCGGGCGCATCGGATCCCGGCCGGAAATCTGCGACCGAGCGCAATGCGAATTCGGTTGCCGAGCGCGCCGCCGCAAGCTGTTCGGCGCCGGGCAGCTTGCCATCGGCAAACAGCCCCTTCAGCAGGCCGAAGGCCTTGCCGACTTCGGCCTTGCGCTTGCCGAGTTCGCCTTCGTCGAGCGGCACCATCGAGGAGGCGCCATTTGCGTCGGCTGGGACGGATTGCGCCGCGACCCTGACCTGGTCGCCGGCCGGGCGATTGAAATTCACCGCTGCACGCACGATCACCTTGCCGGCGGGATCGACGACATCGACGCGGATCTTGTGGTCGCCGACCGAGAGCGCCACCACGCCGTCGATAACGAAATGGCCATCGGAGCCGGCGGTGTCCTGGCCGACAAGGCTGTCGTCGGCGTAACCGAGGACCTTGGCGTTGGCGCGCGCCGTGCCGGCAATGAAAATCTTGTTGCCCTCGATTTCGACGGCGTTGACCATCACATCGGGCGCATTCGACTTGTCGGGTGCGGCGGTGCCGGGAACGGCGGGGGCCGTCGCTAGGCCGCCGGAGGCGGCGTCGGTTAGGTTGGGCGTCTGCAGCGCCAGCTCGCCGGTTGGCGCAACGGTCGCAGCAGGCGCAGCCGAACCTGCGCCCGTTGCTGGCTTGTCTGTTGGCGGCGCCATCGGGTTGGAGGCATCGGCGACTTCGGTGCCGGCCTTCGGCGCGGTGATGATGCGGCTCGCCGCGCCGGGTTTGGAGACCATGGCGAGCAGATTGGCGCCGTTGCCGTCCTTCGGTACGGAGATGGTCGCAACCTCTTCGGAAAGCGTGCTCTTGCCGTCCTTGCCGGTAAACTTCAGCACCAGCTGGTGGTCGCCCGCCGCAAGCGGATCGTCGAGAACGGCGGCGAAATCGCCGCTGGCATCGACATTGGCTGTCGTCACGACCTTTTCGCCGTCAAGCACTTCGAGCTTGCCGTTCGGTTCGGCGGAGCCGGCGATCACCGTCGAGCCATCGGGCTCGACGCGCAGGACGTCGAATGCGGGAAGCTTCGGGCCGGCATTCGCCGCAGCCGTGCTCGCCGCAGGCTCAGGCGCACCGGTCAGCGCAGCCTCGGCCTTGGCGATCGCGGCAAGCGCTTCGGTAATGTTCTCCGGTAGCGACTGGACAATGGCGAGCGCCTTCGTGCCGCCATCCTTCGCCTTGACGGCAAGTGCCTGGGTCGCCGGATCGAGCCCCTCGGGGATTGCGAAACCGGCAAGCGCGCTCAGCGCATCGACGGCCTTCGTCTTGGCAGCGGTGAAGACGTCGTCGGCGGGGCCCTTGCCGTCAGCAAACAGTGCCTTGAGTTCGGTAAGCGACACGCTCGCATTGGCCGATAGGCGACCCACCTTATCGGCGACGCCGGCCGCGTCGGCCACGGCCGAGCGCGATGTTTTTGCCGACTCGTTAACCGTGTCCTTGAGCTCCGTGCTCGCCTGGTTGATGGCGTCGCCGACCTTGGCTGCATCGCCGCCAATGCGCGGCATGACGAAAAATACCATCAGTAGGATTGCGATTACGAGCACTGCAAGGGCCAGCAAGCCGGCACGGTTCTTCATCATTATGTCTCCCCAGGCGGCAATTTGCCGTAGTAACCGAAATTGCTAGCGATTCCCGTTGCTTTGCACAAGCATTCAAAGCAATTCGGCAAGCTAGGTAGGCTGCTTTCCAGTCAATTTTCTTGACTGCATTGAAATGGAATAGTTGTTTGCCTCTATGACCGAACAATCTGTATCGATTCGATCCATCTGCGTTTACTGCGGCTCAAGGCCGGGACGCGATCCTTCCCACATGGCGGCCGGGCGTGCTCTCGGACGAGAGATCGCCGAATACGGCCTGCGCCTCGTCTATGGCGGGGGTACCAAAGGCATCATGGGCGCGGTTGCCAGCGGCGCGCTTTCAGGCGGCGGCCAGGTCACGGGCATCATCCCCGAATTCCTGATCGATATGGAAGCGACTCGCCACTCGCTCGGTCAACTTAACGAACTTATTGTAACCCCTGACATGCATGCGCGCAAACATACGATGTTCGAGCGTTCCGATGCTTTCGTCGCGCTGCCCGGCGGCATCGGTACGCTGGAGGAGATCGTCGAGATCATGACCTGGGCGCAGCTCGGCCGCCATGAAAAGCCGATGGTCTTTGCCAACGTCGACGGTTTCTGGGATCCGATGATGGAGCTGATGCGCCACATGACAGAAGAGGGCTTCCTGCACACCGCTCACCGGGTGCAGCCGCTTGTCGTCGATGAGATCTCCGGCATCATTCCGGCAATCATGGCTCAGGCAGCCCAGCTCGCCGCTGATCGTAACGGCGAGGATGAAGTGATCTCGAAAATGTAGGCGAGGGGCCGGCGTCTCCGGCGCCCGCCGTTCAGCGCCCGCGGCTTCCCTTCAGCATCGACCAGCTATAGAGGAACAGCCCCGCCCAGATCAGTGGAAAGGCGATCATGCGCGCCGTGCCGAGCGGCTCGTGAAAGATGAAGACGGCGATCAGGAAGATCATCGTCGGCGCGATATACTGCATGATGCCGATCGTCGACAGCTTCAGCAGCTTGGCGCCATTGGCATAGATCATCAGCGGCACGGCGGTGATGACGCCGCAGCCGAGCAGCAGCGTCGTGTCGGCAAGGCCGGTGCGGTAGAGATGGCCCTGGCCGCTGCCGAATTCGAGATAAAGGATATAGAGCAGGGCAGGGCCGCTGAGGATCAGCACTTCGAGGAAAAAGCCCTGGTTCGGCCCGAGCGGCAGCGTCTTGCGCAGCAAGGCATAGAAACCCCAGCTGATTGCCAGCGTCAGCGCCACCCACGGAATGCCGCCGCTGTCGAATGCGAGAATGGCGACGGCAAGTGCTGCCAGCGCGATCGCCGCGATCTGCAGCGGCTGCAGCTTTTCCTTTAGCAGCACCGCGCCGAGGAAGATGCTGAACAGCGGATTGATGAAATAGCCGAGCGCTGCGTCGAGCGAATGGCCGGCGCCGATCGCCCAGACATAGGTGCCCCAGTTGACGGTGATCAGCGACGCCGTCAGCGCCGCCATCGCCAGCATACGCGGCGAGCGCAGCGCCGTGGCGATGTCCGCCGTGCGCCCGAGCACGATCAGCACGATGCCGGCCAGCGGCAGCGACCAGACGATGCGGTGGGCGATCACCTCGGCCGGCGAGATATGCGCCACCGCCTTCATGTAGATCGGCAGGAAGCCCCAGAGCAGATAGGCCGTCAGCGCGAAGGCAAAACCGCGCGGACTGTCTTCGTTCTTGGCCAGGGGAACGGATGCATCGGTCGACATCGGGGTGTTTCCATCTTTGTTCTGCTTCTGATCCGGCCTAGCTTAAGCGCCGTGAATAGGCCAATTCATTTCGTTGAATAAAGGCTAAGAGGATTTGAAGCGGATGGGAGAAGAATGAACGGATGATAGCGGCAAAGGCTGATATCGGTCTCCAAAAATCCGAATCCTGTTCCAGACTGCCGCGAGCGGGCGACAGGTGGACCAATCGAGGGAACCCCGCTGATGATCTGCGCATTCAGTTGACAGGCCCGGCAGGTTCTTTCATCTGGAACGCCAAGCGCCAGACCAGGAGCCTCTCACATGACCCTTACCGTACGCCCTGCAACGCCTTCAGACGCGGCAACGATCCTGCGATTTGTCCGCGAATTGGCCGATTATGAAAAGGCGATCCACGAGGTCGAGGCGACCGAGGAAAGCACGCGTGCGGCGATCTTCGGGGACGGTTCAGTCACGCATGCGCTGATCTGCGAACGCGAGGGTCAAGCCATCGGCATGGCGGTCTATTTCTTCAACTATTCGACCTGGCAAGCGAAGAACGGTCTTTATCTAGAGGATCTCTACGTAACGCCGGACGCGCGCGGTTCGGGCGCGGGCAAGGCGCTGCTGCGGCGCCTGGCGCAGATCGCGCTGGAGAAGGGTTGCGGCCGCTTCGAATGGAGCGTGCTCGACTGGAACGAACCCTCGATCCGTGTCTACGAGGCGATTGGCGCGGAGCCGCAGAAGGAATGGATCCGCTATAGGATGGCGGGCGAGACGCTGGCGGCGTTTGCCCGCGGTTAGCCGAACCGGCAAACAGATTATTCCGCTGCGATCTTGCCGGCAAGCTGCCGGTTCTTCATCAGCTTGTAGATGACGGAATCCATCAGCGCCTGGAACGAAGCGTCGATGATGTTCTCGGAAACGCCGACCGTCCACCAGCGCACGCCATCGCTGTCGGTGGATTCGATCAGCACGCGGGTGATTGCCGCCGTGCCGCCATTGAGGATACGCACCTTGAAATCGGCGAGCACGAGATCGTCGATCTCGTGCTGGTACTTGCCGAAATCCTTGCGCAGCGCCAGGTCGAGCGCGTTGACCGGGCCTTCGGCATCGGCAACCGACATCAGCGTCTGGCCGTCGATCGTGATCTTGACCACCGCTTCCGAGACGATCTTCACGCGGCCGAGACTGTCGAAGCGGCGCTCGATCATCACCCGGAAGCCTTCGATGGTGAAGAATTCCGGTATCGTGCCGAGCGTGCGATGCGCCAACAGTTCGAAGCTCGCATCGGCACCCTCATAGGCATAGCCGATCGATTCACGGTCCTTGACGATCGAGATCAGCAGATCGAGCTTCGGATCGTCCTTGGCGACCACGATGCCGCGCCGCTTCAGCGCATTGATGAAGTTCGCTTTGCCGCCCTGGTCCGACACCATGACCTTGCGGAAATTGCCGACGCTCTCCGGCGGCACATGTTCGTAGGTCCTCGGGTCCTTGATCAGCGCCGACGCATGGATGCCGGCCTTGGTGGCGAAAGCGGAGGCGCCGACATAAGGCATCTGATGATCGGGCGAGCGGTTGAGCAACTCGTCGAAAGCGTGCGAGAGCCGGGTGAGATTGAGCAGCCGCTCCTCATCGATCGCCGTTTCGAAACGTGTATTATAAGCGCTCTTCAGCGCCAAGGTCGGGATAAGCGTCACCAGATTGGCGTTGCCGCAGCGCTCGCCGATGCCGTTCAGCGTGCCCTGGATCTGCCGGACGCCGGCTTCGACGGCAGCCAGCGAATTGGCGACCGCCTGGCCGGTATCGTTATGGGCATGGATGCCGAGACAGCGGCCGGGAACGCCTGAAGCGATCACCGCCTCGACAATGGTGCGTACCTCCGGCGGCTGCGTGCCGCCATTGGTGTCGCAAAGCACGACCCAGCGGGCGCCACTCTCATAGGCGGTCTTGGCACAGGCGAGCGCATAGGCCGGATTGGCCTTGAAACCGTCGAAGAAATGCTCGCAATCGACGATCGCTTCCTTGCCGGCGCCGACCGCCGCCTTGACGCTTTCGGCGATGCTTTCGAGGTTTTCCTCATTGGTGCAGCCGAGCGCCACCGCGACATGATAATCCCAGCTCTTGGCGACGAAACAGATGGCGTCGGATTTCGCCTGCAGCAGCCCGGCAATGCCGGGATCGTTGGAAACCGAAACGCCCGCCCGCTTCGTCATGCCGAAGGCGACGAAGCTGGCCTGGCTGGTGCGCTTCTCGCTGAAAAAGGTGGTATCGGTCGGATTGGCGCCGGGATAGCCGCCCTCGACGTAATCGATGCCGAATTCGTCCAGCATCGCGGCGATCGCAATCTTGTCCTCGACCGAGAAATCGATCCCGGGCGTCTGCTGCCCGTCCCGCAGCGTCGTGTCGAACAGATAGATGCGTTCTTTCATGTCGTTTCCTCCCGGCAAGCGGGTGTTGTTGGAATGCGGATGCAGCCCCTCATCCGGCTGCCGCCACCTTCTCCCCGTTCTGACGGGGAGAAGGGAGATGCCGCGCCGTATCGCAGAGCTCGTCCCCTCTCCCCGCGCGCGGGGAGAGGGCTAGGGTGAGAGGCTACCTCAAACAATCAGTTTGTCTTCCCGGCAAACTTGTCTGTCGCCCTGATCAGTTGGTCGAGAATTCCCGGCTCCGAATACGCATGCCCCGCACCCTCGATCAGGTGGAATTCCGCCTTCGGCCAGGCCTTGTGCAGCAGCCAGGCATATTTTGCCGGGCAGGGCATGTCGTAGCGGCCGTGCACGATGACGCCGGGAATATCCTTCAGCCGGCCGGCGTCGCGGATCAGCTGTCCCTCGTCCATCCAGCCGGCATTGACGAAGAAATGGTTCTCGATGCGCGCAAATGCATAGGCGAATTCCGGTTCCTCGAACTTGCCGCTCGTCGAAGGCTCGGGCAGCAGCGTGATCGTTTCGCCTTCCCAGATGCTCCAGGCCTGCGCGGCCGCAAGGCGCACCCTTCTGTCCTCATGCGTCAGGCGGCGATGATAGGCATGCATCATCTCATGCCGCTCATCGGGCGGAATGGGCGCGATGAAGCGCTCCCACTTGTCCGGGAACATTTCCGAGACGCCGAACTGATAGTACCAGTCGAGCTCGGCCTTGGTCAGCGTATAGATGCCGCGCACGATGATCTCGGAGACGCGCTCCGGATGCGCCTCGGCATAGGCGAGCGCCAGCGTCGAACCCCAGGAGCCGCCGAACACCTGCCAGCTGTCGACGCCGGCCATTTCCCGCAGCCGCTCGATATCGGCGACGAGGTGCCAGGTCGTGTTGGCATTGAGCTCGGCATGCGGCGTCGACCTGCCGCAACCGCGCTGGTCGAACAGCACGACGTCGTAGAGGGCGGGATCGAAAAGCCGGCGATGGGTAGGCGAGAAGCCGCCGCCGGGGCCGCCATGCAGGAAGACGGCGGGCTTGGCGCCAGGCGTTCCCGAGCGCTCCCAATAGATCACATGGCCGTCACCGACATCGAGATGGCCTGAGGCATAGGCTTCGATTTCAGGATAGAGCGTGCGCAGTCTCTCGGTCATATTTTCACGCCTTTCGCGGGCCAGACTTCGGTATCGTGATCGGGATGCTGGAAGGAGATGATCGCCTCCTGCCGTGCGTAGAAATCCTGATCCTTCAGCACCGGCGCCTCGAAGATCTCCTCGACCCAGGGCAGGCGGGCGTCGTAATTGACCTGGATTTGCGGCGCCAGGTCGCTGCGATCGTCGAAGGTGCCGATCGCAAGCTCCAGCCCGCCCGGATGACGATAGGTCATCGGCGTGCCGCAATTGCTGCAGAAGCCGCGCTCGATATTGACCGAGGATTGAAAGTAGCTCGGCGCGCCGCGCGTCCATTCCATCGCTTCCTCAGGCGCGGTGACTAGGGCGGAGAAGAAGCCGCCGAACTGCTTCTGGCACATGCGGCAATGGCAGATCGAGGGGCGCCCCAACTTGCCCGAGATGCGGAAGCGCACGGCGCCGCACTGGCAGCCGCCTGTTTTTATCGTGTCCGTCATGAGATTTCTCCGAGGGGCCAGCTTTTCGTGTCGTGGTCGGGGTGCTGATGGTTGCTTGCCGCAATCGCATCCTCGCGGTCGGGCGTTTCGGGCTCTGGTTCGAGCGGCAGGCCGTCGAGTGCGTGAAACCAGGACATCTTGCGGCCGGTGTTCGATTGCATCACCGGCTTGACCACGTCGGGATCGTCCAGCGAGCCGAGGGTGATGTTGATGAAATCCGTCCCCGGAATATCGTAGAACAGCGGCGTGCCGCAATCGCCGCAGAAACCGCGCCGCACGAGGTCAGAGGAGTGGAACCATTTCGCCGCGCCGCGCGTCAGGGTGAAATTGCTGTGCTTTACGCCGCCAAGCGGCATGAAATAATTGCCGGCCGCTTTCTGGCACATGCGGCAATGGCAAAGATGGGGATAACCGACTTCGCCTTCGGCGCGGTAACGCACCGCTCCGCACTGGCACCCGCCGTTTTTGTCCGCGTCCGCTGTCATCTGGGCTCCTTGGGTGGCCATGTCTGGGTCTCATGATCGGGATGCTGGTAGGAGACGAGTTCGAGCACGAAGGGGGCGGCTTGCGCATCCTCTTCCGTCCGGTGCCCCGGCAACTCGTGCAGATGATCGACGAAGCCGATCTTCCCCTCGATGCCGTATTGCACGACCGGCGGAAGCGCCGAAGGATCGTCGAAGGCGCCTGCGGCAATTGCAACCCCGTCAGGCGCCTCGTAGGAGAGCGGCGTGCCGCAATCGCCGCAGAAGCCGCGCTCGACGAAATTGGAAGAGCGGAACTTTTTTCGCTCGCCGCGTGTCCACGCGAAATCGGCGCCGCGCACCGAGACCAGCGGCGCATAGTAGGCGCCGAACGCCTTCTGGCACATGCGGCAATGACAGATCGACGAATCTTTGAGTTCGCCGCTGACGCGAAAGCGCACCGCGCCACACTGGCAGCCGCCGGTATAGGTGGTCATGGACAATCCCTCCGCAACAATGTGGATGAGAAAAAGAGAACCCCTCCCAACCCTCCCCACAAGGGGGAGGGCTCTCCCGTGATGCCGCCTTCATTCCCGCCTCGAAGGCTTGCGTTTGCGGTGAGGTCGCTTCGGAGCAGTACAGCGCCGTAGCCCCTCCCCATTGTGGGGAGGGGTTGGGGAGGGGCCTTATCCGAAGACACGGGTCTCACCGCTTGACCTCCCACGTCGTCACCCGCTCGCCGGTCGCCGCATCCTTGCCGTCTTTCAGCTGGATGCCCTTTGCCGTCAGTTCGTCGCGGATCTTGTCGGCTTCGGCGAAGTTTTTCGCCTTCAGCATTTCAAGCCGCATGGCGACCAACGCATCGACCGCCGCTGCGACGGCCTGGTCGATTTCGGCTTTCTTCGGCAGCAGGCCGAGGAACGCAGCCGTCGCGGCAAAACGGGCGGCCGCGGCGGGATCGTTATGGGCGGCCTGCGCCAGCGCATGTAAGGCCTGCACCGCCGCGACCGTGTTGAGGTCGTCGGCGAGCGCGGTCAGCACGGTTTCATCCGGCGCGGCATCGCCGGCTTCCGTCGCCGGCCATTTGGCGAGCAGGCGTTCAGCCTCTTCCAGCCGCTTGATCGAGAAATCGATCGGCTCGCGGTAATGGGTCATCAGCATCGCAAGGCGCAGCACCTCGCCCGGCCATTTGCGGCCGCCGAAAATCTGCGTATGCAGCAGATCGTGAATGGTGACGAAATTGCCTTCGGATTTCGACATTTTGCGGCCTTCGACCTGCACGAAGCCGTTGTGCATCCAGACATTCGCCATCACCTTGGTGCCATGGGCGCAACGTGACTGGGCGATCTCGTTTTCATGGTGCGGGAAGATCAGGTCCAGCCCGCCGCCGTGAATGTCGAAGATATCGCCGAGATAACGCCGGCTCATCGCCGAGCATTCGATATGCCAGCCCGGTCGGCCACGGCCCCATGGGCTCTCCCAGCCGGGTTCGTTGTGGCTCGACAGCTTCCAGAGCACGAAATCGCCCGGGTTCTTTTTATGCGCATCGACGGCGACGCGGGCGCCTGCCTGCTGTTCGTCGAGCGGGCGCTTCGAAAGCTGGCCGTAATCCGCCATGGACTTAGTGTCGAACAGCACTTCGCCCGCTGCCACATAGGCATGGCCGTTGCCGATCAGCTTCTCGATGATCTCGGTCATCTCAACGATATTGTCGGTGGCGCGCGGCTCGACGCTCGGCTCCAGGCAGCCGAGTTCGGCGACATCGGCGTGAAACTGCGTCTCGGTCCTTTGGGTGACCGCCCGGATCGCTTGGTTGAGCGGCAGGCCCGGATGATCCCTCAGCGCCCGCGCATTGATCTTGTCGTCGACATCCGTGATGTTGCGGGCATAGGTGACGTGATCCTCGCCATAGACATGGCGCAGCAGCCGGAACAGCACGTCGAAGACGATGACCGGGCGGGCGTTGCCGATATGAGCGAAATCATAGACGGTCGGGCCGCAGACATACATGCGGACATTGTCCGGATCGATCGGCGCAAAGACCGATTCTTCCCGTGTCAGCGTGTTGTACAGCTTCAGTTCCGGCATGCCGCCCATTCCACTCTCCCATAAGCACAACTAGAAAAATATCGCGACCGGCGGGCCGGGGCGTTTCGCATCTGACTATTTGGGAGACGAAAACGGCCGGGCCAGCGCGTGCGCTAGCGAATAATCTTCCGGCAGATAATGCAGATAACCGTTTTCATGGCGGGATTTATGGCGCGGGAATGACCTTTGGTCAAGAGGGGCAAGCGATGATCCGCGGCACGGCTCACCTGCCATTTTCGTGGCGCAAATCGCTTATGGGCAGTTGGGAGTTGCTCAATAGGAGAGGACTGCGTGAGAGGCTGGGGCCGGGGGATGATCGGAGCGATTGCAATTCTGGCAGTCGCATCGACCGCATATTTCGCATACGATTTCGGTATGCTTCGTTTCAATAATCCGTCTTTGTCAACCTATCCGATCCAGGGCATCGATGTCAGCCATCACCAGGGCGATATCGATTGGAAGACGGTGGCCGCGCAGCCGAACGTGCGCTTTGCGATTATGAAGGCGACCGAAGGCGGCGACCACAAGGATTCGAGGTTCGCCGACAATTGGCAGCGCGCCGGCGATGCCGGAATGGTCAGGGGCGCTTATCATTTCTTCACCTTCTGCCGCCCGGGCAAGGATCAGGCGCAGAATGTCCTGGCGACCGTGCCGCGGCAGCCGGGGACCCTGCCCATCACCGTCGATCTGGAGTTCGTCGGCAATTGCAACAAGGTCCCGACGGTCGAGGAAATGGCGACTGAGGTGAACGCCTTCTTCGCCGAGCTGAAGGGTGCCTTTCCAGAAAAGCCGATTTTCTATGTCACCCAGGAGTTCTACGATCAGTATCTAAAGGGCAATGAATCCCGCTTCCCCGATCATTACCTCTGGCTGCGGAGCGTGTTTCAGGAACCGGCGCAGCAAGGCTGCGGTCGTTGGTCGATCTGGCAATTTTCCGACAATGGCAGTGTCAACGGCATTCAGGGGGCGGTGGACCTCAATGCGCTCTGCCCGTCGGAGACAGGCTTCGCGCATCTGTTCCCGGCAGTTGCAGCCAAGTGAGCCTGGCTTATTCCGGCAGCCGGTAATCGGCGAGCTTATTGTCCCGCACAATGAACAGTTTGCCCGTCTCGGTCACGCCGGGGCCGAGCAGAGGCAGGATCGCCTTGGCGACCTCGGAAGGATGCGGCAGCGTCTGCGGATCTTCGCCGGGCACCGCCTGGGCGCGCATCGCCGTGCGGGTCGCGCCGGGATCGACGCTGGTGATGCGCAACGGCGTCGATTGGCTTTCGCCGGCCCAGGTCCGGGCCAGTGCCTCGACGGCGGCCTTGGAGGCGGAATAGGCGCTCCAGAAAGGCCGGCATTTATGGGCGGCACCCGATGACAGGATGACGGCGCGGCCGCCATCCGAGCGGGCGAGCAGCGGGTCGACCGATCGGATCAGCCGCCATGTCGCAGTGACGTTGATGGTCATCACCTTCTCGAACACCTTCGCCTCGATATGGCCGATCGGCGAGATGACGCCGAGTACGCCGGCATTGGCGACGAGGATATCGAGTTTGCCCCAGCGTTCGAAGATCGAGCCGCCGAGCGCGTCGATTGCGTTCATGTCCGCCAGGTCGAAGGGCACCAGTGTCGCCGTGCCGCCGATGGCCTTGATCGCGTCATCGAGATCCTCGAGCCCGCCGACCGTGCGGGCGCAGGCGATGACATGGGCGCCGGCTTTCGCAAGCTCAAGCGCCGTGAAATAGCCAATGCCGCGCGATGCACCGGTGACGAGTGCGATCTTGCCCTCAAGATTGATATTCATCTGCTCCGGTTCCGGATTTGCTTGCGAAGGCGAGGGGCGCAACAGCCCCTCGGAAGGGAGGTTAATGCAGCGGCGGCTCAGCCGTTGCTGGCAAGCATCGAAAGCTTGTTGCCCATCGACTCGCCGTTCTTGTCGAGCAGGCGGGTCGGATAGTCACCGGTGAAGTAATGGTCGGTGAACTGCGGGCGGGCCGGATTGCGGTCCTCGCCGCCGACGGCGCGGTAGAGCCCGTTGATCGACAGGAAGGCAAGCGAATCGGCGCCGATATATTTGGCCATGGCTTCGACATCGGCATATTGGTTGGCCAAGAGCTTTTCGGCATCGGGCGTGTCGATGCCGTAGAAGTCGGGGAAGAAGATCATCGGACTGGCGACGCGGAGATGGACTTCGCGCGCACCAGCCTCGCGGATCATCTGGACGATCTTCAGAGACGTCGTACCGCGCACGATGGAATCATCGACCAGCACCACGCGCTTGCCTTCGATCATCGCCCGGTTGGCGGAATGTTTCAGCTTCACGCCGAAGGCGCGGATCTGCTGGGTCGGCTCGATGAAGGTGCGGCCGACATAATGGTTGCGGATGATGCCGTATTCGAAGGGAATTCCGCTTTCCTGTGCGTAGCCGAGCGCCGCCGGCGTGCCGCCATCCGGCACCGGCACGACCACGTCGGCCTCGACAGGCGATTCCTTGGCGAGGTTCATGCCCATGTTCTTGCGCGTCGTATAGACGTTGCGGCCGCCGACGACCGAGTCCGGCCGGGCGAAATAGACATATTCGAACAGGCAGAGGCGCTCCGGCTGCGGCTTGCCGGGCTTGCGGGCATCGATGCTGATCGAGCCGTCGGGCTGAATTTCGCAGATGACGACCTCGCCGTTTTCGACATCGCGGATGAATTTGGCGCCGATGATGTCGAGCGCGCAGGTTTCCGAGCAGAAGATCGGCTTGCCGTCGAGTTCGCCCATCACAAGTGGGCGGATGCCTGTAGGGTCACGCGCTGCAATCAGCTTGGTGCGCGTCATCGCGAGCATCGAATAGCCGCCTTCCATCTGGCGGATGGCATCGATGAAGCGGTCGGATGTGGAGGCATGGCGGGAGCGGGCGATGAGGTGGAGGACCACTTCGGTATCGGACGTCGACTGACAGATGGCGCCGGTCGCGATGATCTGGCGACGCAGCGTCAGGCCGTTGGTGAAATTACCGTTATGGGCAACGGCAATGCCGCCTTCCTCAAGTTCGGCAAAGAGCGGCTGCACGTTGCGCATCGCCACTTCGCCGGTTGTCGAGTAGCGGGTATGACCGATCGATATGCTGCCGGGCAGGCGGGCGAGCGTCATCGGATTGGTATAGTGGTCGCCGACGAGCCCCATATGGCGCTCCTGGTAGAAGCGCTTGCCGTCGAAGGAGACGATGCCGGCCGCTTCCTGCCCGCGATGCTGCAGAGCATGCAGGCCGAGAGCCGTCAGTGCCGCGGCATCGGGGTGTCCCAAAATTCCGAAAACCCCGCATTCTTCATGCAGCGTATCTCCGTCGAGCGGATCGTCGGTGGGCAAGGAATGGGACTGGTTCATTTCTGCGGGCCTCTGCTCTCACAAGAATGGATCGGCATTTCCAGAAATAGCTGAAGCCCGACAGAGCTGGAATGCCCGGCCGGACCTCTCATTTCAACTCCCGCTCAAATGGCAATTACCGGAAGGCGGGTCAAGCTCTTGAACACTGTGTCAATTCGCCGGCTGCTGTGCAGGCGCTGTCGGTGCGTCTTCCGCCGGCGCCTGGTCGCCCGTCGGCGGATTGGTGCCTTCAGCGCCGCCCTGTGCCGGCGGCTGAAGCTTATCACGGATGCTCGCCGGTATCATCTGGGCAAATTGCTCCGGCAGAACGGATTTCAGCTTCACGACCATCGAATCCAGGAAGGGCTTCGACTTCGCTTCGTTGACCCAGGCCGGGCGGTGGTCGGCATCGACCAGCCAGTTCCAGAAAGCGACGGCGACGACCAGCAGCAGCACGCCGCGCGCAGCCCCGAACAGGAAGCCGAGCGTGCGGTCGAGCGCGCCGACGCGGCTGTCGATGATGAAATCGGCGATCTTCATGGTGATGAAGGAAATGACGATGAGCGCGATCAGGAAGACGACCGCTGCCGAACCGACGATCGCGATGCGGTCGTCATCGGTGTATTTCTTCGCGTAGGGCAGCAGGTAGGGATAGAGGTAATAGGCGGCTGCTGCCGAGCCGCCCCAGCTTGCGATCGAGAGGATCTCGCGCGAAAAGCCGCGGACCATCGCCAGCACGGCGGAGAAGAGCACGACGCCGATGACAATACCGTCGAAAATCGTAATGGGCATGTAAATTCAACTCCAGGACTGCCGCTGGGCGGCCGTGTCGTGCCTTATCGTGTGCCTCCTATATCATCACCAATCTTGGCAATGAAAGGATCAAACCTCGTCTTCCACACGCAGCGCCCCCTTCGACCCGGCGATGCGCGCAACCAGATCCGGCAGGCTTTCGACCTCACTCCAGCGTCCGCCGGAACCCTTCGGCAGTTCGGCGGAGGCGGACGGAAGCAATGCTGCGGAAAAGCCCAGCTTCTCGGCTTCCTTGAGGCGCTGGGCGGTGTGCGCAACCGGCCGGATGGCGCCCGACAGGCTGACTTCGCCGAAATAGACGCAATCGGCGGGAAGGGCAATACCGGCAAGCGAGGAAACGAGCGCCGAGGCGACGGCGAGATCGGCCGCCGGTTCGGTGATGCGGTAGCCGCCGGCGATATTGAGATAGACGTCGTGCTGGCCGAGCCTGACGCCGCAATGGGCTTCCAGCACCGCCAGGATCATCGACAGCCGGGCCGAATCCCAGCCGACCACGGCGCGCCTGGGCGTGCCGAGCGAGGTTGGCGCCACCAGCGCCTGGACTTCGACCAGCACCGGGCGCGTGCCCTCCATGCCGGCAAAGACGGCAGCACCGGGCGATTTTTCGTTGCGCTCGCCGAGGAAGAGTTCCGAGGGGTTGGCGACCTCGCGTAAGCCCTTGTCCGACATTTCGAAGACGCCGATCTCGTCGGTCGGTCCGAAGCGGTTCTTGACCGTGCGAAGGATGCGGTAATGATGGCCGCGATCGCCCTCGAAATAGAGCACGGCATCGACCATGTGCTCGACGACGCGCGGTCCGGCGATCTGCCCGTCCTTGGTCACGTGCCCGACGAGCACCATGGCGGCCCCGGTCTGCTTGGCGAAACGGATCATCGCCTGCACGCCGGTGCGCACCTGCGTCACCGTTCCCGGGGCGGATTCGGCAAGTTCGCTCCACAGCGTCTGGATGGAATCGATGATGACGAGGTCCGGCCGCTTGCCCTCGGCAAGCGTCGCCAGAATATCCTCGACATTGGTTTCCGCCGCCAGCATCACATCGGTATCGGCCGCTGCAAGCCGCTGCGCCCGCAGCCGGACCTGGGCGACGGCTTCTTCGCCGGAGACGTAGATGATCTTGTGGCCGCGCCGCGCAAGGGCGGCGGCGGCCTGCATCAGCAGCGTTGATTTGCCGATACCGGGATCGCCGCCGATCAGCACCGCCGACCCGCGCACGAAGCCGCCGCCGAGCGCCCGGTCGAGCTCCGACATGGCGGTATGGATGCGCGGCGCCTCCTCGATCTCGCCCGACAGCGCCGTCAGCGTCACCGGCCGCCCCTTCTTCGGCGTCTTGCCGGGGCCTGAGCCGATCCCGCCCATCGGGTCTTCTTCGACGATGGTGTTCCACTCGCCGCAGTTCTCGCATTTGCCCGCCCAGCGGTTATGAACCGTGCCGCAGCTCTGGCAGATGAATTGTGTCCTGGCCTTCGCCATCGAATACTCTTTCAGTCCGGGGTCTCGAGCGAAGCAGATGCATGCTTCATCGAATCACTGTCGTGCCTGAGATAATGGCTATCGCGACGGATCAAAACTAATGATTTTCCCATCAGCACCTCCCGTGCCTATCCTTTGCTTCTGCTCATCCTGAACGGTGGAAGATGTTCGATTATTCGCTCGCGCACTGGTTTGCATTTCTCTCGGCCGCGGTTCTGCTCAATCTGTCGCCCGGGCCCGACATCGCCTTCATCCTCGGTCACACGATGAGAGGCGGAAAACGCGCCGGTTTTTCCGCACTGTTCGGCGTCTGGTCCGGCGCCTGCCTGCATGTTCTGATGGCAGCGCTCGGCCTTTCCGCCGTGCTCGCCGCTTCTTCGGTCGCCTTCTCCGCGGTCAAATGGATCGGCGCCGCCTATCTCGTCTGGCTGGGAATCCAGGCTTTGCGCGCCGGCGGCGGCAATGGCTTGATAAAGGCTGCCGGTGAAAAGTTGCCGGCGGCGAAGATCTACCGGCAGGGGATTCTGGTGTCGCTGCTCAATCCGAAGGTGGCGATTTTCTTCCTGGCCTTCCTGCCGCAATTCGTCGTCGAAGGGGCAGGGCCGGCATGGACCCAGCTCATGCTTCATGGCGGGCTCATCATCGTCGTCGCCGCCTTCATCGAACCGCCGCTCGTCCTTCTCGGAGGGCGGCTTGCCGATGCGCTCAGGCATAATCAAAGAATCGGGCTATGGCTCGATCGCGGCCTCGGCGCGCTTTTCCTGGCGCTCGGTGTCCGGCTGGCGCTCAGCAGCCGCTGACGGGGAAGCTATTCCTCGTCGACGACATAGCGCCGTTCGTGGCGCAGCCCCATGCTGGTCAGGATCTCGTAGCCGATCGTGCCCGCCGCCCGCGCCACCTCGTCCAGGGGCAGATTCTTTCCGAACAGCTCGACATAATCGCCGGCGCGCACGGCGTTATCGGGCAGGTCGGTGATATCGAAGATCGTCAGGTCCATGGTGATCCGGCCGGCGACCGGCACCTTGTGTCCGGCGATGAAGCCTAGCCCGCCCTGCGGCACGGCCTGGCGCAGCGGCACGCCGCCGCTCGACAGCCCGCGCATGTAGCCGTCGGCATACCCGGCCGAGGCGATCGCCAGTCGGCTTTTGCGGCGAAGCTGCAGCGCCCGCCCATAGCTGACGGTCTCGCCGGCTTCGACGCTGCGCACCTGGATGATACGCGCTTCCGCGGTTGCCACAGGCCGCATCGGATTGGCCCGGCCGCAGACCGCCTCGCCGCCATAAAGCGCGATGCCGGGACGGGTCAGGTCGAAGTGATAATCCTCGCCAAGGAAAATGCCGGCCGAGGCGGCAAGGCTTGAATCGATACCTTCATAGGCGGCGCTAACCCTGCGGAATGATTCGAGCTGCTGCCGGTTCATCGCATGGCTGGGCTCGTCGCCGCAGGCGAGGTGGCTCATGACCAGCACCGGCGCAAAGCTCGCCGGCCGCGAAACGTCGTCGGCGAGCGCGATCGCATCGTCCATGTGCAGTCCGAGCCGGTTGAAGCCGGTATCGACATGCAGTGCGCAGGGATAATCGCCGTAGTCGGCAAGCACTGCCATCCAGAAGGCGAGCTGCTCGTCGGAGGAAATCACCGGCACCAGATCGTTTTCGAAAAAGCGCCGCTCGGTGCCCGGCCATATGCCCGCGAGCACGAAGATGCGCGCCTCTGGCGCATAGAGGCGAAGCGTGACGCCCTCGTCGACTGTGGCAACGAAGAAATCCCGGGCGCCGGCCATATAGAGCGCTTCACCGGCATCCTCGATGCCCGTGCCGTAGGCATCCGCCTTGACAACGGCTGCGGCGCGCGCCGCGCCGGAGCGGCGCGCCATGTCGCGCCAGTTCTCCGTCAGCGCGGTCAGATCGACGGTCAGCCGCAGGCCCGCGGAAGCGAAAAGATCGTCATCTTCGAAGGGGATGGGAAAATCTGTCATGAATCGCCGTGAACTAATGGAAGGAAATCGCTTGAGCCAGTCTAAAGCATGTCGCGCAAAAGTGTGCAGCGGTTTTGCGATAACGACATGCGTAAAGACAAAGAGCTAAAGCGCAGGGAGCGAATCTGAAAGATCGCGACGCGCTTTAGAGAGCATTATGGCCAAGGCAGGTCACATACCACCCTTTGCCTGTCATCTGATCACTTTTGTTCAAGACGCGTGCAGGCGTCCGCGATAATCTCAGTGGATGCAGAACGTATCGCAAAAAGAGGCGGCGGCGGCCATGCCGCTTGCGAACGTGGAATCGGCCCGCTTCTGGCGGGATGGCCGCTTCCGCGACATGGAGTGTTTGAGCGCCACCTTCCTGACGCACGAATATGCGCCGCATGCGCATGACACGTTCAGCATCGGCGCAATAGAAAGCGGCAGCCAGATCGCCACTCTCAGCGGCAGGCGGGAGGAAACCGGCCCGGGCGACCTTTATCTCATCGATCCCGGTGTCATCCATGACGGCGCTCCGGGCGGAGAGGGCTACCGCTACCGGATGATCTATCCCGATATGAAGCTGTTCGTCGATATTTTGGAGGATGTCACCGGCAAGGCCTTCCATGCGACGCCCTCTTTCTCCGGCGGGCTTCCACGCGATCCACAGCTCGCCAATGCCTTCCACGCCGCCCATCGAACGCTTGAGAGCGGGGCAGGCGCGCTGGAATCGGATGAGGGAATGTTTTCGGTGCTGGCAGCGATCTTTGCGCGTCACGGCAGCGCAATCATCGTTCCTGTCGATACGCAGGAACGAAGCGCGGTGGCCCGTGCCCGCGAATACCTCATCGAGAACTTCGACAGCGATGTCGGGCTCGAGGAGCTGGCCGGAGTGGCGGGTTTGAGCCGCGCCCACCTCATCCGTGCCTTCCGCAAGGAATATCACATTACCCCGCACGCTTTTCTGACGGATCGGCGCGTGCAGGTGGCCCGTCGGCTGCTGCGCCAGGGGCGCATGCCTGCCGATATTGCGCTCGAATGCGGTTTTGCCGATCAGGCGCATTTCACCCGACACTTCAAGGCACGGACAGGCGTAACACCAGGTCAATTCCGCACGGGCTGATCACTTTCGTTCAATACGGCCCTGGCTGGCCGGGCTAATCCTCCGCGATCTTGATCAGGAGGTTGCCATGTTGCAGCACAGCCGGCCATCCGGCGAATTTTTTGCCGGAATGCGCGCCATTTTTCCGCTTGTTGTCGCCGTGTTACCGATCGGCCTGGTGTTCGGCGCGGTCGCAGCCACCAAGGGGCTTTCCCCGTTGGAAACGACGCTGATGAGCGCGCTTGTCTTTGCGGGCGGTTCGCAATTCGTGGCCATGGACATCTGGACCCATCCGGCAAGCTGGATCGGCGTCGGCTTTGCAGCCCTGCTGGTCAATATCCGTCACGTGCTGATGAGCGCGTCGATCGGCACGAAGATGCAGTCCTTCTTCGGCGTCAAACGGTATGTTGCCATGCTATTCCTCGCAGATGAACTGTGGGCCATGGCGGAATTCCGCGCGGGAGCCACACGGCTGACGCCGGCCTGGTATGCGGGCATCGTCACGCCCTTCTACCTCACCTGGGTCGGCTCTTCGCTGACAGGCGCACTGCTCGGCGCCTTTTTCGGCAATCCAACGGTCGTCGGCCTCGACTTCGCTTTTCCGGCTGTCTTCATCGTGCTCGTCATGGGTTTCTGGAAGGGGCCGGAAACCGGCGCCGTCCTTGCGGCAAGTGGTGCCGCATCCGTTGCGGTCCACCACTTCGTGCCGGGGGTCTGGTATATCGCCGCCGGCGCTCTGGCCGGGCTGGCAACGGCCCTATGGCAGCACAGGGCGCGGGAGCAGGCGGCATGACGCTCGATCTCAACATCTTCATCGCCATCCTCGCGATGGCCGCCGCAACGGTGTTCACCCGCGTCAGCGGCCTCGTGTTGCTCCATCATGTCGAGATGAATGAGCGGCGGAGAGCGGCGATCGAGGCCATTCCGCCGGCTGTGCTGATGGCGGTCATTGCCCCGACCGCCTTTGCGGCGGGCTGGGCAGAGACCTTGGCCTGCGCGGCAACGGCAATCGCCGCGCGCCGTTTGCCAATGCTTATGAGCGTCGTGATTGGCGTCGCAACGGTTGCCCTGTTGCGGGCCGCCGGGCTTTAGCTAAGGAAATCGACGCGGGACCGCGTCAATGTTCCTCGTAATGTGTGAAGGAGGGATCGGCGAGATCGGCGAAGCGGGTGAATTCCGACTGGAAGGCGAGCTTCACCGTGCCCGTCGGCCCGTGACGCTGCTTGGCGATGATGACGTCGGCGGTGCCCTTCACTTTGTCGAACAACGCTTCCCATTCCGGATATTTCGGATCGTTGATGTCGCGCGGCTCCTGGTTCTTGACGTAATATTCCTCGCGGAACACGAAGAGCACGACGTCGGCGTCCTGCTCGATCGAGCCGGATTCGCGAAGGTCGGAAAGCTGCGGCCGCTT
Source organism: Rhizobium sp. BK456 (assembly GCF_014194045.1). Lineage (NCBI taxonomy): Bacteria > Pseudomonadati > Pseudomonadota > Alphaproteobacteria > Hyphomicrobiales > Rhizobiaceae > Rhizobium > Rhizobium sp. BK456. Next base: position 52,955 of record NZ_JACIAO010000011.1, read on the forward strand.
GTCGTCGCGGCTTTCGACCTGACGCGAGAGCTGCGACAGGGCGATGATCGGAACGTTGAGTTCCTTCCCGAGCGCCTTCAGGCCGGTGGTGATCTGGGTGATTTCCTGCACGCGGTTGTCGCTGGATTTTCCCGAGCCGGTCATCAGCTGGATATAGTCGACCACGAGCACGTCGAGGCCGCGCTGACGCTTGAGACGGCGCGCGCGCGCCGACAGCTGGGCGATCGAGATACCGCCGGTCTGGTCGATATAGAGCGGCACTTTCTGCATCATCATCGAGCAGGCGACGAGCTTTTCGAAATCGGCATCATTAATGTCGCCGCGGCGGATCTTCGATGAGGAGACTTCCGTCTGCTCGGAGATGATACGGGTGGCAAGCTGTTCCGACGACATTTCGAGCGAGTAGAAGCCGACGACGCCGCCGTTTTTCGCCTTCATGCTGCCGTCCGACTGGACTTCGCCTTCGTAGGCGGCGGCGATATTGTAGGCAATGTTGGTCGCAAGCGAGGTCTTGCCCATGCCGGGGCGTCCGGCAAGCACGATCAAGTCCGAACGCTGCAGGCCGCCCATCTTGGAATCCAGCGAATGGATACCGGTGGAAATGCCGGAAAGCCCGCCGTCTCGTTCCTTGGCGACGGCGGCCATGTCGATCGCCAGCGCAACCGCATCGTTGAAGGCCTGGAAGCCGCCGTCATAGCGGCCGTTTTCCGCCAGTTCGAAGAGGCGGCGTTCGGTATCCTCGATCTGCGACTGCGGCGGCATGTCGAGCGGCGCATCATAGGCGATGTTGACGACATCCTCGCCGATGGTGATCAGCGCCCGGCGCAGCGCCAGGTCGTAGATCGCCCGACCGTAATCCTCGGCATTGATGACGGTGACGGCGTTGCTGACGAGGCTCGCCAGATATTGCGACACCGTCATGTCGCCGACCTTCTCGTCGGCCTTCAGGAAGGTCTTGATCGTCACCGGGTTGGCGATCTTGCCCATGCGGATGATATCGCCGGCAACCTCGAAGATCTTCCGGTGCAGCGGTTCGTAGAGATGGATCGGCTTCAGGAAGTCGGACACCCGGTAATAGGCGTCGTTGTTCATCAGGATGGCACCCAGAAGCGCCTGCTCGGCTTCGATGTTGTTGGGTGCTTCGCGATAATGCTGCTCCGAGGGGGCAACGGCTGCAATCTTTCGAGCGGCGTCGTTCATCATCATCCGTTCTGTCTTTTTCCAGCTCCGGATTTGCAATTCCGGACGCGAAAATCAAGAGGCTGCGAAAGGAGCGAGGGCTCGCTTCGCTTAAATCCTGAACGCTGTGCACGTTGTTCGACTTCTCCACAGTCCCGGGCAACACAAAGGAGAAATACTGTGAGTGTCACCCGTATGACACGGCATGGCGCCGACTCAGCCCATTCATTTCGGAGAATGTTATTTTAGCGCGATGCCATAAGGCCCGCAGCAAAAACATCCGGAAAATCCCCAACGAAAAAGCCCGGCGCGATGGCCGGGCTCCTGTCGCGGATTGCTCCGGCGATATTATGCTTCGTCTTCGTCGACGCCGTCAGCTTCCGGATCGAAGAAATCTTCCGGACGCAGAGCGTCTTCGTCGACACCGTAGATGGCGTCGACCGAGGTGAGTTCTTCACCCTTGGCCTGGCGCTCTGCCTCCTCGGCGGAACGGGCAACGTTCAGCTCGACGTGGATTTCGACTTCGGCATGCAGCTGCAGCTCGACCTTGTGCAGGCCGATCGCCTTGATCGGCGTGTTCAGGTGAACCTGGTTGCGGCCGATGTTGAAGCCTTCGGCGGCGAGAATCTCGACGACGTCACGGGCGGCGACCGAGCCGTAGAGCTGGCCGGTTTCGCCGGCGGAGCGTACGACGATGAAGGACTTGCCGTCGAGAACGTCGGCGACCTTCTGGGCTTCCGACTTGCGCTCGAGGTTACGGGCTTCGAGCGTCGCGCGCTCGGCTTCGAAGCGGGTCTTGTTGGCGGCGTTGGCGCGCAGCGCCTTGCCAAGCGGCAGCAGGTAGTTACGGGCAAAACCGTCGCGAACCTTTACGGTTTCGCCCATCTGGCCGAGCTTGGAGATGCGTTCGAGAAGGATGACTTCCATTTTCTTTTACCTTTCTGTGTCTCAGATTTTCGTGTCGGATTGTTTGGGGGCATCAGCATCTTTCGTCGGGGTCAGCGCGATCGCCTTGCGCGTATCGCTGAGACCGAGGACGAGGATGAGGAAAGCTGGCAGCAGCGTGAGCATCGAGGCCAGGTAGCTGAGGATGAGGGCCGGTAGGCGCCAGTCCTTGCCGCGCGTGCGGAAATGCAGCGAGGCGAAACCGGAAAGCATGAAGCCAGCGCCGAAGGTGCCGATCACCGTCGCGCCGACCAGCGCCGGCACGCCGTCGAAGAAGCAGGCGGCAAGCCCGGCGAGGAAGATGAAGATCGAGTTGCGGTTCATGCGCAGCGAGGAGGGGATGTCCTCGCGCGGGCGAAGGCCGCGGCCGGAGGCTGCGACGATGCGCACGGCAAAATAATAGGCGGCAAACAGCATAGACACCCACATACCGCCCTGCACCGCCGGCAGCATCAGCACGATCAGCGATTTGGTCTGCGCGGTCGCCGTCGGATCGGGCATGAATTCCGGTTGCTGCTCCTTGACCGAGGCGATCAGCAGATCGACGATCTGATCGGTGATGGCGGGCCCGTAGCCGATCATCACGCCGATGACGATGACGGCGAGGGTCACCAGGCCGCAGAGATGCAGCAGAATATTGGAGAGCGGATACCAGGCAAGCAGATGGTCCGGGCCGCCGAGTTCGGAAGCCGGCCGCGCGAGATTGGCGAGATGGCTGAGCCAGCCGGCCGGCAACAGCGTCACCAGCGTCATGATCAGCGCGAAAGAGGGGGAGATGAGGGCCGCGCCGAGTGCGGCTGCTGTGACGACAGCGGCGATGGCCGCGGCATTGCCCCAGCCGAGCCCGACGATCAAAATCGGCAGCGCCGAGGCCGTATAGAGCAGCGCGCTGAAAAACGACGGCTGCATGCTCGCCCCCAGCATCAGCAGGAAGGCGGTCAATCCGGCGAGTGCGCCGATCAGCAGCGTTTTAACGTTCGGTCGGTTCAAGGTCGCTGTCCTGCTTCATCAAGCAGTTAGAGGATGTTGCTGAATCGAATTCAGAAACGTCTCAACATGGGTTTTTAGAGTTCCGATCCGCGCCCATCGCGGAAGGGAGGTGACCCCCGGATCAGCAATCCGGGGGCCACATATTCTATTAGGCGACGACGTAGGGCAGCAGGCCGAGGAAGCGGGCACGCTTGATCGCCTGGGCGAGTTCGCGCTGCTTCTTCTGAGAAACGGCCGTGATGCGCGACGGAACGATCTTGCCGCGCTCGGAAATGTAACGCTGCAGCAGACGTACGTCCTTGTAGTCGATCCGCGGCGCGTTGGCGCCGGAGAACGGGCAGGTCTTGCGGCGGCGATGGAACGGGCGGCGGACCGGAGCGGAGGAAGTTTCAGACATATCTTAGGTCTCCCTTATACGCGGTCTTCGCGCGGACGGCGCGGACGGTCTTCACGGTCGCCGAAGCCACCTTCACGCGGCGGACGCGGGCCGCGGTCACGATCACCGAAGCCGCCTTCACGCGGGCCACGGCCGCCTTCACGCGGACGGTCGTCGCGGTCGCGCTTCTGCATCATGGCAGACGGACCTTCTTCATGCTTCTCGACGGCGATCGTCATGTAGCGAAGAACGTCTTCGCTGATGCGCATCTGACGTTCCATTTCCTGGACGGCAGCAGCCGGTGCATCGATGTCCATCAGGGCGTAGTGTGCCTTGCGGTTCTTCTTGATGCGGTAGGTGAGGGACTTGAGGCCCCAGTTCTCGATACGCCCGACTTTACCGCCGTTAGCTTCGATCACACCCTTGTACTGTTCTACGAGGGCATCGACCTGCTGAGCGGAAATATCCTGCCGGGCAAGGAATACATGTTCATAAAGAGCCATGACAGCTTTGCCTTTCTTGCGTTTGGTTCAACCCGATATTCGGCGGCTAAGCCTCAACGACTGCTCCTGATTGGGCGGACCCAGGCAAGAAAGCGTTTCCGAGACGGTCGAGAGCGGAGACACGGGAGGCTGGAACGCTTCCGTTCCGAACGATTTCCAAGCGGAAACCGGCCCTCCGTTCAGCCACCAGCCAGAAGACCGGGTTAACGAACAGGGCGGCTTATACGGATTTTTCGCGGGAAGGCAAGCCCAATCGGACATGCAAGCCCAACGCAGGCCGATCGGTCGCGTCGGGCTGGACGAGAGGAACAGGATCAGAGCGGCAGCGGATACTGCCGGTGCACCTTGGCGATCTCCGCCAGTACCTCGGCCGAAAGCGTCAGGTCGGCCGCGCCGATGTCGACTTTCAATTGCTCCATCGAGGTTGCGCCGATGATGGCCGAAGCCATGAAGGGCCTGGACAGGCAGAAGGCGAGCGCCATTCCCGCCGGGTCGAGACCATATCGGGCGGCGATCTGCAGATAGGCCTTGGTCGCCGGCTCCTGCAGCGGCTGCAGGCGGCCGCCGATATCGTGGTTGATCGAGCCGCGCGAACCCTTCGGCCTGGCGCCACCGACATATTTGCCGGATAGGATGCCGCCGGCGAGCGGCGAATAGGCGAGCAGCCCGACCTCCTCGTGATGCGAGAGCTCGGCCAGATCGAGGTCGAAATGGCGGTAGAGCAGATTATATTCGTTCTGGACGCTGGCAACGCGCGGCAGGCTCTTTTGTTCTGACAGCGTCAGGTATTTCTGGATGCCCCAGGTGGTTTCGTTGGAAAGGCCGATCGCCCGGATCTTGCCTTCCTTGACCAGTGCGCCGAGTGTTTCAAGAATGTCGAGCATATTGGCGACGGCCTTGTCGCGATCCTGGTTGAAAGGATTGTAGCTCCAGTTCTGGCGGAAATGGAAATGGCCGCGGTTCGGCCAGTGGATCTGGTAGAGGTCGACATAATCCGTCCGCAGCCGCTTCAGGCTGGCCTCGAGCGCCAGCCGGATATTCCTGGCATCAGCACCTTCGCCGCCGCGCAAATACTCGCGGCCGCGGCCGGCGACCTTGGTCGCAAGCACGATATCTCCGCGTTTGCCTGATTTGCCGAACCAGCTGCCGATATAGTCTTCGGTCCGGCCCTGAGTTTCGGCCGAAACCGGGGTGGTCGGGTAGAGTTCCGCGGTATCGAAGAAATTGACGCCCTTTTCGACGGCGTAATCCATCTGTGCATGCGCGTCGGTTTCGTTGTTTTGCGAACCCCAGGTCATGGTGCCAAGGCAGATTTCTGAAACGGAAATGTCGGTGCGGCCGAGTGAATTGTACTTCATGTGAAAACCTTGGGAGAGAGCTGAAGCCTTGGGGAGGACCGGGCAAATCTAGGCCGGATTTGGCGGAGCGCAAGAGTAAAAACCTGGCTTTTCCGCCGGTCCGGAAGGCTTTGCAGAGCATGGGCCGCCACTTGACTCTGCCGGAAAGAATGTCAATTGGAGGCAAAACGCCTCGCGGGGCGCGCAATCAGGGGCATGAGCCAGGGATACGAGAATGACCATTGCTTTCACTTTTCCCGGTCAGGGCAGTCAGGCCGTCGGCATGGGCAAGGATCTGGCCGAGAATTTCGCGGAAGCCCGCGCCGTTTTCGACGAGGTTGATGAGGCGCTCGGTGAAAGTCTTTCCGACGTCATGTTCAACGGTCCCGAGGAGACCTTGACCCTGACGGCGAACGCCCAGCCGGCGCTGATGGCCGTCTCGATTGCCGTCGTCCGCATTCTTGAGGCCAAGGGGTTGGATCTGAAGTCCAAGGTCGCCTATGTGGCCGGCCACTCGCTTGGCGAATATTCTGCCCTGTGCGCCGCCGGCACCTTTTCGCTCATTGACACCGCGCGGCTGCTGCGCATCCGCGGCAACGCCATGCAGGCGGCCGTCCCCGTCGGCGTCGGCGCCATGGCGGCGATCATCGGCCTCGAACATGCCGACGTCGTCGCTGTCTGTGAAGAGGCTGCGGCCACCGGCGCCTGCCAGATCGCCAACGACAATGGCGGCGGCCAGATCGTCATTTCGGGCGAGAAGGCAGCCGTCGAAAAGGCCGCCGGGCTCGCCACCGACAAGGGCGCCAAGCGCGCCATCCTGCTGCCGGTCTCGGCACCCTTCCATTCGGCACTCATGGCGCCCGCCGCCGACGCCATGCGCGAAGCATTGGCAAAGGTCGCCAAATCAGATCCCGTCGTGCCGGTCATTGCCAATGTCCGCGCCGCGCCCGTGACCACAGCCGACGAGATCGCCAACTTGCTGGTCGAGCAGGTGACCGGTCAAGTCCGCTGGCGCGAGACGGTGGAATGGTTCGCCGGCAATGGCGTCACGACGCTCTATGAACTTGGCTCCGGCAAGGTGCTGACCGGCCTTGCCCGCCGCATCGATAAGACAATCAACGGAATCTCCGTCAACGGTCCGGCGGATATCGACGCGACTGTTACCGCCCTCATGGCCTGATTGGTATTTCCAGATATCCAGATATAAGGAACGTTTCCATGTTCGATCTTTCTGGCCGCAAGGCTCTCGTCACCGGCGCATCGGGTGGTATCGGCGAGGAAATCGCCCGCCTTCTCCATAAGCAGGGCGCCATCGTCGGGTTGCACGGCACCCGCGTCGAGAAGCTGGAAGCCTTGGCGGCCGATCTTGGCGAGCGCGTCAAGATCTTCCCGGCAAACCTCTCCGACCGCGACGAGGTCAAGGCCCTCGGCCAGAAGGCCGAAGCCGAACTCGAAGGCGTCGACATTCTGGTCAACAATGCCGGCATCACCAAGGACGGCCTCTTCGTGCGCATGAGCGACGAGGATTGGGACGCCGTTCTCGAAGTGAACCTGACGTCGACTTTCCGCCTGACGCGCGAATTGACGCATCCGATGATGCGCCGCCGCTATGGCCGCATCATCAACATCACCTCCGTCGTCGGCGTTACCGGCAATCCGGGCCAGGCCAATTACTGTGCCTCCAAGGCCGGCATGATCGGCTTCACCAAGTCGCTCGCGCAGGAAATCGCCACCCGCAACGTGACGGTCAACTGCGTGGCGCCCGGCTTCATCGAAAGCGCCATGACCGGCAAGCTGAACGACAAGCAGAAGGAAGCGATCATGGGGGCAATCCCGATGAAGCGCATGGGCACAGGGGGGGAAGTTGCTTCGGCTGTCGCTTATCTTGCCTCCGCCGAGGCTGCCTATATGACGGGCCAGACGCTGCACGTAAACGGCGGCATGGCGATGATCTGAAACGACAAACCGCTGGCATGGGAGTATTTCCGCCAATAGCATGTTGAGCAATCACGAACCGTTGATTTTCTCGCTTTGCGGCGGACCTAAAGCATGTTAAGCGGGCCATGACTGTCAACAGTCGTCCCGAGAAAGCAGACGGACCGGCGGGCTTTTCGCAAGCCTGGGACATCTCTGAAGCCGGGTAAACGAGTTTGCCGAGGATGTCTGAAAACATCGCAGGCTGAAACAGGGTAGGGGTGCCGCAACGGCATTCCGATCAGGACATAAGGTCGAGGAAACCGACATGAGCGATATCGCAGAACGCGTAAAGAAAATTGTTATTGATCATCTTGGCGTCGATGCCGACAAGGTCGTCGAGAGCGCCAGCTTTATCGACGATCTAGGCGCTGACTCGCTCGACACGGTCGAACTTGTCATGGCTTTCGAAGAAGAATTCGGCGTTGAAATTCCTGACGACGCTGCCGACTCGATCCTGACGGTCGGCGACGCCGTTAAGTTTATCGAGAAGGCCCAGGCCTGATTCTGTAATTTTGAGAAAGGGCGGGCCTGGAGTCCGCCCTTTTCTTTTCGGCCTATTTCTCCATAGAACATAACAGACGGGGGAAAGCACGCGATGAGACGTGTCGTCATAACAGGTACCGGCATGGTATCACCCTTGGGATGCGGAACCGAGGTGACGTGGTCCCGGCTGCTTGCCGGTCAGAACGGCGCCCGCCTCGTCACCGAATTCGAGGTCGACGACCTTCCCGCCAAGATCGCCTGCCGTATTCCGATTGGCGACGGCACCGACGGCACCTTCAATGTCGATCAGTGGATGGAGCCGAAGGAGCAGCGCAAGGTCGATCCCTTCATCATCTACGGCATGGCTGCCGCCGACATGGCGCTTGCCGATGCCGGCTGGCATCCCGAGACCGATGAGGACCAGATCGCTACCGGCGTGCTGATCGGCTCCGGCATCGGCGGCATCGAAGGCATCGTCGAGGCAGGTTACACCCTGCGCGACAAGGGCCCGCGCCGCATCTCGCCTTTCTTCATTCCGGGCCGCCTGATCAACCTCGTCTCCGGCCAGGTCTCGATCCGCCACAAGTTGCGCGGACCCAATCATTCGGTCGTCACCGCCTGCTCGACGGGCGCGCATGCGATTGGCGATGCCGCGCGGCTGATTGCGCTTGGCGACGCCGACGTCATGGTCGCCGGCGGCACGGAATCCCCCGTCAGCCGCATTTCGCTCGCCGGCTTTGCCGCCTGCAAGGCGCTGTCGACCCAGCACAACGACGACCCGCAGAAGGCCTCGCGCCCCTATGATCGCGACCGCGACGGCTTCGTCATGGGCGAGGGCGCCGGCATCGTCGTGCTCGAGGAACTGGAACATGCCAAGGCGCGTGGCGCCAGGATCTACGCCGAAATCGTCGGCTACGGCCTGTCGGGCGACGCCTATCACATCACCGCGCCGTCCGAAGACGGCGAGGGCGCCGGCCGCTGCATGGCGATGGCTCTGAAGCGCGCCGGGCTGACCCCGGCCGATATCGATTATATCAACGCTCACGGCACCTCGACCATGGCCGACACGATCGAGCTCGGCGCCGTCGAGCGGCTGGTCGGCAATGCGGCATCGAAGATCTCCATGTCCTCGACCAAGTCGGCGACCGGACACCTTCTTGGTGCTGCCGGCGCGATCGAGGCGATCTTCGCCACGCTCGCCATTCGCGATAATGTCGCGCCGCCGACGCTCAACCTCGACAATCCCGAACGCGAGACGGCGATTGATCTTGTTCCGCACAAGGCGCGCGAACGGGAAATCAATGTGGCGCTGTCAAATTCGTTCGGATTCGGCGGCACCAACGCGTCGCTCGTCCTGCGCTGTTACGCGCAATAGAGTCTCGTACGCGCGGTGTAATGGGTGTCCCTTACACCGCAAACCGGGCCGGTCCTTCGCATTGCGTAACAGCGTGTGCGGGAGCATAACGGCCGGCAGCGGCGCCATTGAACGGCGGCAGAACCTGCTTTTGCCGCATTGCTTCGCGAAATAGCGAAGTGAGGGTCAAGTTTTAGAGGATTGCCGGTGAGCGATACGACGAACCAGAGCAACGATACCCCGCAGGGCGAGAACGGCCGGCAAGCGCAGAAGGGACCGATCATCCCGAAGTCGCCGAGCGAAGCCTTGCGTCCCGAGCGCGTTCCGGAGCCGCCTAAACGGTCCAAGAAAGCCCGCGGCCAGGTCGTTCTTTTCCTGAACTTCATCATGACGATGGCGGTGCTGGTCTGCGTCGTGGCCGTCATCGGCTTCTATTACGCCACGTCGACCTACCGGAACCCCGGTCCGCTGCAGACCAACACCAACTTCATTATCCGCAACGGCGCCGGTCTCGCCGAAATTGCCTCCAATCTCGAGCGCAATGCGATCATCAGCGATGCCCGCATCTTCCGCTATATCACGGCAACGCATCTGTCTGCCGGTGAGAGCCTGAAGGCCGGTGAATATGAGATCAAGGCCAGAGCTTCGATGAGCGATATCATGGAGCTTCTGAAGTCGGGCAAATCCATTCTCTATTCCGTTTCCTTCCCCGAGGGCCTGACGGTCCGCCAGATGTTCAACCGCATGCTGGAGGACCAGGTACTGGAAGGCGACCTGCCGGCCGCGCTGCCGGCCGAGGGCAGCCTGCGCCCCGATACCTACAAGTTCTCGCGCGGCACCAAGCGCTCGGAAATCATCCAGCAGATGGCGGCGGCACAGCAGAAAATCGTCGATCAGATCTGGGACAAGCGCGACTCCTCGCTGCCGCTGCGATCCAAGGAAGAGTTCGTCACGCTCGCCTCGATCGTCGAAAAGGAAACCGGCGTTGCCGACGAACGCGCCCATGTCGCCTCCGTTTTCCTGAATCGGCTGGGCAAAGGCATGCGCCTGCAGTCCGACCCGACGATCATCTACGGCCTCTTCGGCGGCGACGGCAAACCGGCCGACCGGCCGATCTACCAGTCGGACCTGAAGCGGGAAACGCCCTATAATACCTATGTCATCAAGGGCCTGCCGCCGACGCCGATCGCCAATCCCGGTAAGGATGCGCTTGAGGCCGTAGCCAATCCCTGGAAGACCCAGGACCTCTATTTCGTCGCCGACGGCACCGGTGGCCATGTTTTCGCAGCGACGCTCGAGGAGCACAATGCCAACGTCAAGCGCTGGCGCAAGCTCGAAGCCGACAAGGGCTCGGACCCGAACATCGCGGTCGACGGCCAACCTGAGGAGCAGCCGGCGGATGACGGCGCTGCTGTCACGCCGCCGAAGAAAAAGAAGATCAACTGATAGCTTCTGGAGGCTCGTATGGCTTTGCAGTCCATGACCGGTTTTGCGCGGCGCGAGGGAACGAGCGGCCGCTGGCGCTGGGCATGGGAACTGCGCTCGGTCAACGGCAAGGGCCTCGACCTGCGGCTGCGCCTGCCGCCCGGCCTCGAGCGCATGGAGGCGGACGTCCGCCGCCTTGCCGGCGAAAGCTTCAGTCGCGGCAATCTGCAGGCATCGCTCTCCGTCACCGCTGACGAAAACCGCTTCGAGGCCGTGCTGAACAAGGAAGCGCTTGCCGCCGTACTTGCCATGCGCGAGCAATTGGACGGGATAATCGATCCGGCGCCGCTGAAGCTCGATACGCTGCTTCTGGTACGTGGCATCGTGGAATTCCGCGAAAGCGAGGATGGCGAGGAGGCGCTTGCCGCCCGTGACGCCGATATCACTGCCGGCCTTTTGGCAGCACTTGCCGATCTGAGAGCCATGCGCGAACAGGAAGGCTCGGCGCTGACCCGCATTCTCCTCGACCATATGACGACGATCGAAGGTCTGACGCGGACGATCGAGGCCGATCCCTCGCGCTCGCCGCAGGAGATCGCCGAACGGCTTGCCGGCCAGGTCGCCTTGCTGATGGACGGCATGGCCGCGCTCGACCGCGACAGGCTGCATGCCGAATCCGCGTTGCTCGCGACCAAGGCGGATCTACGCGAGGAAATCGATCGTCTGAAGGCGCACGTCGCCGCGGCGCGCGATCTCCTGGTGAAAGATGGCCCCGCTGGACGCCGGTTGGACTTCCTTGCACAGGAATTTAACCGCGAATCGAATACCATCTGCTCGAAATCGAATGCCTCGGCGGTCACCGCCGCCGGCATCGAGCTGAAAGTTGTGATCGACCAGTTCCGCGAGCAGGTCCAGAATTTGGAGTAGGACATGAATCCGGCGAAATCCTCGCCCGTCCAGATCGCCCGCCGCGGTCTGATGCTTGTCATCTCGTCGCCGTCGGGCGCCGGCAAGTCCACCATCGCGCGCACGTTGCTGGAGAAGGACAGGCAAATCGGCCTCTCCGTCAGCGTCACCACGCGCCAGCGCCGCCCGAGCGAAATCGAGGATGTGCACTACCACTTCAAGAGTGTGCGCGAGTTCGAGCGGATGCGCGATAGCGACGCGCTGCTCGAATGGGCCGAGGTGCATGGCAATTTCTACGGCACGCCGCGCGAGCCTGTCGAGCAGGCCATGGCCGAGGGCCGCGACATGCTCTTCGATATCGATTGGCAGGGCGCCCAGCAATTGCAGGAGAAGATGTCGGCCGACGTCGTCTCGATCTTCGTGCTGCCGCCGACGATGACCGAGCTGCAGTCGCGGCTGCACCGCCGCGCCGAGGATTCCGAGGAGGTCATCCAGACGCGCCTCGCCAACAGCCGCGCCGAGATCGCCCATTGGCGCGAATATGACTATGTCATCGTCAACGACGACCTCAACGCCGCCTTCGACGCCGTCCAGTCGATCGTCAAGGCCGAACGCCTGCGCCGCGACCGCCGCCATGGGATGTTCGATTTCGTCCGCGAGCTGCTGGAAGAGACACCGTCGCTTTAGTCTAAAGGCTATTTGCTAACAGGCAGAATTCCTCGACTGACAGGGTTTCCGCCCGCCGGGCCGGATCGATTCCGGCCTTGACGAGCAGCCTCTCGCCGCCGAGCGGCTTCAGGCTTTGGCGCAGCATCTTGCGGCGCTGTCCGAAGGCCGCCTGCGTTACCTTTTCCAGATTGCCGACAGCGCAGGGGATGGGGTTCTCACGCGGCGTCAGATGCACGACCGTCGACGTTACCTTTGGTGGCGGCGTGAAGGCTTGCGGCGGCACATCGAAGACCATGCGCGCCTGTGTCCGCCAGCCGCAGAGCACACCGAGCCGGCCATAATGGTCGTCGTCTTCAGAGGCGACGATACGCTCGCCGACTTCCTTCTGAAACATCAGCGTCAGCGACTGCCAGAATGGCGGCCAGGCCTTCGGCAGCAGCCAGTTGACCAAAAGCTGCGTGCCGACATTGTAGGGGAGGTTGGCGATGATCTTGACCGGGCCTTCCGGCGCCAAGGCCTCGAAGTCGGTCTTCAGCGCGTCGCCTTCGATCACCTCGAGCCGGCCGGGATAGTGATCAGCGATCTCGGCGAGCGCCGGCAGGCAGCGCGTATCCCGCTCGACGGCGATGACTTTCCGGGCGCCGAGCGCCAGGATCGCCCGCGTCAGCCCGCCGGGGCCGGGGCCGACCTCGAAGATGGTCGTCTCTTCGAGGGCACCCGCCGTGCGGGCGATCTTCTGCGTGAGGTTGAGGTCGAGCAGGAAGTTCTGCCCGAGCGCCTTGCGCGCATCGAGGCCGTGACGCTGGATGACGTCGCGAAGCGGCGGCAGGCCATCGAGTGCTGCCATCAGCGGTGGCTTTCCGCAGTGCGGCCAAGCTGGGCGGCGAGCTTCAGCGCTGCAACGAGGCTCTGCTCGCGCGCCAGTCCCTTGCCGGCGATGCCGAAAGCGGTGCCGTGATCCGGCGAGGTGCGCACGAAGGGAAGCCCGAGCGTGACGTTGACGCTGTCGTCGAAACCGAGTGCCTTGGCCGGGATCAGCGCCTGATCGTGATACATGCAGACGGCGACGTCATATCGCGCCCGCGCCTCGTCATGGAACATCGTGTCGGCGGGCAGGGGGCCGATCGCATCGATGCCCTCGTCGCGCAGGCGCTGGATCGCCGGGCGAATGACATCCTCGTCCTCCCTGCCTATCGTCCCGCCTTCGCCCGCATGCGGGTTGAGGCCGGCAACCGCGAGCCGCGGCGCCACGATGCCGAAACGCTGCCTCAGGTCTTCATGGGCGATCCGGCAGGTTTCCACGATCAGGTCGCCGGTCAGCGCCTGCGGCACGTCCCGGACCGGAATGTGGATGGTGACGGGAATGGCTCGAAGCTTCGGTCCCGATAGCATCATGACGGGCGTCACCGGCCTGCCCGTCGCCCTGGCGGCGAGATCGGCGAGAAATTCGGTATGGCCGGGAAACCGGAAACCGGCCTCGTAGAGCACTGATTTGGCGATCGGGTTGGTGACGACCGCGAGCGCCTCGCCGGTGATGACAAGCGAAACGGCTTTTTCGATCGCCGCGATCGTGCCCTTCGCCGTTGCTGCATGCGGCTCGCCGGCAACCACCTCGATACCGGCAGGCACCGTCATGACGGGCAGCGCATCGGCAAACATACCGGCAGCCTCGCTGGTTTTTTCAATCTCGCGGATCGAAACCGAAAGGTTGAGCTGGCGGGCTCGCAACGCCAACACCTCGGGATCGCCGATCAGGAAGAAAGGCGGCAGCCCGAGTTCACGCCGCCGGAGCCAGGCCATCAGCGTAATATCCGGCCCGATGCCGGCGGGGTCGCCCTGGCTCAGCGCAAGCGGTCGCGAAAATGGTATCGTCATCGCAGGTCAGCGATAGGCGATCTGCGCCTTTTTGCGCAGTTCATCCAGGTACTTCTTGCTGTTTTCGTTTTCCGGGCTGGCGTCCTTGCCGCCCTTGGCCTTGCCGAGATCTTCCTGGCGGAAGACCATTTCGGCAGCCTGGTCGTCGGAAACCTGGCGCTGGCTGCAGATCGCCAGATATTCGACGCCCTTATCGGTGACGCGGGTCCCTGTCGTATTGCCCTTGGCCTGCTCGACCAGCGGCTTCCAATCCGGCGGGATTTCGGGCGCGAGCATCCGTCCGAGATCGCGCACGGAAACGTCACGCATCGTCGCGGCAAAGACCTTTGCCTGGTCGCAGCCCGGAAATTTCGAGCGCGACGCCTCGGCCTCGCCCTTGCGCTTGCCGGTGATGGCGTTGCGCTTGGCTTGCGGGATGACGAAGATGATCTGCTGCAGCATATATTCGGTCGTCACCGGCTTCTGCTTGTTGTTCTGCATCATGCGCGAGACGAGATCATAGTTCGACAGCCGCGAGGTCGAACCGTAGCGCGCGTTGACGACCCGCGGCCAGCTCATCTGCACAGCAATGAAACCCTTGAAATGGTCGACGCCGACGCCGGCGCGATCGAGGATCTGCGACATCTGCTCGACGGAAAGTTTGTTGCCGGCCGAAAAGCGCGCGAAAGACGCATCGACGTCCTGCTGCGAGACCGACATATGGACGCGGGAGACCTCCTGCCGCTTGAGCGTTTCGTCGATCAGTTGCTCCTCGGCAGCCTTGGCATCGGCCTTGGTGTGCTGAAGGCGCAGGAAGGCCTGGCGCTTGGCGACGTCGCCGCTGGTGATGGCGGTGCCGTTCACCACGGCCTTGACCTCGCTTGCGGCAAATGCCGGAGCGGCAACCCCCGTCAGCAAGGCAAGCGCTGCCCCGGCAAGGAACTTGGTTATGGCTTTTTTCGCGTCAATCATCTGTTGACCTCCCGATAGCGCCGCGAGACGTTGTTCGCGGCGTTTTTTATCACAGTGCGAGACACGCGGCGAAACCCCTATGCCTCAGATACCGACTGGCGGCAATGTCCTGCACAGGCATACGGCGAAAGAATGGCTTTAGGCCATGTTTGCGCCGGCCGCCCGTCACTCAAGGGTGTCTGAACCGATCTTGATATCGCCGAGCGTTCGGAAGGTCAGCCGTGCGCCGATCGTCCAGTCGCTGGCCGACTCGTCGTCGGAGTCCCGGGTATCGGTATAGGCGATCGTGAAGATCGTGCATTCGTCCTCATAGGAGAGACCGAGCGTCCGGCGGCTGAGCACATCATTGTTCAGATCCCAGGCGATGCCGCCGAAGATCGCCCAATAATCCTTGAATTTGACTTTGCTGCTGGTCTGGATTTCGTCGTTGTCCTCGGCAAAGCCATAGGCCGGCTGGGCGCTGAGATGGGTGTAGGTCACCTGCGTCTGGAAGGTGTCGTTCTGGTAGGCCGTCGTCAGGTCGCCGCGGCGGAACTCGAAATCCTTCTCGTCGAGGCGGTAGGAGGCCGCGACGGAAACGCCGTATGGTGTTTCGACGCCGCCAAGGCCGACATAATCGGAACGGTCGGTTTCCAGGCCCGAATCCGCGCCGACATTGACGAGATCATCGGTGGCAAAGGAGTTCTGGCCGGCAATCTGATAGGATTGGCCGAAGATGCCGTGCAGTTTGTAGCCGCTGTCGAACGTCCCGGTATACTGGATGCCGACATTGGCGCGGGTGCCGCCTTCGACGCGGTCGTAGCCGGAGAACTTATCGCGATCGAACAGCGAGGTGGCGTCGAAGACGAAGCTCTGTGCATCCTCGTTCGGCAGCCGGCCGGCGAGCTGCTCGTCGGGGCGGGCATAGATCTGTGCGATAGGTTCGAGAATATGGGTGCTGTTCTCGGTCGTCATCAGGATCGGATAACGCAGCTCCAGCCCGGCGGTGAACATCGAGCGGGTGGCGGAATTGTCGTCGAGATAGTTGCCGGTGTAACCCGTGGGGTTGTCCATGTTGAGCGCGAAAGCGTCGCCGCGGGCGGCCAGAAGTGGCGTGATCACCAGGCCGGTCGGCGTGACGTAGGTGCGCTTCCACTGCAGTTCGGCCGTCAGTCGCGAGGTCTGTCCCTTCAGGCCGCGGAAGCGGTCGAAGCCGTCGACGGTATAGAAGTCGTCATGGGTGCGCGAAATATTCGTCAGGTTGACATCCGCCGACAATTCGCCGCCGGCCAGCGGCTGCGGCGCCACATAGTGGTAGTCGAGCGCCGGATAGACGATCGCCTGCTGCTTTTCGGCCGTGTTCTTCCGATCGGCATCCTGGACGTCGAAATAGAACGCCCGCATGTCGAAATAATTGCGTTTCCCAAGTCCGGTCAGGTAGATCTGGTTGGTGCGATCCGTGCCGGTGAAGTCCTTCAGCTTATAGGTCTTCGAGAAATTGTTGTCGCTCTGCACCATGACGTCCCAGCCGAACGTCCAGCGCGGATTGATACGGAATTCGGCCTTCGAGGCGACCATGCCACGCCGACTGGCTTCGGCATCGCTGGTGCCGGAGCTGAAATTGTCCGGCTTTGCCTGATCTATGCCGGCGACGCGCAGGATATGCGTGCCGTTTTCGAAGCGCTGGCGGAATTCGCCTTCGACGAGGAAGCCCTGGGCGGTGTAGCCGGTCGTGGTGACCGTCGCGTCCATGCTCGGCGAGATCACGTAGTAATAAGGAATAGAAAGACCGAAGCCGAGATTCTGCGACAGGCTCATCGTTGGGAAGAGAAAGCCTGACTTGCGCTTCACCGTATTGTCGGGGACCTCGATGAAAGGCACGAAGGCAATGGGGTAACCGAGCAGCTCGAAGCGCGCCCGCTCCAGACGGATCGTGTGGGTCACGCCGTTCTGAATCACCCGCTTGGCCTTGACCTGCCAGAAAGGCGCGCGCTTCGGATCTTCGGCGCAGGGAAGGCAGGCGGTGTAGACGCCCTTGTTGAGAATCATCATCGTGCCGCCGACACGCTGGCCGCTTTCGGCGACGATACGCGTATTGTCGGAGGTTTCAATGCGCAGCGAGTTCAGGAACCCGTCGGCGAAATTGTCGGTCACGTCAAGGTTGTCCGCATAGATGCGGTTGCCGTCCGGGCTGACCAGCTCGACATTGCCGAGCGCCATCATCCGGCCGGTCTTCTGATTGTACTCGACCTTCTGCGCGACCATTTTGTAGCCGGCATAGTTGATCTGCACGCCACCGACCGCCGACACCAGATCGGCGTCACGGTTGTAGACGAGTTCATTGGCCGAAAGCAAAAGCTTGGCCCCTTCCGGAATATTCTTCCCGATATCTTGAGCGGACGTATTGGCCTGGCCGTAGGAGACCGGGACACTGCCGAAATAGGAACATAGAGTCGCGCCGACGAGCAGGGCAACCAACTGTTTACTAAAATACTTGCGGTCGCCTGCCGCCACTAGCCGTCCTCCTGATGAAGCAGAATAGTCGCACCCAAGGCCAGCGCGACGATCACCGGTATCCACGTCGCCACGAAGGGGGGCACAACTCCACTGCTTCCGAATGCCTTTACAAGCACGGTGATGACATAAAGCATGAAGCCCGAGAGGATGCCACCCAGAATCACGGAGCGGGATTGGTTGAACCGGCTAAATTTTAGGGACACTGTTGCAGCAATGAAAGTCATTGCCACCAGCAGCAGCGGCTGGGACAACAGGGAGTTGAATTGCGTCTCCAGCGCCTTGGTCGAGATGCCGAAGGATTTGGCCGCGGCAATGCGGTTGGAAAGGTCAAAGAAACCAATTGTTTCCGGCGCTGTCAGCCGCTCCTGGACGAAGTCCTGTTTCAGATTGGTGCGAAGTTGAACCGAAGCTTTACGCACGGGGATTTCGCCAGGCTTGCGCTCGACAACGTTGTTAAGTTGCCAGTAACCATCTTCCAATTTTGCCGTCGCGGCGTCCTGTCTCAGAATGACCTGACCGCTTGAATCGAAATGGATCAACACGGCGTCGATCAGCTTGGTTCCGTTCTCCTGAACCGTGTGGGCGCCGATGATGACATCGTCCCGGCCGCTGATCTGGCGCAGCCACGGAATCTGAGGCGCCTTGCGCAGAACGGCGTTTTCGCCGCGCCAGTCGGATTCGACAAGCAGCGCCTGGCGCTGCCCCCAGGCGGCAAGCGGATTGAGCGCTGTCATCGTCAGTAGGCCAAGTATCAGCGAGCCTGCGATGAAGGGGAACATGAACTGCCAGACCGAAATGCCGGCAGCGCGCGTGACGACGAGCTCATATTTGCGGTTGAGCCCGATCAGCACCGTCATGCCGACGAACAGCGCGATGAAAGGCACCGTCTGCTGCAGGATCAGCGGCAGGCGCACGGCGGTCATCAGGATGCCGCCGCCGATCGTGTAGCCGGGTAGGCCGGACATGCGGCCCGCCGTCTCGCTGAAATCGAGCAGGAAGGAAATCGCCGAGACGCCGATCAGGAACCAGCCCATCGTCACCAGGTAGCGGCGAAAGAAATAACGCGACAATGTCCCGAATATCATTGGGCGGCGTCTCCGCCGGCCCTGCCGGTTGCGGCCAGCAGCCTTTCCTGCGTCCGTCTCCAGAAAGACGACATCCGGTCGCGAATGAACGAGGGTACGGCCAGTCGTTTGTGCAGGCCGAGGAAGACGATCGAGATGATGCTGCTGACGATCGGTATGGCATAGAGAACGGCGATATATTCAGGATCGGTGTCGATCTGATTGGCCGCGTAGAATGCCGCCCAGCGCAGCGCGAAGGCATAGGCGAGCGCGCTCACCATCGGATGCAGTCGCGCTTCGCGGTGCGAGCGCGCATCGCCGGCGATTGCCAGCGAAAACAGCGCGAAGACGACAGGCAGGATCCAGTCCGTCAGCCGGCGATGCAGTTCGGCGCGGTAGCTCTGCGGCCGGATCGTATAGTCCTTGTCGGCCGGATCCGGATTGAGCAGGAACCACAGGTCGCGGTCGCTGGCGCGCAGCGTCGCCTGGCCGCGATTCTCCGTCATGTCCGAGAGGTCGAAGGAATAGGAATCGAAATTGATCACCGAGACATTGCCGTCGGGCGTTTTACGGTGAACCTCACCCTCATGCATGATCAGCGTCGTGCCCGTATCGTCGACGGCGCCTTCCTTCGCATAATAGATCAGCTCGTAGGCCGGATCGCGCTCGTCGGCGACGAAAAGGCCCTTCAGCATGCGGCCGGCCATCCGCTTCGAGATCTGCACATAAAGGCCTTCATCAAGCTTGCGGAAGGTCTTTTCTTCGATCACCGAAGACAAGAGGTCGGCATAGGTCTCGGCGATCATCTGGCGCACGACGGTTTTGGCGCGCGGCTCGACGACGTTGTCGACGAAGAAGGAAAAAACGCTGACGACGGCGGCAAGCAGCAGGATCGGGCGGATCAGCACGCTGCGCCGCGCCCCGGCCGCGTCGATGACGGTGAGCTCGGAATCGTTGTTCATCGTCGTCAGCGTCTGGGTGATCGCGATAACGAGGGCGAAGGGCAGGACAACTGGAATGATCGACGGCAGAATCATCGTCGCGAGCTTGGCGAACGAGCCGATGGACTGGCCGCTGTCGGTGACCAGGTTGATGCGCTGCAACACCTGAGTCGTCCAAATGATCGCCAGAACGGGCAGGAGCGCCACGAGAAACATCTGGCCGACGCGCCGTAATATGTATGTCTCGAGTAGTTTCATGCCTGCCCTTGAAAGCACCTGCACGCCCAAACGGCTTTGCAGGAGAAACCCTCTACGCTCTTTGTCGCGGTTTTGCGACAAGCTGGTGTCAAAAATTCATTCAATTTTCAGAATTTTTTTGATGCTGTTGCGACTCGGTTAATGCCAACAACGCGGCGAAGACGACAAGCGACGAAAGCCATCCGAGAACGACGTCGGACAGGTAGTGCGCCCCGAAGGATAGCCGCATCGCAGGCGTCAGGATCGAGACCGCCGCCAGCGGTGCTGCCACTGCATAACGCAAGGATTTCGGAACGAAGAGCAGAAGGCAGAAAAGCCAGCCGGCGCTTGCTGCCTCGCCAGAGATGAAAGAGCAGTTCGAAACGCATTTTCCGGCAAGCGAACCCGCCTCGACGAAATGCAGCGCGCCGCCGAAAATGTCCGTCTGTATCGGTCGCGGCCGGCCCCAATGTTCCTTCAGGATGACATTGACGAGCAGCACCGGTCCAATCAGCAGCGTTCCGAGCGCGACTTTCAGCTTGCGCGCCCGTCCGACGTTGAAGGTTGCGCCATGCTGCTGGTGGCATTCGATGAGCTTCCACACCATCACGATCGCCACGACATAGGGCAGGCGGAAGAAGACGGTGCGCAAGAGGTCGAAGTTTCCCGAGTCGCGATAGGGAAATCCGCCGCAGACGCTGCCGGCCGCGGCAGCCGCGTCGCAATCCGTACGCAAGAAAAAAAGCTGGGAAAAATAGATGTCTATCCCGGGGAAGGCGCGGAAGACGATCAGCAGTGCCCACCACGTCCAGAACAGCAGCATGAAGGCGCCGAAGGTCGTTTGCGGCAGGCGGATTATCGGACCCCGCGGGCGATTTTTCGAGGAAACTGTCAACGCGAATAACTACGAAACTGACGAAAACATGAGGGCCTTGATGGCCGCGGGCGACCATAACAATTGTCGCAAGCCATTGACAGACCCGCCAAACGCGAAATTATCCGCGGCGGACGGATTTCAAAGAATCCCAGCGGAGAAGACATGTCAGCAAAGTTCGAAATCTCATTTTCAAAGTCGGCGAAGCTCACTGGCGGCCTGGCGATCCTGTTGAAAACCACAGAGGCCGACAGCGCTGCGGGCGCCGAAACAGTCGATCCGGCAGGCGTGATCGCCAAGGCCGCCCGGATCGCCCGATTCTCCGCGAAATCCATGAGCGCGCTCGATATCGTCGCTCCGGAAGGCGCATCCGTCGAGCGCATTGTCGTCATCGGGCTCGGCAAGGCCGCCGACCTCACCGCCCATGATTGGCTGAAGGCCGGCGGTACCGCGGCAGCGAGAATCAAGAATACCGACAAGGCCGCCGTCTTCATCGACGTGCCTGGCCTTCAGACGAGCGCGCGGGCAGCCGCCGATTTCGCCCTCGGCATGCTGCTGCGCGCCTATAGTTTCGATAGCTACAAGACGAAGAAGAGCGACGACGAGGAAAAGACGGGCAAATCGGTCAAGGTGACGATCGTCACCGCCGATCCGGCCGGCGCCAAGAAGGCGTTTTCCGATTCCGAGGCGATTGCCGGCGGCGTCAATCTTGCCCGTGACCTCGTCAACGAGCCGCCGAACGTGCTAGGCCCCGTCGAGTTCGCCGCCAAGGCGAAGGAGCTGGAAAAGCTCGGCGTCGAAGTGGAGATCCTGACCGAGAAGGAGATGCGCCGTTTCGGCATGGGCGCCCTTCTCGGCGTTGCCCAGGGCTCCGTGCGCCCGCCGCGCCTGGCGGTGATGCAGTGGAAGGGCGGCAAAGCCAAGGATCGTCCCGTCGCCTTCATCGGCAAGGGCGTCGTCTTCGATACCGGCGGCATTTCGATCAAGCCTGCCGCCGGCATGGAGGACATGAAGGGCGATATGGGCGGTGCGGCAGCCGTCACCGGCCTCATGCATGTGCTCGCCTCGCGCAAGGCCGCCGTCAACGCCGTGGGTGTCATCGGTTTGGTCGAGAACATGCCTGACGGCAACGCCCAGCGTCCCGGCGATATCGTCACCTCGATGTCAGGCCAGACGATCGAGGTGATCAATACCGATGCCGAAGGCCGTCTCGTGCTCTGCGATGCGCTCTGGTATTGCAACGACCGTTTCAAGCCGCAATTCATGATCAATCTCGCCACGCTGACCGGCGCGATCGTCGTCGCGCTCGGCAATGTGCATGCCGGCCTGTTTTCCAATGACGACCAGCTTTCCGCTCAGCTGACGGAAGCCGGCCTTTCCACAAACGAGAAACTCTGGCGCATGCCGCTCGGCAAGGACTACGACAAGCTGATCGACAGCAAGTTCGCCGACATGAAGAACACCGGCGGCCGGCAGGCAGGCTCGATCACCGCTGCGCATTTCATCAAGCGTTTCGTACAGGACACGCCCTGGGCGCATCTCGATATCGCCGGCACGGCGATGGGCTCGCCGCAGGACGAGATCAACCAGTCCTGGGGTTCTGGTTTTGGCGTGCGCCTGCTCGACGAGCTCGTTCGCGCCCATTATGAATCCTGATGACGGACGTTCTCTTTTATCATCTGACCGAAACCAGGCTGGAAGACGCGCTTCCGCCGCTGATCGACAAAAGCGTCGAGCGCGGCTGGCGCGTCGCCGTCCAGACGCGCGAGCCAGCGCGGCGCGATGCCCTCGACGCGCATCTCTGGACGTTCCGCGAGGAGAGTTTTCTGCCGCACGGCACCGACGAGGGGGATTTCGCCGAAAGCCAGCCGGTGCTTTTGACGGTGACCTCAGGCAATGCCAATGCGGCGACCGTGCGTTTCATCATAGACGGCGCCGAGCCGCCGCCGGTCGATGCCTATGAACGCGTCGTCTTCATGTTCGATGGTCAC
Organism: Rhizobium sp. BK456; assembly: GCF_014194045.1. Lineage (NCBI taxonomy): Bacteria > Pseudomonadati > Pseudomonadota > Alphaproteobacteria > Hyphomicrobiales > Rhizobiaceae > Rhizobium > Rhizobium sp. BK456. Next base: position 75,528 of record NZ_JACIAO010000011.1, read on the forward strand.
GACCAGGTGCAACTGGAGGCCGCCCGGGCGCAATGGAAGAAGCTGAAAGGCGAGGGGCATAGCCTCACCTATTGGCAGCAGACGCCGGAAGGGCGATGGGAGAAGAAGGCCTGAGCGTTTCACCGGACATACCGACAATCGGCGCCGGTATGGCGCCGATTGTCGGCCTCCGAAAAACCTGACCTTACTGCGGGTCTTGTTGCTCAGCCTGCAAGCCTAAGAAGGCGTCGCAACGCCGCCGACGGCTCAGTCGTGGAACGCGTCCACGAATTTCCGCTTGCCGAGCATGAAGGCGTCGGCGACGTGGCGCAGCGGCGCGAGATCCACATCCGACGTGCCGGCTTTAATGATTTCGGCGAAGCGGCGATAGAGCGAGGGATATTCCTGCTCCGGCTCGGCGAAGGTCAGCGTGCCGTCGATGGAAAGCTTGGCGCCGCCTTCGGCGAGAACCATCTGGCCGGCCGCGGTCTCCGCGACGATGTCCCAGCTCTGCTTGCCGGTCTGGCGCCAGTCGAATTCGGCATGAACCGGCAGGCCGTCGGCATTGCGGAAGCGAATGTCGGACGCGATCGGCGCATCGCGGTTTTCAGGAAATTCGAGCACGGCCTCGGTGATGAAGATCGGCCGCGGCAGGATATGGGTGACGATCGACAGCGCGTTGATGCCGGGATCGAAAACCCCGAGGCCACCAGCCTGCCAGATCCAGTCCTGGTTCGGATGCCAGTGGCGGACATCTTCCTTCCAGATCACATGCACGCTTTTGATTGTCGTCGCAGCCAGAAACGCCTTGGCGGCCTCGACGGCCGGCGCATAGCGCGAATGCCAGCTGGCAAACAGCGACGAACCCTGTTTGCTCGCAAGCGCCTCGAGATCGGCCACTTCGCTCAGCGTGGCACCCGGCGGCTTTTCCAGGAAGACGTGCTTACCGGCGACGAGCGCCTTATAAGCCGCTTCGTAGCGATATTGCGGCGGCATGCAGAGCGACACCGCATCGATCGACGGCTCGGCGTCGAGCATCGCCTCGATCGTCGTATAGCTGTTGATGCCTTCGACCGTGCCGTGGCGGCTTGCCGTGGCGACGAGCTTGAAATCGGCGTTCTTGGCGATGGAAGGGAGGTGCTGGTCGCGGACGATCTTGCCGACGCCGACGATGGCGAGGTTGATAGGAGACATGGTTTCGCTCGAGCCTGTGAAAAGTATGATTTATTGCGCTTCTTTTAGCAGAAAGGAGAGCGCCGACAAGCTCTCCCCTTCATTCTCTTCTATCCTACCGCATGATGGCTCGTCTTACCTCATGATAGTTTGGCGAAGGAAGCTGTAACCCATGGCCGCCCGGGCGGCGCGCTCTTCGGAATTGCCGTCGCCGCCATGCCCGCCCGAGCCGAACTCATGGAAGAGCGGCCGGTGTCCGGCTTCCTCCAGCCGCGCGGCGAAGCGGCGCGCATGCGAGGGATGCACCCGGTCGTCATTGGCGGAGCTTTCGATATAAATCGGCGGATAGGAGACCTCGGTTGCCGGCCGGACATTATGGAGCGGCGAGTAGCCGAGCATGAAATCCCGGTCGGCTGCTGTCTCCGGATCGCCGTACTCGTCCATCCAGGCCTGGCCTGCGCTGAACAGGTGGAAGCGTGTCATGTCGAGCACCGGCACCTGGCACCAGACGGCGCCGAAATCCTCCGGATAGCGCGTCAGCATCACGCCGGTTAGCAGGCCGCCATTGCTGCCGCCTTGGCAGGCGATGCGCGACGGCACGGTGTAGCCGCGGGCGACGAGATCGCGGGCGATGGCGACGAAATCGGCAAACGCCCGGTCTCGCCCCTGCCGTTTGGCGCTGCGATACCAATCGGGGCCGAATTCGCCGCCGCCGCGGATATAGGCCTGCACATAGGCGCCGCCCTGTTCCAGCCAGCGTCCCGTCACACCGGAATAGGTCGGCGACAGCGAAACATCGAAGCCGCCATAGCCGTAAAGCAGCACCGGCAGCGCGCCCTTGGTCCAGTGTTTCGGTAGGATCAGCCGGTAGGCAACCCTGGTTCCGTCTTCGGAAACCGCCTCCAGCAGTTCGGATGACATATCGGCCGCATCGAAATAACTGGGCGCCCCAGCGATGAAAATCGGCTCGGCCTCCTTGCTGCGATCCGACAGCTCGAGCCGGTAACAGGCCGGCGGCTGCAGAAAGCCCTGGCCGATGATGCAGAGCGTATCGTCGCCAAGATGCAGATCCGCATAAAGCGGTCTGAAATGAGCCGTCTGCATGTCGGCCGGCAGCGCGATCTCGCGCTGTTCGGCATCGGGCTTCGTGAGATCCAGCACCATGAGGCGCGGACGCAGCCGGTCTGAAATGATGAAGACACACCACTCGCGCATCAGCATCATCTGCGAGATCGACTGGCCCTCGTCAGGCCGAAACAGGATCCGCTCCGGCCCGAGCGGAACTGTCTGCGAGCCGGGATCGAAGCGCTGCAGCACGAGACTGCCGGTGGCAACGCGCTCATCGGTCTTTGCCCGCCAGAGGCAATGATCGTGATTGAACTGGAAGTCCGCCTCCTTGGGCAGATCGATGCGCCGCTGCGTGCCGTCGACGGCGGTCAGGAAAGCGCTGGCGACGCCGATCTCATGGGCGGTGACGAAAATGTCGATCAATCCGGCATCCGCCGAACCGCCCGACAGGGAAGGGTCGATAATGAGATTGAAGCCATAGACGTCTTCATCCGCGGCTTCGAACATGACGGCGGCATCCTCCGGCCGCTGCCCGCGCTTCAATCGCCGCCCGACCCGTGGCCATCCGGAGCGGGTCGCCGAAAATCGATCGATGGAGCCGAAATAGCAGATCTCGTCGCGGCTTAGCCAATTGGCATGCGATCGTGCAGCCGGTGTGTCGAAACCGCCCTCGACGATCTCTTTCCTCTCGGCGTCGAATTCGAGCAGCCGAAGAAGATCCGAGCCGCCGTCCGAAAGCGTGAGCAGCACTCGCGTCGGCTCCCACGGGCAGGTGACGACGCCGCGCCAGTTCCAGCGCTTGCCTTCACGGATGCAGAAGGCATCGAGATCGAAGACCTGTTCCCAACCGGCGTCCGGCAGCGGCTCCTGGTCGGCAGGCAGACGGAGCCAGACGCCGAGAGGATTATCCTTGCTCTGCCGGAAATCGAACAGCCATGCACCGCGGCGCATGGGCACGATCAGCCTGTCCTGCCGCTCGATCAGCGACTTGATCGCATCACGATCCCTGGCAAATTCGGCCGTTCTGAACGCCGCGTCCGAAACCCGGTTATGCTCGTCGATAAACTGGCGGGTGCGCGGATCGTCGTCCGTTTCGAGATGAAGGTTCATAGCTGACCTGCCGGTTCGTTGACGTCGAACAGATCTAGGCAGCGCGTCCGGACTTGGCAACCCGGCTTACCGGGTCGTCACCAAATCGGCCGAGGCGACGAGGTTGCTCGGCGCCTGCGTCTTCTTGAACTTCAGCGTCACCACCTTGTAGCCTTCGGCTTCGAGTTCGGAGAGCAGGGTCGGCAGCATCGTTGCCGTGCGTTTGTGGATGTCATGCATCAGGATGATGCCGCGGCCGCGTTTGTGCAGCAGGTCCATCGTCCGCTGAGTCACGGAGGCCGGCGTGATGGCGAAATAATCCTTGCTATCGACATCGACATCCATGACCACCAGATCGCGCATGGCGATCGCGGCGCGCAGCCTGTGGCTCTCGGCCAGATAGGGGAAGCGGAAGAAGGCGACGTCGGTTCCCGTCGCCTTGGTCACCGCCAATTCGCCCTTGACCACCTCGGCCATCGCTGCGTCGAAATCAAGCGATGTCAGGTCGGCGTGGTCGTAGGTGTGGCTGCCGATCGTATTGCCGTCCTCGGCGACCCTGCGGGCCAGCGCCGGATGCATTTCGGCCATTTCGCCGACCATCATGAAGGCGCCCTTGACGCCGAACCGGTCGAGGATCGCCAGCACTTTGTCGGTCCGGCCCGGGATCGGACCGTCGTCGAAGCTCAGGATCACTTCCTTGTCCTGCAGCTTGAGATCGGCAAGCGAGGAGACTTCCAGCGTCCGCCCGGCCAGACGGTGCCAGCCGCTCATACGCGGCGCCGCATCGTCGGCGGCATAGCCAAGTTTCCGCCACTCGGGCGCAATCACGGAGGAGGTCTTGATCGATGTATCCGGGGCCTGTTTTGTGGTGCTGCAGGCAGACAGCGCGGCCGTGAGGGCCATGCAGGACAGAATGAAAAAGCGATACATCGAAAGGGCTCAACAAATCGGTAACGAATGTTGAGACAACCTTTCGAATTATGGTTAACGATTGGTTGAAGGCGGCCGGAATTGTGCCGATCCGCGGCACTTCGCCACGCTTTGGACGGAGCATGATGCCGAAAAGCGTCAGCGGTTTTCGGGCGACATCACACTCTGAGGAATATGGCTATCCTGCCATGGCCTCTTCGTATTCGGCCGAAAGCATCAGCCAGTCTTCCTCGGCGGCAGCCAGCTTGGCCGCGGCTTCGCCGCGCTGCTTTGCCTTTTCGGCCGCCTTGGCGGGCGTCTTTTCGTAGAGGGCGGGATTTGCAAGTTCCGCGTCAAGCGCCTGAATCTGTTTCTCCAGCTTCGCCGTCAAGGATTCGATTTCGTTGATCTTTTTCTTGAGCGGCGTCAGCGAGGCGCGACGTTCGGCATTGAGCTTGCGCTGGTCGGCCTTCGACGTCGCATCCTCAGTCAGCTGCGGCTTTTCTTCTTTTTTTTTACCGGATGTGACGATCAGGTCGCGGTATTCGTCCATGTCGCCTTCGAAGGTCGTCACCGTCCCGTCGTTGACCAGCCACAGCCGGTCGACCGTCGCCTCGATCAGGTGGCGGTCATGCGAGATCAGGATGACGGCGCCTTCGTAATCGTTCAGCGCCTCGATCAGCGCCCGGCGGCTGTCGATGTCGAGATGGTTTGTCGGCTCGTCGAGGATCAGCAGATTGGGTGCGTTGAAGGCGGCGAGCCCCATCAGCAGCCGGGCCTTTTCGCCGCCCGAAAGATCCTTGGCGGCGGTTGCCATCTTCTCTGTCGCAAGCCCCATCTGGGCGACGCGGGCGCGCACCTTCGGCTCCGGCGCGCCAGGCATCAGCCGGCGCACGTGCTCGACCGGCGACTGCTCGGGAATGAGGTCGTCGAGTTGATGCTGAGCGAAGAAACCGATCTTCAGGCTCGGCGCCAGCTTCACTTCGCCGCTTTCCGGCGCAAGCCGGCCGGAGATGAATTTGGCGAAGGTCGATTTGCCGTTGCCGTTCGAGCCGAGCAGGGCGATGCGGTCGTCATTGTCGATGCGCAGGTTGAGGTTCTTCAGGATCGGATTGCCGGGCTCGTAGCCGACGGCGCCGCTCTGGATCGCAACGATCGGCGAGGCCGGCTGCTTTTCCGGCTCGGGAAAAGTGATCGGCTGTACGTGATCCTCGATGACAGCGGCGACGGTTCCCATGCGCTCGAGCGCCTTGACTCGCGATTGCGCCTGCCGGGCCTTGGAGGCCTTGGCCTTGAAGCGATCGATGAAGCTCTGCAGATGTTTGCGCGCCGCGTCGTTCTTGGCCTTGGCCTTGGTCTGCAGCTCGTCGGCTTCCGCCTTCTGCCGCTCGAACTGATCGTAGCCGCCGCGATAGAAGGTCAGCTTCTTCTGGTCGAGATGGACGATTGCGTTGACCGCGTTGTTCAGGAGGTCGCGATCGTGGCTGATGATGATGACGGTGTGCGGATAGCGGCGGACATAGTCTTCCAGCCACAACGTGCCTTCGAGGTCGAGATAGTTTGTGGGTTCGTCGAGCAGCAGCAGATCCGGCTCGGAAAACAGCACGGCGGCAAGCGCCACGCGCATGCGCCAGCCGCCGGAGAAGGAAGAGGCGGGGCGGGCTTGCGCCGCCTGGTCGAAGCCGAGGCCGGCAAGAATGCTCGCGGCGCGCGCCTCGGCCGAATGCGCGTCGATATCGACAAGGCGCATCTGGATTTCGGCGATGCGGTGGGGATCGGTCGCCGTTTCCGCCTCGGCCACGAGGGCCGCGCGTTCCTTGTCGGCTGAAAGCACGATCTCGATCAGGGATTGCTCGGTTGCCGGTGCTTCCTGCGCCACCTGACCGATGCGTGCCGCCTTCGGGATCGACACCGATCCGGTCTCCGAGCCGAGATCGCCGGTAATGACGCGAAACAGCGTGGACTTGCCGGCGCCGTTGCGCCCGACCAGCCCCGCCTTCGTGCCCGAAGGCAGCGAAATGCTGGCATTGTCGAGAAGCAGGCGCCCGGCAATGCGGGCGGAAATATCGGTGAGCGTGATCATGGCCGGCGTTTTGGCCGAAAGCGCCCGCCAAGGCAAGAGCGCTTGTTCCCACGCCAAGCTTGCTTGGGCGCTGACAAGCTTGCTTGTGGCCGGCGGCGCGCTGTCAGCGCCTTCAGTGGCGGAAAGCCTGGACCGGCTGGCGGGGGTTCGTCTGCGCGGCGAGGAGCGCCACGCGGGCATTGGCCTGCAACTGTCCAGGCGTTGCCGCATCCGTGCTGAGCGCGACGCCGATCGAGATGGTCAGCCTGCCGCGATCGGCCCTGTCGGAGGTCGCGAAGACCAGATTGTCCTCGACGGAAGCGCGCAGGCGCTCGGCGATCGTCATCGCATCCTGCATGCCGACATTGGCAAACAGGAAAGCGAATTCGTCCGCCGCGGTGCGGGCGACGAAGTCGTTCTTCTTGACCGATTTGCGGAAGAGGGCGGCGAGCTTCTTCAGCAGCTTGTTGCCGGCCTGGGTGCCGTATCTGTCGTTGAGATCGGTGAAGTTGTCGATATCGACCATAACAAGCGCGCTGCCGGCGAAACCTTCGTCGCGCTGATAGAGATCGGCGATTTGGCGGTTCAGTGCGATGCGGTTTGGAAGTCCGGTGATCCGGTCGGCGACGGCGGCCGATTGCATCGCCGAAATGCCGCGCTCCAGCGTCTCCAGCCTCTTGATGTCGTCCTGCAGCTTATCCGCGATCTCCGTTTCCGCCGACAACACCGTCGCCAGCGAGGCGGAGAGGTAGTCTATCTCGCCGAGGAAGGCGGTGAGGCTCTGGTTGTCGTTGCCGGAAAACGATTTCAGGATCGTGCCGCAGGCGCGTGCAAAGGCGTCTTTGTGCCGCAGCCCCTCGGCAAGCCTCTCCGCCACCTCGCGCAGCATCCGGCTCGCCTCGTTGCGCGACGTCTCGCCGGCCAGACCGCAATGGCCGACAAGGCGGTATTTCAATCCGAGTTCGTCGAGCATCGCCTGTTGCGGCTGCGCACCGAGCGCCGCGATATCCTGTGCAAGGCCGGCATTGAGCCCGATGATCGCTTCGTGGAAAAGTTCGTAATTGCGCGGCAGCGCCGCAATGTTCAGGCGCGTCAGGTGCTGGGCGATCCTCTGAATGTCGGCCATAGGCGTCGGATGCGCGGCCTCGCGCGGCACCAAAGCGTTTGCGCTTGCATTCTGCATGACAATCCCTCGCAGCCTGGCTTATCCCTTCATTCCGCTATGCCTGCAAGGCTTTAAGAGAGGCTGAATCTTTGGCTGAATTGCCTGCGCAACCGGCAAAGGCGGTTAATACCGTCTTGATGATAAAGGCTGCCTCACATCCACTCGCGGCCGTCGCTGCGCAGGAAGTAGATGAGATCGAGACTGAGGCTCGGCTTGCCGAGCGCCGTCAGCGTCATGTGGCATTGGCCGCGATGATGGGTCTGGTGATTGAAGAGATGCGCAAGGGCCGGCTGCAATGGCTGGGTGATTTCGATCGGCTGCGTCACCGGCACATAGGTGAAGTCGGCGGCAAGGCTTGCCTCATCAAGCGTGCCCGTCCAGGCAATGATCCGCTCGTCCTCCGCCCTCCGTGCGGCGGTAAGCGCATCCAGTTCTTCATAAAGAACGGCATCGAGTGTCGTCGGCGCTTCGCCGGTACCGGTGAAGCGCTTCATCCAGATCCGGTCGGCGACGAGCAGATGATTGAGCGTGCGGTGCAGTGAGCCGAAGAAGGCGCCGCGGTCGCTGCGGAATTCCGCATCACTGAGTTCGGCCGCTGCCGCGTAGACCTGGGCGTTGGCCCAGCGGTTATACGCAGCAAACATGCTGTAATGTCGGAGCATTCGATCCCCCCTGTCCTGATTACGGCAGTCTAATCAGTTTCCCGAGAAATCCGAGTGATGGCGCCATGAAAATTCCTGATTTGATCGCAGGCTTTTTCTGTCGTGGAATGCGCTGCGTTTCGATCTCGAAAGGACTGTCATGACCAGAGCCCTCTATTCCCTATGCGGTGCAGACAAGCAGCACTTCTTCTCGCCTCATTGCTGGAAGGCAGTGATGGCGCTGGCGCATAAGGGGCTGGATTTCGAGGAGATCCCGACGACCTATGCCCGCATCCGCGCAATCGGCGGCGGCGTCTCGCAGACCGTGCCCGTTCTCGACGACAATGGCAGGCTGATCCCCGACAGTTTCGACATCGCTCTCTATCTGGAGGAGGCCTATCCCGAGCGGCAGTCGCTGTTTAACGGCGAGGGCGGCAAGGCGCTGTCGCGCATGGTCGAGGGCTATTCGCAGATGATCATCCATCCGGCCATCACGCGGATCGCCCTTCTCGACATCCACGCCAATCTCGACGAGGGAGACAAGGCCTATTTCCGCGAGAGCCGCGAAGCTCGTCTCGGGAAATCATTCGAAGTCGTTGCTGCGGGTAGCGAGGCGGAGAAGGCCGCCTTCGGCGCCAAGCTGGAGCCGCTCCGGCACATGCTGAAATTCCAGCCTTTCATCGGTGGGCAAACGCCGCTCTTTGCCGATTATATCGTCTTCGGGGCGCTGCAATGGCTGCGTATCTGCACTGGTCTCGCCATGCTGGCCGCCGACGATCCCGTCTTGGGCTGGTTCGAACGCTGCCTCGATCTCCATCAAAGCCGCGGCCGGACTGTGACAGCGGCGTGAAATTGCCGCCGACCTCTTGTTTTCGGGCGGTGGGGCGGGTAAAGACCGCCCACTTTTCCCGAGAAACCAGAGGATTTGACTATGGCGATTGAACGCACCTTCTCGATGATCAAGCCGGATGCAACCAAACGCAACCTGACGGGCGCCATCACCAAGATGCTCGAAGATGCCGGCCTGCGCGTCGTCGCCTCCAAGCGCGTCTGGATGAGCCGCCGCGAAGCCGAAGGCTTCTACGCCGTTCACAAGGATCGCCCCTTCTTCGGCGAACTCGTCGAAGGCATGACCTCCGGTCCGACCGTCGTTCAGGTTCTGGAAGGCGAAGGCGCCATCCTCAAGAACCGCGAGATCATGGGCGCGACCAACCCGGCAAACGCTGACGAAGGCACGATCCGCAAGGTTCATGCCCTGTCGATCGGCGAAAATTCCGTTCACGGTTCGGATGCTCCGGAAACGGCTGCCCAGGAAATCAAGTACTGGTTCTCCGATACCGAAGTCGTCGGCTGAGGCCACGCTTCGGCATTGGCGCGCAATGCCTTGAATTGACTCTCGAAAGCCGGGGCTTCGCTCCGGCTTTTTCTATGCCGGGCGTTCCTTTATGCCGGGCATTTGTCGGTGTTTGAGAAATCGACGCTGCCGTCCGGCTTGAAGACCTCAGGGTTCTTGTCATAAAGCGCACCAACAACGAGCGGCTTGCTCGGCAGCACGGTCTGGTCCAGGTCGGATCGGAATTGCGTCTTCAATTCCTGCAGCACCTTGCCGTCCTTGTCGACCAGACGGAGGCTGACGGAATAGGGACGGTCCTTGCGTACGCAGTGCAGGTTTTGGCTCTGCAGTGCGATCTTGTCGTCGATCGGATAGATTTTCTGGTTCAGCATCAGTGGTTCGCCGCCTTGAGGATTTTCGAATTCGGCGATGATGACCGAACCATCGGGAATGGGACCTGTCTTCTTCAGCGTCAGCAGATAGGTGGCGCTCGCCACCCGATAGTTGAAGACGAAGAGATGGCCGGTGACCTCGACGAGATTTTCGGCCTGGCGCTGGCAGGCCGAAAGTAGAAGGCTGGCCGCTGCCGCTGTTATGATCAAATATATTCTCATGGCGTCTCCTCCTTCTTGCGGCGGTAGTGGCGGTTCGCCTTGGCGCGGTTGCCGCAGACCGCCATGTCGCACCAGGCGCGGCTCCTGTTCTTGCTGCGATCGATGAACAGCCAGCCGCAATTGCCGCAGATTTTCATGCGCTCCGGATCCGGCATGGCGACCAACCGCAGCACCGAATGGGCTGTGGCCCTGGCCACGCTGCCGGGGTTTGCCTCGCGCAACACTTTTGCCAGCAGCTCCAGCAGCACGGCCAGCAATTGGTCGTCGCCGCCATCCAGTATACGCTTGCGGAAATAGCGGTCGATCGCTTCCCGCAGCGCGAGGAAATCCGTCTCGTCTTCACTAGCCACCGGAGCGATGTCGCCGAAGAGGGCCCGTTCGGCACAGAATTCGGCAGCGGCGCGCGGAAAGTCCTGCATCTGGCCCTGAACCGCGAAGCGGTCGATCCGCCGCGCTGCATCGTGGCGCAGCACGACGCTATTGGCGACATCGAGCGCCAGCGCGCCTCCGGCAAAGCGGTGAGGGGTCCAGGAAAAGCTCATGATGAAATTATAACTGGTGAAATAGGTTTTACCAGTTATAATTTGCCGACGCGGGGTGCATGGAATGGCCTATCTTCTGCAGCAACTGGCGAATGCGGTTCCGCTCGCCGCTCTTTATGCCGCGCTCGCCTTCGGCTATGCCGTCGCCTTCGGCGTGACCAAGCGAGCCGACATCACCTATGGGGCGATCTTCGCCTTCGCAGGCCAGATCCTGCTGCTCTTCACCGAACTCGCCTATGTCAAGTTCTGGTTGGTGCTGCCGGCGGCCCTTGCCGTCGGCGCCGGCGCTGCGATCGTCTATTCGTTGGCGGCGGGCATATGGATCGGCCGCTCGATCATGCTGCCGCTGGTCAGCAAATCGCCGAATACGGTGATCGTCGCCGCCCTTGGTATCATGATCGTGCTGATGGAAACTGCCCGGCTTGCCGCTGATACCCGTGCCATCTGGCTGCCACCCTTCCTGAACGGCACGGTCGTCTTCTGGAGCGACGGCCCGTTCAAGGTGACGCTGACCTATATCCAGCTGATCGACACGGTACTGATGGCAGCCATGGTCGCGGTGGGTGCGCTGATCCTCAGGCGCACGGCCTCGGGCCGCATCTGGCGCGCCGTTACCGACGATCCGCTGGCCGCCGAGCTCTGCGGCACCAGCGCCGACCGGGTCTTCCTCGTCGCCTATGCCGCGGCCGCCCTCGTCGCCACGACCTGCGGTATCCTCGCGACCTTCTATTACGGCTCGATGGATTTCGGCGCGGGCCTGATGTTCGGGCTGAAGGTGCTGCTGATATCAGCCGTCGGTGGTTACTCCGATCCGCTGCGCTCGGCAGGCGGGGCCGCCGGGCTCGCCGTCGTCGAGACCCTATGGGGCGCCTATGGCCCCTTCGTCTGGCGCGATCTGGTCATTTTCTCGCTGCTCGTTCTATTGCTGGTCATGAGCCGCAGAGAGCGAGTGGTGCTTTAGCTTATTTCCACTTGCCGCGCGCCGTATCGTCGGCATCTTTCGCCGCGACCCAGTCGCCGGCCGCGCCATCCTTGCCATGTTCCTTCTTCCAAAAGGGGGCTGCTGTCTTCAGGAAGTCCATGACGAAGTTGGCGCCGTCGAACGCCGCTTGCCGGTGCGGTGCGGCCGCAACGACGAGCACGATATTCTCGCCGACGGCGATCTTGCCGTATCGGTGGATGGCGGTGAGGCCGAGCAGCCCGAAGCGCTCGATGGCGAGTTTACCGATGCGGGTCATCTCGGCTTCGGCCATGCCGGGGTAATGTTCGAGTTCGAGGGCGGCGAGGGTTCCGCCGTCATCGCGGCAGAGGCCGGAGAAGGTGACGACGGCGCCGATGCCCGGCTTGCCCTTGGAGAGATGGTCGACCTCCGCCTGCAGGTCGAAATCCTCATGTTGGACACGGATGGTGGGAGTGATGGTCACCACGGGGACCTCCGCTGCTTTGATGCGCTGCCGTATCCCCAAGCTCCCTCATTCATGTGCTTGTCACAGGAATCCAGCCACCGCGCGTCCGCGCGGTGAATGACTCTTTCCTTTTGGCAAGTGCTTCTCCCGCGCCCAAGGACTTGGGCGCACTGGATTCCTGTGACAAGCACAGGAATGAGGGAGATAGAGGAAGACGCAGTCCTACCCATTGTAAGTTTTCCCAAGCCCGGATGGACCGGACTTCACCCCCCCGTCATCGGCGGAAATATCCCGATCTCCCGTGCGCCCGATATCGGCTCGTCATGCTCGACATGCTCCATGTCGAGCGCCACCCTGATCACGTCCGGATATTGAAGCGCGGCCTCATATTCTTCGCCTAGCGTCTTCAAATGATTCAACAGATCGGTAACGGTGACGACCGAGGAGGGAAGGTCGATCTCCTCCTCGCCTTTGCCGATGCGCTCGCGCACCCATGCGAAATAGACAAGCCGCGTCATTCCTCGTCATCCACGATATGTTTCAGCCCGGCGCGGAAATAATCATAGCCGGTATAGATGGTCAGCAATGCGGCGATCCACAGAAGCGCGATGCCGGTCTGCGTCGTATAGGGGAATATCTCGTCGCCGGCAGGACCCGCGAGCAGGAAGGCGATGGCGACGAGCTGCAGCGTCGTCTTCCACTTGGCGATCCGCGTCACCGGCACGCTGACCTTCAGCGCCGCCAGATATTCACGCAGGCCGGAAACCAGGATCTCGCGGCAGAGAATGGTGATCGCCGCCCAGATCGACCAGCCGGCGATCGTCTGGTCGGCTGCGACCAGGAGCAGGATCGAGGCGACCAGCAGCTTGTCGGCGATCGGGTCGAGCATGCGGCCGATATTCGAGGTCTGATTCCAGATGCGCGCGAGATAGCCGTCGAGGAAATCGGTGATCGAGGCGATGACGAAGATCCACAGTGCCACCCAGCGCGCCGTGTTGCTGATCGACAGCCTGCCTTCGATGAAGAAGCAGAGAACGATCAGCGGTACCGCGAGGATACGGCCGTAGGTCAGGAGGTTGGGGATGCTGTACGCACGCGATGCCATGGGATCGTTTCTCTGACTTGATGCGCCGCTGCAGCGCCGCGCGTCTTTTCAGGACGCTGTAACACTTTGAATCGACGCATCGGGCTTTTCTGATATCGAGTCCGATGTTCGGGCCGATGCGGTAGATGACGGCTTTGACCGCGGACCGTCAACATTCTTTCTGTCTTTTCACTGCCTTTGCGTGGAATTTGCGACGGGCGCCGGTTATTTCGCGGCGTCGTCGTGGAAATGGTTGTAGACCTGCTTGGCGACGGCCTCCGAAATGCCTTCCACCGCCATCAGGTCGGAGAGTGCGGCGCGCGAAACCGCTTTCGCCGTGCCGAAATGCTGAAGCAGCGCGCGCTTGCGCGATGGACCGATGCCGCCGATCTCGTCGAGCGGGTTCTTGACCATTTCCTTCTTGCGCCGGGCCCGGTGCGAGCCGATTGCGAAACGATGCGCCTCGTCGCGCATGCGCTGGACGAAATAGAGCACAGGATCGCGCGGCGGCAGGGTAAAACTCTCGCGTCCGGGAGGGAAGAAGCGCTCGCGCCCGGCATCGCGGTCGACACCCTTGGCGATGCCGATCGCCATGACGCTGTCGGTGATGCCGAGCTCGGTGAGGATGGCGCGCACCGCCGTCATCTGCCCTTGGCCGCCGTCGATGAGGATCACGTCGGGCCACGCCGGGAAGGGCATGTCGGCGGCGTCGGCGGGGCCTGCCTGCGCCGTACGATCGGGAATGCCTTCCTCCTTGATCAGCCGCGAGAACCGCCGCGTCATCACTTCCTTCATCATGCCGAAATCGTCACCGGGGGTGATGTCGGTCGATTTGATGTTGAACTTGCGGTACTGGTTTTTGACGAAGCCTTCCGGCCCCGCGACCACCATGCCGCCGACGGCATTAGTGCCCATAATATGCGAGTTGTCGTAGATTTCGATGCGCTGCGGCACATAGGCAAGCCCGAACGTGTCCTTGAAACCGTCGAGCAGCCGCGACTGCGACGCCGTTTCGGCAAGCTTTCGCCCATGCGCCTCGCGGGCATTGCCGACGACATGGTCGACCAGATCGCGCTTCTCGCCGCGCTGCGGCACCAGGATCGAAACCTTATGGCCGGCCTTTTCGCTAAGGGCGGCTGCGAGCAGTTCCATCTCCTCGATCGTTTCCGACAGCATGATCTGCTTCGGCACCGGCTTGTCGTCGTAGAATTGCGCGAGGAAGGCATTCAGCACTTCGGCGCCGGAAAGCTGCGGATCGGCCTTTGGGAAATAGGCGCGATTGCCCCAGTTCTGTCCGGTGCGGAAGAAGAATACCTGGATGCAGGAGACGCCGCCCTCGTGGTGGATGGCGAAAACGTCAGCCTCCTCGACGCCGGCCGGATTGATGCCCTGATGGCTCTGCACATGCGAAAGTGCGGCCAGGCGGTCGCGATAGATTGCCGCCCGCTCGAAGTCGAGGTCCTCGGCCGCCTGGTTCATGGCCTCGGCCATATGCGACTTGACCTTCTGGCTCTTGCCGGAGAGGAAGTCCTTCGCCTCCTGCACCAGTTCGGCGTAACCCCCGTCGCTGACCTCATGGGTGCACGGCCCGGAACAGCGCTTGATCTGGTAGAGCAGGCAGGGGCGGGTGCGCGTTTCGAAAACGCTGTCGGTGCAGGTGCGGATCAGGAAGGCGCGCTGCAGCGAATTGATCGTCCGCCCGACCGCGCCGGCCGAGGCGAACGGCCCGAAGTAGTCGCCCTTCCGCGCTCTCGCACCGCGATGCTTGAAAATGGCCGGCGCCCGGTGATCGCCGGTGATGAGGATATAGGGAAAGGACTTGTCGTCGCGCAGCAGCACGTTAAAGCGCGGCCGCAAGCGCTTGATCAGATTCGCTTCCAGGAGCAGCGCTTCGGTTTCCGTGCGCGTCGTGACGAATTCCATGTTCGCCGTTTGGCGCACCATCTGCGCTATGCGGTTGGAATGCACGCGGCCGACGGCGTAATTGCCGACGCGCTTCTTCAGGCTGCGCGCCTTGCCGACATAGAGCACGTCACCCTCGGCGTTGAACATGCGGTAGACGCCGGGGCTGTTCGGCAACCGCTTGACGAATTCGCCGATCAGCTCGGCGCCGATGAGTCCGGTCTCGTTGAGGCTGCCGGCGTTCCAGTCGACCGCAGTCGCAAGCGGGGCGGCGGCGGAAAGGTCGCCTTCCACCTCGATCTCGTCTTCGCTCTCATCCGTATCGTCGTAGAGAACCCCGCCATCCGGCAGCTTTCGTCCGTTCATTCCGTAATCTCCGCCACATCGGGCGTCTGCCAGGCAAGGTGCTGGCCGCCGTCGAGGGCAATCATCTGGCCGGTGATCGAGGGCGTGTCGTAAAGGAAGCGAATCGTTTGTCCGAATTCCTCCAGCGCCGGCCCTCGCTGCAGGATAAGGGCTGAGACCTGCGCTTGGAAGTCCTCCTGCGCCTGCCGTTCGCTCGGCATCGACGGGCCGGGGCCGATGGCATTGACGCGGATGGCCGGCGCCAATGCCTGGGCAAGTGTCTGCGTTGCCGTCCACAGCGCCGATTTGGAGAGCGTATAGGAATAGAAGCTGGGCCTCAGTGCCCAGACCCGCTGGTCGATGATGTTGACGATCAATCCGGTCGCATCGTCGGGGAGCTGTTCGGTAAAGGCTGCGGCAAGGATCGAGGGCGCCCGCACATGGACGTCGAAATGCTGCGCCCATGCCTGCTCATCGAAACTGCGGGCCGAATCCTGGCGGAAGATGGAGGCGTTGTTGACGAGCAGGTCGAGCGGACCGAGGTCTTCCGACGCTCTTTTTACGAGTTCGCCGGTTTCGCCGATATTGGTAAGATCGGCCTTGAGCGCGATCGCCCGATATCCCTTCTGCCGCAATTCCGCCACCAGCTCTTCGGCTTCACTGAGGGAGCCGTTCGCGTGGATGGCAACGGAAAAGCCATTTGCAGCAAGGTCTTCGGCGATTGCCCGGCCTATTCTTTTAGCAGCCCCTGTTACAAGGGCCGAGCGAAGTCTTTTGTGGTTCAAAATCCTGCCTTCTAATCCCGCGAGTCTGTCTGCCGACTATATAGGCGCGGGCGGAGATTATATAAATAGGTCGTTGTGGTTGCGTCCGTGGGCGGGATATTCTATGTATTATTTAAGAATGCGATTTCCTAAAATAAGTATTTTCAGTTTAACTCTTCAGTAGGGTTAATGAAGTGTATGTTGCAGGCAAGCAACATCGAATTTCGGCCATGCGGCAGCCACAATGATATCACAATTTGGCTCTTTCAAATCCGCATTTGAGTTCCAATTTCAGTCTCGATCCGGAAGGGACATCTGGCAATATCCCGCCAATGCTTCACTGATAGACAGATGATCAGCGGCGCGGGACTGAAAGGAGACTAAGTATGCGTGTACTCATTGCTGGCCTCATGGCCTCCGTTTTTGCAATTGCGGGCGTCTCGGCAGCTCAGGCGGCCGATGCCGTCGACCAGGTTCCGGAAGCACCGGTCGCCCAGGAAGCCCCGGTCAAGCCGGCCGGCAGCTGGGAAGGCTTCTACCTCGGCGGCGCCGGCACCTACAACATGGGTGACTTCGGTTCCGACCGCCACACCTATGGTTTCGGCGGCCAGGTGTTCACCGGCTATAACTGGCAGCAGGGCCAGATCGTTTACGGCGTTGAATCTGACCTCGGCTACAGCGGCGACGACGTTTCCTCGGGCGGCATCAAGAACAAGTATGGCTGGAACGGCTCCGTTCGTGGCCGCGTCGGCTACGACATGAACCCCTTCCTGCTCTATGGCACGGCCGGTCTTGCGCTCGGCGACGTCAAGGTTTCCGACGGCACCTCGGACGAAAGCAAGACGAACTACGGCTATACGGTCGGCGCCGGCGTCGAAGCGTTCGTGACCAACAACATCACGACGCGCTTGGAATATCGCTACACCGACTACCAGAGCAAGGATTACGACCTCGACTCCGGCAGCTTCTCGCGCGGTTACGACGAAAACAGCGTCAAGCTCGGTATCGGCGTCAAGTTCTAAGCCGAACGGAATTATTCAAACATGGAAAAGCCGGGCAAATCGCCCGGCTTTTTGCTGCTCGCCTGTTGTTGCCAGGCGCTCAGGCCTGGGTCTTGAGTTCCTGATAGGCGGGGAATTTCTTTTCGAACTGCCGCAACCAGTCGATCAGCGGCGCATGATCGGCTTCCCACTGGCCCTTGAAGCGCAGATCGAGATAGCCGAGCGTGGCGGCCAAGGCGAAATGCCCGCCGTTGAGTTTCTTGCCCAATTTCGGCGGCTTGGCGCTCAGATGCGTAAGCCCGCTCGTCACCTTTTTCCATTGCCGGTCGATCCAGGGCTGGTGGATCTTTTCCTCATCGCGAAAACGCCGCTCATACATGATCGCCAGCAGGCAATCGCAGATGCCGTCGCAGAGCGATTCGAGGACGTCGGCATCCGTGCGTTTGCCCTTCTTGGAGGGATAGAGCTTGCCCTTCGCCAGCCGGTCGAAATAATGCATGATCGCCACGCTGTCGAAGACCGAGGCGCCGTCATCGGCCAGCAGCGTCGGGATCTTGCCGAGCGGATTATTCTCCACCAGGATCGCCGGCGCCGTATTGGTGTCGACCCGGATGGCGTTCAACTCGAGATCCAGGAAATGCGCGGCCATCCGCACCTTGCTGGAATAGGGTGAGGGGGGCGACCAAAGAAGCTTCATGCAGCACCTGATTTGTGGAACTGCGCGGACTATTCCCGAACCGGGTTGTCCGGTCAATCGTCGTCCTTGACCGTCTTGGTCTCGCCGCGCAGCCAGAAGGCGCGGTGCGAGGCGAAACGATCCTGCGCCAAATGGTCCTTCAGCGCCGGCAGCAGTTGGTGCAGCTCGTCCTTCAGGGTGAAGGGCGGATTGACGATAACGAGGCCTGAACCCGTCAATCCCGTGATGCCGCGGTCGCTGCGAACAGAAAGCTCGGCGCAGAGCATTTTCGGAATGTCGAGCGCCTGTAGCCTCTCGTGGAATTCTTTGATCGGCGCGCCCTTTTTCAGCGGATACCACAGGCAATAGGTGCCGCCTGGAAAACGGCGATAGGCCTTTTCCAGCCCCTCGGCCAGACGCTGATATTCGTCCTCTTCCTCGAAAGGCGGATCGACAAGCACGATGCCGCGTTTCTCCTTCGGCGGCAGATGCGCGCCGAGCGCCAGCCAGCCGTCGAGTTCGGTGATGCGCGCATGGTGGTCGCCCTCGAACAGCCGGTGCAGGCGGGCGAAATCCTCGGGGTGCAGCTCCATCGCCGACAGCCGGTCCTGCGGCCGGAACAGCAGGCGCGCCAGTTTCGGCGATCCGGGATAGAAGCGGACGCCGCCCTCAGGATTGAGTTCGCGGATGGCTGCAAGGTAGGGCTCCAGCAGTTCGGAAACCTGCGGTCCGAGATCGGCCTCCATCAGCTTGCCGATGCCGTCGAGCCATTCGCCGGTTTTCTGCGCTTCTTCGGAGGAGAGGTCGTAGAGCCCGATGCCGGCATGCGTGTCGAGGACGCGGAAGGCACCATCCTTTTTCTGCATGTAGCGGATCAGCCGCGCCAGCACGGCATGTTTCAGCACATCGGCAAAATTGCCCGCATGATAGATGTGGCGGTAGTTCATTTTCGCTGATGTCCGTATGAATTCGCGTCATGGGAAAGTTTGTGGCTTTTGGCCGTGCAAGGCTTGGAATATACAAATGCCATGAACATTGCGACCCCCATCCACGCCAAATCCCCGAAGCCGGACACCAGGGTAGGCCACACCGCCTGTCCGCACGACTGTCCCTCCACCTGCGCGCTGGAGGTCGAACTATCCGAGGACGGCCGCATCGGGCGCGTGCGCGGCGCCAATGATCATTCCTACACCTCGGGCGTCATCTGCGCCAAGGTCGCCCGCTATGCCGAGCGGCTCTACCATCCCGACCGCCTGATGCATCCCTTGCGCCGCGCCGGCGCCAAGGGGGCCGGGCAGTGGCAGCAGATTTCCTGGGACGATGCGCTGGATGAGATCGCCGAAGCCTTCGTGAAGGCCGAGGCGCGGGACGGCAGTGAGGCGATCTGGCCTTATTTCTATGCCGGCACCATGGGCTGGGTACAGCGCGACTCGATCGATCGCCTGCGTCACGCCAAGCGCTATTCCGGCTTTTTCTCCTCGATCTGCACCAACCCGGCCTGGACCGGCTTCACCGTGGCGACCGGCACGCTGCGCGGCCCCGACCCGCGCGAGATGGGCCGCACCGATTGCGTCGTCATCTGGGGCACCAATGCGGTGTCGACGCAGGTCAATGTGATGACCCACGCCATCAAGTCGCGCAAGGAGCGCGGCGCCAAGATCGTCGTCATCGACATTTACGACAATCCGACGATGAAGCAGGCCGACATGGCCTTGATCGTTAGGCCCGGCACCGATGCGGCACTGGCCTGCGCCGTCATGCACATCGCCTTCCGCGACGACCATGCCGACCGCGACTACATGGCGCGCTATGCCGATGATCCCGCCGGCCTCGAAGCGCATCTGAAAACGAAGACGCCGCAATGGGCCGCCGATATCACCGGCCTTTCGGTCGAGGAGATCGAAGCCTTTGCCCGCCTCGTCGGCACGACGAAAAAGACCTTCTTCCGCCTCGGCTACGGCTTCACCCGCCAGCGCAATGGCGCGGTCGCCATGCATGCGGCCGCCTCGGTCGCCACCGTGCTCGGCTCCTGGCAATATGAGGGCGGCGGCGCCTTCCATTCCAACAACGATATCTTCCGCATGAACAATGCGGAACTGACCGGCCGCTCGATGAAGGACGGCGATATCCGCATGCTCGATCAGTCGCAGATCGGCCGGGTGCTGACCGGCGATCCGGTGGCGCTGCGCCATCGCGGCCCGGTGACGGCGATGCTGATCCAGAACACCAATCCGGCCAACATCGCCCCCGAGCAGCGCCTCGTCAGACGCGGTTTTGCCCGCGACGACCTGTTCGTCGCCGTGCACGAGCAGTTCATGACCGAGACGGCGGAGATCGCCGATATCGTCATTCCGGCGACGATGTTCGTCGAGCATGACGATATCTACCGGGCCGGCGGCCAGAACCATATCCTGCTCGGGCCGAAGCTGGTCGAGCCGCCGCCGAGCGTGCGCACCAATCTCTTCGTCATCGAGGAACTGGCCAAACGCCTCGGCGTCGCCGATCGCCCCGGCTTCGGCTTTTCAGCCCGCGAAATGGTCGATCGCTTGCTGGAATCGAGCGGCCTGCCGGATTACGAGCATTTCCTCGAGCACAAATGGTTCGATCGCCAGCCGGCCTTCGAGGAGGCGCATTTCCTGAACGGCTTTGCTCATCCCGACGGCAAATTCCATTTCCGCCCGGACTGGATCGATCAGCCGGCGCCGAACAAGCCGCCGGCGGCGGTCGGCCTGCTCGGGCCGCATGGGGAGCTGCCTGCATTCCCCGATCAGGTCGATGTCATCGAAGTCGCTGATACCGACCATCCCTTTCGTCTGGCCACCTCGCCGGCGCGCAACTTCCTGAATTCGAGCTTCGCCGAGACCAAGACGTCGCGTCAGAAAGAGGGCCGTCCCGAGGTGATGATCAATCCGGCCGACGCTGAAGCCAATGGCATCGCCCACGGCGATCTGGTCCGCATCGGCAACAGCCGCGGCGACCTGCGCATCCATGCCCGCGTCACCACCGAGGTGAAGCCTGGCGTGCTGATCGCCGAAGGCCTCTGGCCGAACAAGGCGCATATCGATGGCGAGGGCATCAACGTGCTCACCGGCGCCGACCCGGTCGCGCCCTATGGCGGGGCGGCCGTGCACGATAACAAGGTCTGGCTTCGCAAGGACACAGCATGATGCAGCCGAAATCACGCGTGAAGATCGTCAGCACGGAAACGCTGTCGAATGGGTGGACGAAGCTCAGCAGCTATCTGCTCGATTACATCGACCGCAAGGGCGCGACCCAACGCTTGAAGCGGGAGGTCTACCATCGCACGCCGGCAGCCTGCATCCTGCTTTATGATCCCAAGCGCGACCTCGTCGTTCTCGTCCGCCAGTTCCGCCTTGCCGTTCATATCAACGGTGATCCCGCCTGGATGATCGAGGTGCCGGCCGGCCTTCTCGATGACGATCATCCCGAACAGGCGATCCGCCGCGAGGCGATGGAAGAAACCGGTTACCACCTGCGCGACGCGCGTTTCCTGTTCAAATGCTACACTTCGCCCGGCGCCATCACCGAAGTCGTCCACTTCTTCGTCTCGCTGATCGACAGCGCCGACCGCGTGGCCGAAGGCGGCGGCCTGGACGAGGAGCACGAGGATATCGAGGTTCTCGAAGTCCCGCTCGATGAGGCCGCCCAAATGATCGAAAACGGCGAGATCTTCGACGCCAAGACGATCATGCTGCTGCAATGGGCTCTGTTGAACAGGCATAAACTTCGATAGCGGATGCGCGGTCTCGGGCAAGCCCGCGGGTTGGCCTCAAGACGGTTTCGCGATCGCGGTTGTGGCGTTCGAAATTTCATACGTTTGTCACGAAGCGGTTCTATCCGCTGCGGTCTGTCAATCATCGATGCGATCAGGAGAAAGCCCATGTGGCTCAGCAATTTCACCCTCGTTCTGCCAAACGAGGTGGTGAGTGAAGGTTCCGTGCGGGTCGAAGACGGCGCCATCGCCGAAATCAGGCCCGAGCCGGTCGCCGGGGCTGCCATCGATGGAGGCGGGCGGCTGCTGATGCCGGGATTCGTCGATCTCCATGGCGACATGATCGAGCGAGAGATCGCGCCGCGGCCGAACGCGACGATGCCGATCGATTTCGGCATCCACGAACTCGACAAGAAGCTTGCCGCCGCCGGTGTCACCACCGCCTTTGCCGCCGTCTCCTTCGCCACCGAAAGTGTTTACGGTCACGTCCGCTCGCTGGAGACCACCTCGGCGGTGATCGAGGGCATCAACCGGCTGCGCGATGATCTGCTGATCGATCACCGCGTCCACGCCCGCTATGAAATCACCAATATCGGCGCCGCTGCCGCGCTCGAGCGCCTGCTGAATGCCGATCAGATCGACATGGTGTCGCTCACCGACCACACGCCCGGCCAGGGCCAGTACAACAACCTGCAGAGCTATATCCTCAGCATTTCCGAGCGCCGCGCCATCTCCGAGGAGATGGCCGCCGAGATCGTCGCCAAGCGCATCGCCATGCGCAATAACCCCGAAATCGAAGCCAAGCTGAAGGAGATCGTCGCGCTGTCGCTGAAGCACAAGCTCTCGCTTGCCTCGCATGACGACGACAGCGTCGAGAAGGTCGCCGAAATGCACGATCTCGGCGTCACCATCAGCGAGTTTCCGGTCACTGCACCCGCGGCCGAAGAGGCGCGCCGCCGCGGCCTCTGGACGCTGATGGGCGCGCCGAACGCGCTGCGCGGCCAGTCGATGTCGGGCAATCTCAGCGCGCTCGACGCCGCAAGGGCCGGCCTGCTCAGCGTCATCGCCGCCGATTATCATCCGGCCGCCTTTGTGCCCGGCATCTTCAAGCTCGCCGAGATGGTGGAAGGCGGCCTGCCTTCAGCCGTCGCCATGGCCACCGGCAACGCCGCCCGCTCCGCCGGCCTATCGGACCGCGGCGAAATCGCCATCGGCCAGCGCGCCGATTTGGTCGTGGTCGAGCGGGGCGACATCAACCGCATCCGAGCCACCTTCCGCGCCGGTCGCTTCGTCTACAGCGACGGCACGCTGCATCCCTTGCGGGCGCTAGCGGCTTAGTTTCAAGGCAGCTTGATTGTCAGAAGCACGTCTTGATCTCGCGTCGAGATGAAAGACTTGCAGGGCACCGCTAAGGCTGACAGTCGATGCTTCCCTATCTAAATTCAGTTCTAAGTTGCGCCAAGCCGCTTTGCTTCCTCGCGGTGTTAGTGATGATGTCCACTCGCAAGAGATGCCGCTATGGCAAACGGTGCAAGCAGATGCCGTGGATATGGCGAAAAAATGAGGGCAGGGGTGAACGTTGCGGTGCTTAGGCGGATGGAGACTGTGCTCGCCTCCGCAATGACGATATTTCGATTGAATAACCGGCAGCCAATGAAGCGCAGGTCTTTCCTGGTGTCACTTTGCGCATTGCCGCTCATGTCTTGTCAGGGTGAGAGTGCAACTGTTCGCTTCAAGGTCATCGCGTCCGCGATCGTTGATGGCCGACCGGTCGAAAGTTCCTCGGTTATGGAAATCTCGTATTCAAAGGTAACGCATAGCCTGATCGGAAACGGTGGCGCGACACAGCTCTATGGCGAGGCTTTGATTTTTGATCTTGGCGGCAAAGGTACAATTTACATCCTGCCAATCCAGCATGATCCCAACAACAGCCTTACCCAAGTTTACGAGGATGGGGTTCTTGCAACCTTGGGCATAAAGAATAGCATAGGCTCGCTGTCTGAAGCAGATTTTGTGGCCCTGCGGAGTGCAAAGGGACGGTATCCCTTCAAGTTGAAAACGAGCCGGCTGCCGGGAATTGTGTCGTTCAAGAACGAGGATGATCCAAAAACTATATTTGAGATTCAGCCGGGCGAAATTGGCCGATATTTTCCAGGTGTTCAATTTACGGGCCTCGATATAGAGATTACGACCGACCAGCTAACCTATAGATTGAGAAAACGGCTTCCCTGGCTCGATACCACAGTAGCACCGCGAAAAATATTTCCGCGCGATCCTCCAGGGGTCTCACGGCCCGAGATGCCTTGCCCTTTAGCTATATGATTACACCGGCCAGATTCTTTGGAGATGGAAGCCGATGATAGCGAGGGTTCTGCTCCAAAGCATCGGCTGCGGTAGTGAAACGTTGAGAAGGCCGCTTTGTGGCTCTGTACCCTAATCGCGGTTGCCGATCAGCGAAATCAGCTGGGCCCTTGGCGCAGCGGCCGAACCATCGGCACTGACGGCTTTACCGCCTTCCATCGCGACGCGCCCTTCGGCATAGAGCCGCAGCGCCTGCGGATAGATCTGGTGTTCAACGGTGAGCACGCGCGCGGCCAAGCTTTCGGCCGTATCGCCGGAAAGGATCGGCACGGCGGCCTGGCCGATCGTCGGTCCCTCGTCCATGCCTTCGGTGACGAAATGCACGGTGCAGCCGGCGATGCGCATGCCGGCGTCGATCGCGCGCTGATGGGTATGCAGGCCGGGAAACAGCGGCAGCAGGGAAGGGTGGATGTTGAGCATCCGGCCTTCGTAACGCTGAATGAAGGTCGGCGTGAGCAGTCGCATATAGCCGGCCAGGCAGAGGATATCGGGCGAAAGTTCGTCGAGTGCCGAAAAGATCGCCGCCTCATGCGCATCCTTGCTGGCATACTCCTTGCGGGGAAAGGCGTAGGTGGCGATGCCTTCGGCGGCCGCCTTGGCAAGCCCGCCGGCCTCCGCCTTGTCGGAGATCACGCCCACGATTTCGGCCGGGTAGTCGGCGGCTTTCGCCGCCGCAACCAGGGCCATCATGTTGGAGCCGCCGCCGGATATGAGGACGACGACGCGTTTGCGCGGCGTGCTCATACAGCAAGTGTGCCCTTATAGACTGTGCCGGTGGCACCTTCGTCGCGAGCGATCATGCGGCCGAGCGTGACGACGGTCTCGCCCTCGGCTTCGAGGGCGGCGGAAACGGTCGCGACATTCTCGCCGGCGACGACGACAATCATGCCGACGCCGCAGTTGAAGGTGCGCAGCATCTCCTTGGTTTCGACGCCGCCCGTCCTGGCGAGCCACGAGAAGACCGGCGGAACCTTGACGGCGGCAAGATCGATCTCGGCCGCCAGATGCTTCGGCAGCACCCGCGGAATATTTTCCGGGAAGCCGCCGCCGGTGATATGGGCGAGCGCCTTGATGGCGCCGGTCTCGCGGATCGCCTTCAGCAACGGCTTCACATAGATGCGGGTCGGCTCCAGCAGGGCTTCGCCGAGCTTCCTGCCTTCGGAAAATGGCGCCGGTGCGTCCCAGCCGAGGCCGGAGAGTTCGACGATCTTGCGCACCAGCGAGAAACCGTTGGAGTGCACGCCGGAGGAGGCGAGGCCGAGGATCACATCGCCCTCGGCGATATCGCCCGAGGGCAGCAGCTTGCCGCGTTCGGCAGCGCCGACAGCAAAACCGGCGAGATCATAGTCGCCGGAGGAATACATGCCGGGCATTTCGGCCGTCTCGCCGCCGATCAGCGCGCAACCCGCCTGCCGGCAGCCGGCGGCAATGCCGCCGACGATCGCGGCACCCTGGTCGGGGTCGAGCTTGCCGGTGGCGAAATAATCGAGGAAGAACAGCGGCTCGGCGCCCTGAACGACGAGATCGTTGACGCACATGGCGACGAGGTCGATGCCGACGCTGTCGTGATAATCGGCATCGATCGCGATCTTCAGCTTGGTGCCGACGCCGTCATTGGCGGCAACGAGAACCGGATCGGTAAAGCCCGCGGCCTTGAGATCGAAGAGCCCGCCGAAGCCGCCGATCTCGCCATCGGCGCCGGGGCGTCGGGTCGAGCGCACCGCCGGTTTGATCTTCTCGACGAGGAGGTTGCCGGCATCGATGTCGACGCCCGCATCGCTGTAGGTCAGGCCGTTTTTCCCAGACTGGCTCATGCTGGTCTCCGATGGCTATTTTCAGGCGGCTAACATGCCGCGTCATCTGCCGGTCGCAATTGCATGACAGGGGCTTTTATGCAAGCGCCGCATGGCAAAAGCCCCCAATTTCCCGCGTCTTCAACCGGCCTTTCCGGGATTTGCCGCGACAGGGTTGACCATCTTTGCGCCTGCATCCTATGTGCTGAATGGCCGCGTCGGTTCGAATGCGGCGTTTGGCGGCGGAAAGCGATCAGCGGGGAAGCGATGCCACAGCAAGTCAGCGGCAACAGTCTCAAGCGTCAGATTTTCTTCTGGCTGGGCGTGCTCGCCTTCTTCATCGTCTTTCTCTATGTTTTCAGCTCGATCCTGCTGCCCTTCATCGCCGGCATGGCGATCGCCTATTTCCTCGATCCGGTGGCCGACCGGCTGGAGCGGCTGGGTCTGAGCCGCATGATGGCGACGGTCGTCATCCTGATCGCCTTCGTCATCACCTTCGCCCTGGCGCTGATGATCCTCATTCCGGTGCTCGTCAGTCAGTTCAACGATTTCGCCGAGCGGCTGCCGGGTTATATCAACCAGTTGCAGCAGTTTGTCACCCAGACGCAGAATTCGCTGCTGCCGGACTGGGTCAAGAGCCAGGCAGGCACGATCAAGGACAATCTCTCCGGCATCCTCTCCGAAGGCATGGGCTTCTTGACCGGGCTCTTCGCGCAGATCTGGAATTCCGGCAAGGCGATCGTCGACGTCATATCGCTGCTCGTCGTCACTCCCGTCGTCGCCTTCTACATCCTGCTCGATTGGGACCGCATGGTCGCCAAGGTCGATCAGTGGATCCCACGCGATTATATCAATGATGTCCGCCAGATCGCCAAGGAGATCGACCAGGCGATCGCCGGCTTCATCCGCGGCCAGGGCTCGCTCTGCCTCATCCTCGGCATTTATTATGCCGTCGGCCTATCTCTCGTCGGTCTGAATTTCGGCCTGCTGATCGG
This sequence comes from Rhizobium sp. BK456, assembly GCF_014194045.1. Lineage (NCBI taxonomy): Bacteria > Pseudomonadati > Pseudomonadota > Alphaproteobacteria > Hyphomicrobiales > Rhizobiaceae > Rhizobium > Rhizobium sp. BK456. The sequence goes on from NZ_JACIAO010000011.1 coordinate 102,163, forward strand.
GCTCTTCGCCGGCATGATCAGTTTCATTCCTTATGTCGGCTCGCTGGTTGGCCTCGTGCTCGCCATCGGCGTGGCGCTTGTGCAATTCTGGCCGGATTATCCCTGGATCGGCCTGGTGCTGGCCGTCTTCTTCAGCGGCCAGTTCCTGGAGGGCAACATTCTGCAGCCGAAGCTCGTCGGCTCCAGCGTCGGCCTGCATCCGGTCTGGCTGATGTTTGCGCTGTTTGCCTTCGGCGCGCTCTTCGGTTTCGTAGGGCTTCTGGTCGCCGTGCCGGCCGCCGCCGCGGTCGGCGTCCTTGTTCGTTTTGCGCTTTCACGCTACCTTCAGAGTGATCTTTATTTTGGCGGGTCGCTCGGTGGCCGCGCCCGGAAGACGAAATCAGTTCCCAATGAATGACGTGAAGAACGCTGATGATCTGAAGCGCAAGGCCGGAGAGCAGCTGCCGCTGGTCTTTTCGCACGATGCCGCCAGCGGCCGCGACGATCTCCTGATCTCGGAGCGCCTCGCCGCCGCGGTGTCGATCGTCGATGCCTGGCCGGCATGGCCGTCGCCGGTCGTCGTGCTCGCCGGCCCGGTCGGTTCGGGAAAATCGCATCTCGCCCGCATCTGGCGGGAATTGAGCGGCGCCGTCGACATCCATCCCGAGCTGGGCTCGGCGGCGGCGATTGCCGCCGCCGCCGGGCCGGTATTGTTCGAGGATGCCGACCGGCTCGGCTTCGACGACAATGCGCTCTTCCATGTCATCAACAGCGTGCGCGAAAACGGCACCAGCCTGTTGATGACCAGCCGTCTCTGGCCGATCTCCTGGCCGGTTTTGCTGCCCGATCTGCGCTCGCGCCTGAAGGCTGCGACCGTCGTCGAGATAGGCGAACCCGACGAGGCGCTGTTGTCGCAGGTGATCGTCAAGCTGTTCGCCGACCGCCAGCTTTATATAGATGACAAACTCGTGCTCTATATCGTCAACCGGATGGAGCGGTCGCTGAACGCGGCCCAGATGATCGTCGAACGGCTTGACAGGCTCGCCCTGTCACGGGGCACGAAGATCACCCGGTCTCTTGCTGCTGAAGTATTGAATGAATTGGGAAATTCGGACTCGGCCGATTGACTGTCACAGTTCCGTCGTGAAACTGATATAATTGCCTTCGGCGATTGAGAACGGGGTAGACCATGGATAGCGCAGTCGCAGAGCATCAGGAACTCACTCCGGAAACCAACGACAACACGCCCCCGCTGGAAGAGCTGCTCAAGAGCCCCGAGCGCTTCATCAACCGAGAATTCTCCTGGCTGCAATTCAACCGCCGTGTCCTGGAAGAAACCTTGAATACCGAGCATCCGCTGCTCGAGCGGGTCCGCTTCCTGTCGATCTCGGCTGCCAACCTCGATGAATTCTTCATGGTGCGTGTCGCCGGCCTCGAGGGCCAGGTACGCCAGAACATCGTCATCCGCAGTCCGGACGGCAAGACGCCGGCCGAGCAGCTCGATTCGATCCTGCAGGAGATCGACCATCTGCAGATGGAGCAGCAGGCCTCGCTCGCCGTGCTGCAGCAATATCTCGCCAAGGAAGACATACTGATCGTCCGCCCCGGCGCCTTGAGCGATGCCGACCGCCAGTGGCTTGCCACCGAATTCGAACAGGCGATCTTTCCGGTTCTGACGCCGCTGTCGATCGATCCAGCCCATCCGTTCCCTTTCATTCCGAATCTCGGCTTCTCGATCGGCCTGCAGCTCGTCAGCAAGAACGGCCGCGAGCCGATGACGGCCTTGCTACGCCTGCCGCCGGCGCTCGACCGCTTCGTCCGTCTGCCGGATGATGGAAACACCATCCGCTACATCACGCTTGAGGATGTCGCCAACATCTTCATCCATCGGCTCTACCCGGGTTACGAAGTGCAGGGCTCCGGTACGTTCCGCGTCATCCGCGACAGCGATATCGAAGTCGAGGAAGAGGCGGAGGATCTTGTCCGCTTCTTCGAAACGGCGCTGAAGCGCCGCCGCCGCGGCAAGGTCATCCGCATCGAGACCGACTCGGAAATGCCGGCTTCGCTGCGCCAGTTCGTCGTCCAGGCGCTGAACATCCCAGATAATCGCGTCGCCGTTCTGCCGGGCCTTCTGGCGCTGAACACTCTGTCCGAGATCACCAAAGCGCCCCGCGAGGATCTCAGGTTTCCGTCCTACAATGCGCGATTTCCCGAGCGCGTCCGCGAACATGCCGGCGACTGCTTCGCAGCCATCCGCGAAAAGGACATGGTCGTCCATCACCCCTATGAATCTTTCGACGTGGTGGTCCAGTTCCTTCTCCAGGCTGCGCGCGATCCTGACGTCCTGGCGATAAAGCAGACGCTTTACCGCACCTCCAACGACAGCCCGATCGTGCGTGCGCTGGTCGATGCCGCCGAAGCCGGCAAGTCGGTGACGGCGCTGGTCGAGCTCAAGGCCCGCTTCGACGAGGAGGCGAACATCCGCTGGGCGCGCGATCTCGAGCGCGCCGGCGTGCAGGTCGTCTTCGGCTTCATCGAGCTCAAGACCCACGCCAAGATGTCGATGGTCGTCCGCCGCGAGGAAGGCAAGCTCCGGACCTATTGCCACTTGGGAACCGGCAACTACCACCCGATCACCGCGAAGATCTATACCGACCTGTCCTATTTCACCTGCAATCCGGTCATCGCCCACGACATGGCGAACATCTTCAATTTCATCACCGGCTACGGTGAGCCGGAACAGGGCATGCAGCTTGCCATCTCGCCCTATACGATGCGCCCGCGCATCCTGCGCCACATCGAGGAAGAGATCCAGCATGCCAGGAATGGCGCCCCGGCCGCGATCTGGATGAAGATGAATTCGCTTGTCGATCCCGACATCATCGACGCGCTCTATCGCGCCAGCCATGCCGGCGTCGAGATCGATCTTGTCGTGCGCGGCATCTGCTGCCTGCGTCCGCAGGTGCCCGGTCTTTCGGAGAAGATCCGCGTCAAATCGATCATCGGCCGCTTCCTCGAACACAGCCGCATATTTTGCTTCGGCAACGGCCACGGCCTGCCGTCCGACAAGGCGCTGGTTTATATCGGTTCGGCCGACATGATGCCGAGAAATCTCGACCGACGCGTCGAAACCATGGTTCCGCTGACGAATCCGACCGTTCACGAGCAGGTTTTGTCCCAGATTATGCTCGGCAACGTGATTGACAATCAACAAAGCTACGAGATATTGCCCGACGGTACGTCGCGGCGCATGGAAGTGCGCAGAGGCGAGGAACCGTTCAATGCGCAGCAGTACTTCATGACCAATCCGAGCCTGTCAGGCCGTGGTGAAGCTCTGAAGTCCAGCGCGCCGAAACTGATCGCCGGCCTGCTCGAAGGCCGCAACAACAAGTAAAACTGGACCTAAATGGTTGAATCTGAAGCCCAGGGGCGCCTTCCGGGGATCGCCCCGGTCTCCGTTGTCGACATTGGATCGAATTCCATTCGTCTCGTCGTCTACGAAGGCATGTCCCGCTCGCCGACCATTCTTTTCAACGAAAAGGTCCTCTGCGGCCTCGGCAAAGGTATAGCCGTCACCGGCAAGATGGATGAAGACAGCGTCATCAGGGCCCTGGCGGCGCTGCACCGTTTCAAGGCCCTGTCCGATCAGGCGCGCGCCGCCACCATGTATGTGCTGGCGACGGCCGCCGCCCGCGAGGCGAGCAATGGGCCCGATTTCATCCACCAGGCGGAAACCATCCTCGGCCGCAAGGTCCGTGTGCTCTCCGGTGAGGAGGAGGCGAAATTCGCCTCGCTCGGCATCATCAGCGGCTTCTTCAATCCTGATGGCATCGCCGGCGACCTCGGCGGCGGCTCGCTTGAGCTGATCGATATCAAGGGCAAGGAGTTTGGCAAGGGCATCACGCTGCCGCTCGGCGGCCTGCGCCTGTCGGAATATGCCGGCGGCTCCCTCTCCAAGGCACGCACCTTTGCCCGCAAGCAGGTGAAGACGGCAAAGCTCTTGTCGAAAGGCGAGGGGCGCACCTTCTACGCCGTCGGCGGCACCTGGCGAAACATCGCCAAGCTGCACATGGAAATCACAAACTATCCGCTGCACATGATGCAGGGCTACGAGGTATCGCTTGAAGCGATAATGCTGTTCCTCGAACAGGTGGTAAGTGCGCGTGATTCGAGGGAGCCTGCGTTTCAGGCCGTTTCCAAGCACCGCCGTTCGCTGCTGCCCTTCGGCGCCGTCGCCATGACGGAAGTGCTGAGCGCGATGAAACCATCGGTCATTTCCTTCTCGGCGCAGGGCGTGCGCGAGGGATATCTCTATTCGCTGCTGTCGGAGGCCGAGCGCCGCCTGGATCCGCTGCTGGCCGCTGCCGGCGAGCTGGCGATCCTGCGTGCCCGTTCGCCCGAGCATGCCCGCGAGCTGGCGGAATGGACGGGCCGCATGATGCCTTTGTTCGGCGTCCAGGAAACCGAAGAGGAAAGCCGCTATCGTCAGGCCGCCTGTCTGCTTGCCGATATCAGCTGGCGCGCCCACCCCGACTATCGCGGCCTGCAGGCGCTGAACGTCATCGCCCACTCCTCCTTCGTCGGCATCAGCCATCCCGGCCGCGCCTTCATCGCGCTGACCAATTACTACCGTTTCGAAGGCCTGCACGATGACGGCGCCACCGGCCCGCTGGCGCAGATCGCCACCCCCCAGTTCATCGAACGCGCCAAGCTGCTCGGCGGTATGCTGCGCGTCGTCTATCTGTTCTCGGCCTCGATGCCCGGCATCGTCAAAAGCCTGAGCTTCCGCAAATCGTCGAACCCGGACCTTGACCTCGAATTCGTCGTGCCCCCCGAATACCGCGATTTCGCCGGCGAACGCCTGGACGGGCGATTGCAGCAGCTATCGAGGTTGACGAACAAGAGGCTGGCGTTCCGGTTCGAGTAGGGTGGTGCAATGGTCGTCGTGCCGTGCCAGTCCCCTCTGGCCTGCCGGCCATCTCCCCCACAGGTGGGGAGATCGCTGGGCGCACCGGTTTCCCAAAACAATTGGCGTGGCAGCGCGACGAAACGGTAGATGGGCAGGTGGCGTGAGCCACTTGTGATCTCCCCACCTGTGGGGGAGATGGCCGGCAGGGCAGAGGGGCCTGGCATGGATGCCGTACGATGTAGCCACCAAACCAAACGAAAAAGGCGGCGCTCACGCACCGCCCCTTCCATCTCACATCAACCCAAACTTATTTCGCGTTCAAAAACTCGCCAACCTCAAGCAGGCTGAACTCGTTATTGTCAGCCTTGTCGACGGTGCGGCCGGCCGAGAAGGGCAGGTTATTGTCGTTGCCGATGATGATGTGGGTGGCGTCGACACGGTCGACGTTTTCGATCGTCACGAACGGCATGTCGTAAACGCCGTCCTTGGCTCCGGCCTTCTTCTTGTTGTCGGGATCCTGGATATTCAACAGGTCGATATAACCGATCTTGCGGACGGCCTTGCCGGCATTGGCGTCGTTGAACTCGATCTTGTAGACGCGCTTCAGTTCGGCCGGGGCCTCGAAGCAATCCGGCTTCGGCTGCTTCGGATCGGCGCAGGCCTTGTCCTTGGTGCCGGCGCCGCTGTCGCGCTCGATGACGAGAGCGGTGGTGTCGTCGAGCATGTTGAAGTCGCCGATCGAGACACCCTTGTCCTCGAACGGATAGAGCCAGCTGCGGCCGGTCCACTTCTTGGCGGCGACGTCGAACTCGATGATGCGGACGGCGGTGTGGCCGTCGGCCGATTCCATCTGGCCGTCATCCTTATAGATGGCGCCTTCGAGCAGGCCGTAGAGCTTGGTGCCGTCCTTCGACATGGCGAGGCCTTCGAAGCCGCCGGAGCGCTTCAGGTTGAAGACGGGCATCTTGGCAGCCGGGTTGCCCGGGAGCTGCATCAGCGGATTGTCGGGCGAAAGCACCGGCTTGCTGTCGAGCGTCGTCGGGATGACGTCGGTGAGGCGGCCTGCGGTGTCGACCTTCAGGATGTAGGGGCCAAATTCGTCGCCGAGCCAAAAACCGTCGGCAACCGGCTGGATCGATTCGATGTCGAAATCGGCGCCGGTGAGGTAACGCGTATCGGTGCCTTCCAGCACGACCGGGAAGGGGGCGATCTTGTTCGGATCGGAGAGGAAGAGGTTCTTGACGACTTCGGCCTTGTTGGCTGCCCAGTCGAACTTCATCTGGTGCAGGAAGAGCATGGCGTCGGAGGAATTGGCCTTCGAGCCGAAGCCGTTGTCCGTCAGCGTCCAGAAGGTGCCGTCGGCCATCGTCTTGATGCCGGAGAAACCCTGGATCGCCTGACCGTCGAAGGGGAGCCTCAGGTCGGTGACGCGGGCGCCGTCCTTGCCGGGAACGGTGCCGAGCGCTTCGGTGCGCTTGCGGTCCGCCGTCGTGAACTTGCCGGAATGCTTGAGGAATTCAGGGGCATCGGCCGGAGCCGCAACGATGGTGTTCGCAGGCAGGATCGCCTGGCCGGCGAGCTTGGCCGGAAACTGCTGCTGGTCGGCCGAAGCGGAGCCGGTCATCAGGATGAAAAGCGATACGGAAGCAAAAAGGACGTTCTTCATAATATCCCCATGGAACGGATGCGAATGGCATCCGCTTTGCAGGGCTTCCGTGTCAGCGAATTGACGGTTGGGTGAAGCTTTGGTGACGCGGGTTAAAAGCGTTTGCTCAGCCGTGCAGAATGACGGCAGGTGTGTTCAGCACGGTGACGGCGCGCGAGGAAAGCGCCATGACGCCGAGCGCCTGGCCGCGCCCCTTGACGGCATGGGTGCCGAGATCCTCGCAGGAAATATCGTCGGGAAATTTCATGCGCCGCGCAAGTTCGGCCGAAATCAGCACTGGCCGGTTCAGGCTGCGGCAGAGCGTTTCCAGGCGGGCGGTGGTGTTCACCGTGTCGCCGAAATAGCTGATCTTGTGATGATCGACGCCAATTTCGGCGGTGATGATCTCGCCGCCGTGAAGGGCGGCGCGCAGCTTCGGCACCTGTCCGTAGCTTCTCCGCCAGCCGGCGGCGTTGGCTTCGATATCGGCGAGAATGTCGAAGATGCAGCGCACGCAGCGCGCGCCCTTGATGCCGCGGGCAAGCGGCCAGGTGATGATTGCCGCATCGCCGACATAGTCGTTGATCATGCCCTTATGGCGCCTGACTGGCTCGGCGAAGGTGGCAAACAGCGAGCTCAGCAATTGCTGGGCGCGGAGGTCGCCGTGCTTTTCGGCAAAAGCCGTCGAGTCGACCAGATCGATGAACAGGAAGACACGCTCTTCCCTGACCGGATTGCGGTAGCGGCTGACGAGCATGCTGACGAATACCTCGCGGCCGAGCAGTTCCCGCACGCGCAGGATGAAGATCAGCGCCGAGCAGACGGCAAGCGCATAGAGGAAGACCTCGTAGGGCATGATGACGAGATCGAGGAACGACGTTGGCTTCACCATGCCGAGCGATGAGAGCAGCAGAGCGGCACAGGCAAAGCCGATGCTCATCAGGATTTCGTAGATCACCAGCTCGCTGATGATGAAAGCGAAGGTCGGCAGCTTCTGAATACGTCTGTACAGCGTGCGGAACAGCGCCTTGCGCTCGAAGGCGATGATCGGCATGCCGATGAACAGCGCGAAGATCGCGCCGACAACGGGCGTCTGGTTGGAGTAGAACATTAGATCATAGACGACGCCGCTGGCAGCCAGAACCATCGTGATCAGGATCCAGTTCTGCGTCGGAGATATTTCCCGCATGCCGCCTCTTCGCCGTGATTTGCCGTCAGCCATTGTTTCAGCTGCGAAAAAAGCGTCAAGCGAATTCGAATATCGTCTTACAACGCCCCGCGGACGCGCAAAGGCGCCGAGGCACTTGAACCTAGAGGCTGACCGTTTCGACCTTGCGGCCGACGAAGCGCAGAGCGATCTGACCCTGGATCAGCTGCAGCGCCGGCTCGCCGAAAAGATCGCGCCGCCAGCCGTTGAGGGCCGCGACTTCGGCCTTCTCGCCCTCGGCGGCGATCCTGTCGAGATCTTCGCTGTTGGCGATCACCTTCGGCGCCACGCCGTGCTTTTCCGAAATCAGCTTCAAGAGTACCTTTAGCAATTCGACGGCAGCAGCGGCCCCTTCGGGCGCCTGCGCCTGGCGCGGCACATGTGGCATATCGGCTTTCGGAAGAGCGAGTGCTGCGTTGACGGCCTCGATGACGGCGGCGCCGGAAGTCGAGCGCTCCCAGCCTTTGGGAATGGTGCGCAACCGGCCGAGCGCTTCGGTATCCTTGGGCTGCTGCTGGGCGATCTCGTAGATCGCATCATCCTTCAGCACCCGCGAACGCGGCACGTTGCGCGAACGCGCCTCGCGTTCGCGCCAGGCGGCGACAAATTTCAGGATCGCCAGCTCCTGCGGCTTGCGCAGGCGCATCTTCAGCCGCTGCCAGGCATCGTCAGGATGCAGATCGTAGGTTTCGCGCGCCTCGAGAATGTCCATTTCCTCAGAGAGCCAGGAGGTGCGGCCTTCGCGATCGAGTTCCGCCTTCAGCGACAGATAGACGTCGCGCAGGTGGGTGACGTCGGCCAGCGCATATTCCAGCTGCTTGTCGGAGAGCGGCCGGCGGCTCCAGTCGGTGAAGCGCGACGACTTGTCGATATGGATGTTCTTGATGCGGCTGACCAGCTGATCATAGGAGACGCTGTCGCCGAAACCGCAGACCATCGCGGCGACCTGCGTGTCGAAGATCGGATGCGGAATGAGTTTGCCGCGATTGAAGATGATTTCGATGTCCTGGCGGGCCGCGTGAAAAACCTTCAGCACCTTCGTATCGGCCATCAGCTCGAAGAAGGGGGCAAGATCGATGCCCTTGGCCAGCGGATCGACGAGCACTTCGGTCGTCGGGCTTGCCATCTGGATCAGGCAAAGCTCCGGCCAGAAGGTCGTCTCGCGCAGGAATTCGGTGTCAATGGTGATGAAGTCGGACTTGGCCAGCTCTTTGCAGGCGGCCGCCAAATCGGCGGTGGTTTCGATCATATCATTTCATTCGCAAGGAAAAGGTCGGTTGAACCTTCCTTCTCCTTTCGCTTCGATATGTCAATACAACAGCATAAGCTTCGCGCATTGCTGGCTAAGAATTACGTCCAAACTGCGGCACAGACTGCCTCAACTCACTCTGAGGTAGCTGGTCATTCCGGTCTTCTGGTGCTCGATGATATGGCAATGCAGCAGCCAGTCGCCGGGATTGTCGGCGACGAAGGCGAGCTGCACCTTCTCGTCCGGCTGGATGAGATAGGTATCGGAGACGAGCGGCATCACCTCCCGCGTCGAAGAGAAGATCACCGTGAAGCTCATCCCGTGCAGATGGATCGGATGCGCATGCGGCGTGACATTTTCCAGATTGAAGACATAGCTCCGGCCGAGCTTCAATTCCGCCAGCGGCGCCGTCGGATCCGGCGTGTCGCCCGGCCACGGCACCTTGTTGATCGCCCAGAAACTATAGCCGAGCGTGCCGCAAATGCTCTCAGTGGCGGTATTCTCGGCGGTGGCGCTCAGCACCAAGGGGATCTGCTCGGCAGTGGAAAGATCGGCCTTCGCCACCGGATTTTCGGCAAGCGGCCCGAGATCACCGACCTCACGCTTCAGCGACGGCCCGGTGGCACGCAGGCTGGCGATCGTCTTCGGTGTCGTGCCGCGGATATCCTCGAGCGTCGCGACAGCGCCTTCTCTATCCGGCATGCGCACGGCAAGATCGAGCCGCTGGCCCGGACCGATCTGCAGCAGGTCGAGGGGAAAACGCTTCGGCACCGGATTGCCGTCGATGGCGATGACGGTCGTATCGGCGCCTTCAACCTTCAGCGAGAAGATCCGCGTCACGTCGGTGACCGCGATGCGCAGCCGCACCAGCCCGCCGGCCGGCGCGTCATATTGCGGCTCCCGATGCCAGTTGGCGGTGCGCACCGTGCCGTAGGTGCCCGACTTCGCGGCGTCACGCGGCCGGAAAGGGGCGATGAACTGTCCGTCGCCGCCGAGCCGCCAGTCGCGCAGGTTCAGGACAACCTCTGCATCGAATTCAGGGTCGGCCGGATCTTCGACGACGAGGACCCCGGTCATGCCGTGCCCCATCTGCGTCAGCGTATTGCAATGCGGATGATACCAGAAGGTGCCGGCATCCGGCGGCGTGAAGGCATAGTCGAAGCTGTCGCCGGTATAGACATAGGGCTGCGTCATGAAGGGCACGCCGTCCATGCGGTTATCGATGCGAAGCCCATGCCAGTGGATCGTCGTCGGCTCGTCGAGCCCGTTTTTCAGCCGCGCCGCATAGGGGCGTCCCTTCGTCATCCTGAGAACCGGCGGCATGCCGTCATGGCCCCAGCTCATGATCTCCCGGGTCGGTCCGATCTCGGTCAGCATCGCCTCGGTCTTGACAGCCGTCAGCAACTGCGGCTCGGGAGCCGCCTCGGCAGGCCCGAATTTGCCGGCAATGCCGAGGCCGACGCCATAGGCGCCCGCCACGGCGGATGCCTTGAGAAGATTGCGACGGGTCAGGAGGGGCATGCGGGCGCTCCACAGTGAGAATGCCGATCCTTTTAAAGTTGACCAGCTTCTTCATCAATACGGGAAGCGCGGCCAAACTGCCGCAGCATACGGGCCGCTGCGTTGCCACAAACGCGTGCCAAACGCGTGGGCGGCACGCGCCAAGCCTTGACAAATCGGAGCGTCCATGCGCTTTTCCGCCCGATTTTCTTGTCGGCGCTTGAGGGTCTTTGAACCCTTGCTGCCGTCTTAAGCCACATTCCAGGATTTGAGATCATGCATCGCTATCGCAGCCACACATGCGCCGCCCTCCGCAAGACGGATGTCGGCTCGACCGTCCGTATCTCCGGCTGGGTCCATCGCGTCCGCGACCATGGCGGCGTTCTCTTCATCGACCTTCGCGACCATTATGGCATCACCCAGGTCGTCGCCGATCCGGACAGCCCGGCCTTCAAGATGGCCGAGACCGTGCGCGGCGAATGGGTCATCCGCATCGACGGCCTCGTCAAGGCCCGCACCGAAGATACCGTCAACAAGGCGATGGCGACCGGCGAAATCGAGCTCTACGCCCAGGAGATCGAAGTGCTCTCCGCTGCCAAGGAATTGCCGCTTCCGGTGTTCGGCGAGCCGGACTATCCGGAAGACGTCCGCCTCAAATACCGCTTCCTCGATCTCCGCCGCGAAACGCTGCATAAGAACATTGTCAAGCGCACCCAGGTGATCTCGGCCATGCGCCGCGAAATGGGCAATGTCGGCTTCACCGAATATACGACTCCGATCCTGACGGCCTCCTCGCCGGAAGGCGCGCGCGACTTCCTCGTGCCGTCGCGCATCCATCCCGGCACATTCTACGCGCTGCCGCAGGCGCCGCAGCAGTACAAGCAACTGCTGATGGTCGCCGGCTTCGACCGCTACTTCCAGATCGCGCCGTGCTTCCGCGATGAAGACCCGCGCGCCGACCGCCTGCCGGGTGAATTCTACCAGCTCGACCTCGAAATGAGCTTCGTCACCCAGGAGGACGTCTGGAACACGATGGGCCCGCTGATGACAAGCGTGTTCGAGGAGTTCGCCGAAGGCAAGCCGGTCACCAAGGAGTGGCCGCGCATCCCCTATGACGAAGCGATCCGCAAATATGGTTCGGACAAGCCGGACCTGCGCAACCCGATCGTCATGGAAGCGGTGACCGAGCATTTCGCCGGTTCCGGCTTCAAGGTCTTCGCCGGTATGATCGCCTCGAACCCAAAGGTCCAGATCTGGGCGATCCCGGCCAAGACCGGTGGCTCGCGCGCCTTCTGCGATCGCATGAATGCCTGGGCACAGAGCCAGGGCCAGCCGGGCCTCGGCTATATTTTCTGGCGCAGTGAAAACGACAAACTCGAAGGTGCCGGCCCGCTTGCCAAGAACATCGGCGAGGAGCGCACCGATGCGATCCGCACCCAGCTTGGTCTCGGCGATGGTGACGCCTGCTTCTTCGTCGCCGGCGAACCGGAAAAGTTCTACAAGTTTGCCGGCGAGGCGCGCACCAAGGCCGGCGAGGAACTGAACCTCGTTGACCGCGACCGCTTCGAACTGTGCTGGATCGTCGATTTCCCCTTCTTCGAATGGAGCGAGGAAGACAAGAAGGTCGACTTCGCCCACAACCCGTTCTCGATGCCGCAGGGCGGCCTGGACGCGTTGCAGAACCAGGATCCGTTGACGATCAAGGCTTTCCAGTATGACGCCGTCTGCAACGGCTTCGAAATCGCCTCGGGCTCGATCCGCAACCAGTCGCCGGAAACCATGGTCGCCGCCTTCGAGAAGGTCGGTCTCAGCCAGCAGGATGTCGAGGATCGCTTCGGCGGCCTATACCGCGCCTTCCAGTACGGCGCGCCGCCGCACGGTGGTGCCGCTTTCGGTATCGACCGCATCGTCATGCTGCTCGTCGGCGCCAAAAACCTGCGCGAAATCTCGCTGTTCCCGATGAACCAGCAGGCCCAGGATCTGCTGATGGGCGCCCCGAGCCCGGCAACCCCGACGCAGCTGCGCGAGCTTTCGATCCGGCCGATCCCGCCGGTCAAGAAGGACTGAGGATCGTCCGATCCCGAATGTGAAAGGCCCGGCGACCGTTCAGGTGTCGTCGGGCTTTTTGCTGTCGCTCACAAGGCCGCGTAGATCGCCTCGCGCAGATCGACCGTGAACTTGCCCCACATGCCCTCCAGCGTCGTGTTCGTCAGCGCAACGACGGTCACTCCGTTGACCGGATCGATGAACCAGCTGTGGCCGTAGACGCCGCCCCATTTCACCGTGCCTCTGGGGAAGGGGACGCCTGCCTCGGCCGGATCGGTGATGACGGACCAGCCGAAGCCGAAGCCCGAGCCGGGTTCATACCACTGGCGGTGCCCGCCGGACTGGTCGGTCATCATCATCGCAACGGTGCCGCTCGAGAGCAGCGGTGCACCGCCCCTGCGGATGGTTTCAAGTACGGCCAGAACGTCATCAGCCGTTCCCGCCATGCCGGCGCCGCCCGAATGATAGGAGGCGGGATCGAAGATGCGGTCTGGGGCGAAGCGGATCGGACCCATCAGCGACATCACCAGCGCATTTTCGCCCATCAGCGCCGGTTCGGGTGAAGCGTTCATATAGGCGGCGGCGAGCCGGCTGCGGTCACGAACCGAAAACGCCGTGTCGGCAAGCCCGAGTGGTCTTGTCACCAGTTCGGCGACGGCCTCAGCCAACGGCACGCCGGTTTCCGCCTCGATGACGCCGCCGATAACATCCATGGCAAGGGAATATTGCCAGTCGCTGCCCGGTGCGAAACGCAAGGGCACACTGGCGATCCGCCTGAGGTTCTCAGTGAGCGCCAGTCCCGGCTGGTCGAGCCCGTCGGAAATGCCGGCGCGGATATAGGGACCGTCGTCCTCTTCTGAGAAGCTGTAGCCGAGCCCTGATGTATGGGTCAGCAGGTGGCGGATACGAATGGTCGCCTCGCTGCCGTCGGGCAGCTTTGGTCGGAATTCCGGCAGCCATCTGGTCGCCGCGTCGTCAAGGTCGATTCTCGCCTGCTCGACGAGCCGCATCGCGGCGATGGTGACGATGGGCTTGGTGATAGAGGCAAGCCTGAAGATCGTATTCTCGCGCATTGCCAGGCCGTTTTCGCGGTCGGCGAGGCCTGCTGCTCGGCGGTGAATGATTTCTCCGTCGCGGGCGACGAGCACGACCGCTCCGACCAGGCGCCTGTCGTCAAGCGCATCTGCAATTGCCGCGTCGACGCCCGCGGAAAGCAAGGAATTCTTGTTGGCACGTGTCGTTTCGAGGGGAAGACTCATCAGATCAAACCTTCTATAATCACAATGACCATTCCTGAATTAGATGGATCAGGCGGAATATCTAGAGCGATCGTTATGAAAAATAGTCCAGAGATGAAAAATCCTTCCGCGCGCCGCCGCGGCCGCCCGCCCGCCTTCGATCGCGAGACGGTTCTCGCGGCCGCCCGCGAGACCTTCTGGGCGCATGGATACGAAGGCGCCTCGATCGCCGATCTCACGACCGCCATGGGCATTACGACGCAAAGCCTCTATGCCGCCTTTCGCTCGAAGGCCGATCTCTACCGCGCGGCGTTAGAGCAATATAGAGCGCTGGGCGCCGGTACCTTTTCCGCGCTCGGCGAGCCGATCGACACCGTCTCTGCCTTCGAACGGATATTGCAGGGGTCGGCGGCGATATTTTCGGCTCCGGAACATCCGAAAGGCTGCATGATTTCGACGGCTGCGTTGAATTGCGCCAGCGAGAACGACATGATCGCCGACCATGTCGCGGCGCTGCGCCGTCGGTCGCTGGATACTTTTGCGGCAAGGATCGAGCGTGGTATCCGCGAGGGCGATATAAGCGCGGAGACGAATCCGCGTGCGTTGGCGCGATTCCTCGGCGCTATCGTGCAGGGCATGTCCGTGCAGGCAAGGGATGGCACATCGCTCGAGGAGTTGCTCGATATCGCAAGCCTCGCCATCTCAGAACTCGCCCGACACCGCGTTTGAATCGAAAAGGCCCGGCAATCCGTGACTGACACCAACTATTGGGGTCAGTCACACATTGCCGGGCCTTTCATCGCAAGAGTAAAGCGATCAGTCGTTGGCCGAGACCTTGACGCCGAGCACCTGCGGCAGCGTGTTCGGAGCGCCCATGGCAGCGCCGACGATCGTCGGGAAGGGCACCGGCTTTGCAGGAGCGGCCTTGACGGTCAGGCTCTTCGGGTCGTCGAGGAAGGTGTTGACCGCAGCCGAAACGGCGTTCTGCAGTTCCGGGATGTTGAGCTGCGCCAGCATGATCGGCGTCATCGCCTTCAGCGAATCCGCCATCTGCTTGCCCGACATGTTCTGCTGCGAGCCAGCGTAATCAAGCGCACGCTTGGTGATCGAGGCATCGTCGAAACGCACCTGCGCCGCTTCGAAGGAAAGCTGCTGCATCAGGCCGAGCATGGCGAGGCCGAGCGCCTGCTGCGACTGCTCCTTGTTCGGGTTGGTTTCGGATTCCTTCATCGCATCCTGCATCGATTTCATGAAGGCCATCGTGTAGCCCGAAATCTTGAAGCCGAGGTTCAGTTTGCCGACGTTGGTGAAGTCGAAGGCGAATTCCGAAATGTCGACCGTGCCGGGGGCGAGTTCCCAGGCGCCCTTCATGGTGATGTCGCCCTGGACGTGCTGCAGGGCGAGCTTCTCGATCGCATCCTTGCTCTGCGCATCTTCGGTCTTGGTCAGATCGGCCTTCATGCTTTTGAAGGCGCCGTCGAAATCGAAGCCGGATTCGTCTTCGCGCAGCGTCAGGTTCATGTTGCTTTCGAGCAGCGAGAACACTTCCGCACCGTCCTTGACGACCTTCACCGGGCCAATATGCGCGGTCTCATAGAGCATCATGGTGTCGAGCGTGTCGCCGCCCGGCGTTGCCGGCACGGAGATGCCGCCGAGCGTCAGTTCCTGCGCCGTCACGGTGACGCCGTCTTCCGTCTTGTTGATGTCGGGGAAGGCGGCTTCTTCGATATAATAGCCGCCGTCCTCGTCTTCTTCGACGCCGGAAAGGGTAATTTCGCCGATGGGCAGGCTTTCGCCGCCGGTCGGCTTGACGGTGACATTCTTCAACGTGACGGTCGTGCCGTCGATATCGACGCTGTCAGCCGCAATCGTCCCACCCTGGGCGGCATAGGCGGCATTGATCTTCTTCAAGAGATCGGTGCCGTCGAGAGCGAACGCCGAGCCGGCGAGCGAGAAAAAGGCGGCGCCCGACAGCATCAGCCGCGTTGTCCGGTAAAAATTCATGGGGTGATTCCTCTGGTGGCGTGTGGCGGTTGGAAATCTGCAGTTACGCTACTACGGATTGGGCCCGCTTTATATTTGCGGACTTCTAAATTTCCGTTGAAAGGAACGGCAAACGAAGTCCAAATTGCGGCCGAACGTTTGTCTCATCCTTTGATGTCGGTGCCAAGACTTCATCCACAGCTGCAATGGCCTGGATTCCTTGCCCGCCAGCCTCTTCTGGGCTAGTCAGAACCTATGGGACAAGAGATTTTGCCGCCGTCCGGCGGAGACGACGATCACATCCAACCGGTCGACCTCAAGGCGGCGCTCGAGCAGCGCTATCTCGCCTATGCGCTGTCGACCATCATGCATCGTGCTTTGCCTGACGTGCGCGACGGGCTGAAGCCCGTTCATCGCCGCATCGTCTACGCGATGAACGAGATGGGGCTGAGGCCGACGTCGGCCTTCAGGAAATGCGCCAAGATCGTCGGCGAGGTGATGGGTAACTACCATCCGCACGGCGACCAGTCGATCTATGATGCGCTTGCCCGTCTCGCCCAGGACTTCTCGCAACGCTACACGCTGGTCAACGGCCAGGGCAATTTTGGCAATATCGATGGCGACAGCCCCGCCGCCATGCGTTACACCGAATCGAAGATGACGGCGGTCTCCGAACTGCTGCTTGAAGGCATCGATCAGGATGCCGTCGATTTCCGCGACACCTACGACGAATCGAATTCCGAGCCGACCGTCCTTCCCGGCGCCTTCCCGAACCTGCTCGCCAACGGCTCCTCCGGCATCGCCGTCGGCATGGCGACCTCGATCCCGTCGCACAATGCCCACGAGCTTTGCGACGCCGCGCTGCATCTGATCAAGCATCCGGATGCGACCGTCGAAAAGCTCGTCGAATTCATTCCCGGCCCGGATTTCCCCACGGGCGGCATCATCATCGACAGCCGCGACAGCATCATCGAGAGCTATCGCACCGGCCGCGGTGGCTTCCGCGTGCGGGCGAAGTGGCAAACCGAGGATCTCGGCCGCGGCGGCTACCAGATCGTCATCACCGAAATTCCCTTCCAGGTGCAGAAGTCGCGGCTGATCGAGAAGATCGCCGAGCTGCTGATCGCCCGCAAACTGCCGCTCTTGGAGGACATCCGCGATGAATCGGCCGAGGACATCCGTGTCGTCCTGGTGCCGAAGACCCGCAGCGTCGATCCGACGATCTTGATGGAATCGATGTTCAAGCTGACGGAGCTCGAAAGCCGCTTCCCGCTCAACATGAACGTGCTGTCCATGGGCCGCATTCCGCGGGTCATGGCGCTGAACGAAGTGCTGAAGGAGTGGCTGGATCACCGCCGCGAGGTGCTGCAGCGCCGCTCGCGCTTCCGACTGGCCGCGATCGACAGGCGTCTCGAAATCCTCGGCGGCCTTCTGATCGCCTATCTCAACATCGACGAGGTGATCAGGATCATCCGCGAGGAGGATGAGCCGAAGCCTGTGATGATGGCGCGCTGGGATCTCACCGACATTCAGGTCGAGGCGATCCTCAACATGCGGCTGCGCGCCTTGCGCAAGCTGGAAGAGTTCGAGATCCGCAAGGAATTCGACGAACTCACCAAGGAAAAGGGCGAGATCGAAGCGCTGCTTGCCTCCGACGACAAGCAGTGGCAGACGGTCGCCTGGGAAATCGGCGAAGTGAAGAAGAAATTCGCCAAGGCGACCGAGGTCGGCCGCCGCCGCACCCAGTTTGCCGACGCACCCGAGGCCGACGAGGAAGCAATCCAGCAGGCGATGATCGAGAAAGAACCGATCACCGTCGTCATATCCGAAAAGGGCTGGATCCGAGCGCTGAAGGGCCATATCGCCGATACGGCGACGCTGACCTTCAAGGAGGGCGACGGCCTGAAGATAGCCTTCCCGGCGCAGACGACGGACAAGATCCTGATCGTCACGACAGGCGGCAAGGCCTTCACCCTTGGCGGCGACAAGCTGCCGGGCGGTCGCGGCCATGGCGAGCCGCTGCGCATCATGGTCGACATGGACAACGACCAGGCGGTGCTGACGGCTTTCGTCCACGATCCGTCGCGCAAGCAGCTGATCGTCTCGACAGCCGGCAACGGCTTCGTCGTTCCGGAGGCCGAGCTGGTCGCCAATACGCGCAAGGGCAAGCAGATCATGAACGTCGCGCTGCCCGAGGAGACGCAGCTGCTCGTGCCCGTCAGCGGCGACCATGTCGCCGTCGTCGGCGAAAACCGCAAGCTGCTGGTGTTCCCGCTGGCACAGGTGCCGGAAATGTCGCGCGGCAAGGGCGTGCGCCTGCAGCGTTACAAGGATGGCGGCATTTCCGACGTCCGCTGCTTCGCAATATCGGGCGGCCTCGTCTGGGAAGACAGCGCCGGCCGCACCTTCACGAAGAACAAGGACGAGCTTGCGGAATGGCTGGCCGACCGCGCCACCGCCGGCCGCACCGTGCCGAAGGGTTTTCCGCGCAGCGGCAAATTCGCCGGTTAATGCGTGATGCCGAAAAGTGTGAGCGGTTTTCGGGCGACATCATGCTCTAACTTTGTCGCCCGCAAGCGCGCAGCGGTTCCGGGCTAGCGATATAAAAATTCCGTGCTCGTCTCTTGGCGGGCGCCGGAACTTCTCTATCTCTTCGCTGTTATCCAAAACAAGAGAAGGCCGGTCTGTGGGCGGACGGAACGGCTGTGGGCCGCGCGCTTGGAGCAGGCGCGCGCCGTTACCGGAGGAAAATCGATGCCCGCCAGCACCATCAAATTGCATGTCAGCCATACCTACAGGGTTCCGCCTGCTGTCGTGTACGACGCCTGGCTCAACCCCGAAATCGCCCGCCGCTTCCTCTTTGCCACCGATGACGGTCATGTCATCCGCGCCGATATCGATCCGCATGTCGGCGGCCGTTTCTTCATCGTCGACCGCCGTCCCACCGGCGACGCCTTTCACCAGGGCGTCTTCCTGGAATTGAAGCGCCCGCAACGCATGGTCTTCAGCTTTTCCGTCGAGGACCACGACCACAATTGCGACCGAGTCGAAATCGACATCGAACCGCTCGGCGGCGGCAGCCGCCTGACGCTGACCCACGAAATGTGCGCCGAATGGGCCGAACACGAGGAAAAAACCCGGCAAGGCTGGGCGCACGTGCTCGAAGGACTTGGCAGAGAGTTGGAACAGCAGCAGATGAAGGCTACCGGTTGAGCGACAACGCCTATCCCGCCAATGGCCTGATGCTTCTGCCGTGCACCATCCAGAAGCAATGCCCGGCGATCGCCGCTATCAGGATGCCGCCGCCGACGAGTGTCATCGTCGCCGGCGTTTCCGAAAAGATCAGCCAGACCCAGATTGGGGCGAGCACTGTTTCGAGCAGATAGAACATGCCGACCTCGGGGGCGGAGAGGTAACGCGGCCCGGTCGCGAGGCACCAGAAGGCGACCGGCATGACGATGGCGCCGTTGACGAGAATCCAGCCGGGATCGGCGATGGAAAGCCCTGAGGGCAGAGCTTGCGCGAGGCCGAGCACGGCCGGCAGGATAGCGGCAAGCAGCGGCACGAAGCCCATATCCCGGCGCGAGGCGCGCCCGATTGTAATAGCTGCGGCAAGAATAAACGCGCTGAGAAGCGCCATGGCATCGCCGAAAAAATGACCGCTGGAAAGCCCTTCGCGCACGATCAATCCGACGCCGAGGATCATGAACAGCATGGCGATCAGCGTCGCGGCCTGCGGCTTCTCCTTGAGGAAAGTCCAGGAAAGGAGCGCCCCGAACATCGGGTTGAAGGCGACGATGAAGACGACATTGGCTGTGGTCGTATTGAAGACGGCCAGCACGAAAGTGAGGGATGAGAGGCCGTAGAGCAGACCGGCGAGCAGGCCGGCTCGCCCCGGAACGAGCACCGGCCATTTACCCGAGGCAACGCGCATTGCTGCAAGGATGACGAGCGTGGCGACAGCCGTGGCTGCGCTTCGCATGCCCAGGATCGACCAGATGTCGCCGCCGCCAAGGCGGACGAGCGGAATATCCATGGAAAGCGCCAGCCCGCCGATCGCCGTCAGCAGCAGGCCCTTCCGATGATCGGAAAGAGCGGTGGACATTCAGTCGTGGGGGCTTTCGGGCATGGACGAGGGATCGAAACGTTCCCAGCCGCGCGGTGTCAGGTGCTCCTGCGGCTGGAAGCGCGTCTTATAGTCCATTTTTCGCGACCCTTGAACCCAGTAGCCGAGATAGACATGCGGCAGGCCCAGCGCTTTCGCGCGCCTGACATGGTCGAGAATCATGAAGGTGCCGAGTGACCGCCGCTCGAGATCGGGATTGAAGTAGGAATAGACCATCGACAGCCCATCGCTCATCGTGTCGGTCAGCGCGGCGGCAAGCAGCTCGCCCTTCGGCCGCTGTTCCAGCCCGGAGCCTTCTTCACGCCGCCGGTACTCGACAATTCGCGTGTTCACATGCGTGTCCTCAACCATGATTGCATAGTCGAGCACTGTCATGTCGGACATGCCGCCCTGCTGGTGGCGAAAATCGAGATAGCGGCGGAAAAGCGAATATTGCTCGCTCGAAGGCTGGGCCGTGAATTCGGTGGCAATGACGTCGGAATTGGCGGCAAGCACCCGTTTCATCGATTTCGTCGGCTCGAATTCCTGGGCGAGAATACGCACGGAAACGCAGGCGCGACAGGATTCGCAGGCCGGGCGGTAGGCGATATTCTGGGAGCGGCGGAAACCGCCCTGGGTCAGGATGTCGTTCATCTCGGCGGCGCGCGGGCCGACCAGATGGGTGAACACCTTACGCTCCATCTCATGCGGCAGATACGGACACGCAGCCGGAGCCGTCAGATAAAACTGCGGAGATGGCGTTGTCTGCGTATTCATCTGTCGCGGAAATTTCCTTGTCGAGACCGTGCCGTTTCTTGACAGCATGACCTAAGAATAAAAAACGTCAACAGCGGGGCGGTTCTTGCCCTTCATATCGGTCTTCTAATTTTAAATATGGAGCAGTGGCGGCCCCGGCAAAGAGAAAGCGGAGACTTTATTTCGTCTCCGCTGAATGGTTTAGCCGTGGTCTTGAGCCATCGCTTAGGCGGTGCGAACCGTCGCTGTCCCGACCAGCAGGTCGTGGATGAGGCGGCTGCGCTCGGTAAACAGGCCGGCAAGCAGGATCAGCGGCGTCAGAACCGAGTTGAGGATCCAGAACAGCGCCAGATGCACGATCGCCGTCAGGAAATCCATCGGCCGACCGTCGACGCGCACGATGGCGATGCCCATCGCGCGCATGCCGAGCGAGGCCTGGCTCCGCCCGCCGACAGTCAGGCCGAAATAGATGCCGGCGACGATGACGAAGAGTGCAGGGTAGAGCAGGAAGCCAAGCCCGAGCGTGACGATCGACAGGAAGAACAGCACGATCCCCGCGGGGATGCAGAGCAGCAGCACGATCAAATAGTCGAGGATGAAGGCGAAGACACGGCGGCTCAACACGCCGCTATAGGCGCGCCAGTCCTCCGGTGCGGCATAAAGCGGATTGGGGTTGTAGCTCATCTCAATCTCCTGCGGAAAAGCGATGCCGCAGATATGGTATCGGCAGAACAAAATACAATAATTCTTCCTGGCTGCGGATGTTTCAGGCCGATCCGACCTGAAACATCCGCATCTAAATCGAAGAAATAGAGCATGATGTCACCCGAAAACCGCATACACTTTTCGGCATCATGCTCGCAATCACCGCTTCGCGAGAACTTTCGCCACCTCGACCGCGAAATAGGTGAGGATGCCGTCGCATCCCGCCCGCTTGAATGACAGCAGCGTTTCGAGCATCGCCCGCTCGCCGTCGATCCAGCCATTCATCGCCGCTGCCTTGATCTGCGAATATTCGCCGGAAACCTGGTAGGCGAAGGTCGGCAGGCCGAAGGCCTCCTTCATCCGCCAGCAGATGTCGAGATAGGGCAGGCCGGGCTTGACCATCAGCATATCAGCACCTTCCTCGACGTCGAGGGCCGCATCGCGGATCGCCTCGGTGCCGTTGGCCGGGTCGATATAATAGGTCTTCTTGTCACCCTTCAGCAGCCCGCCCGTCGAGATCGCCTCGCGATAGGGGCCATAGAAGGCGGAAGCGAATTTCGTCGCATAGCTCAAGATGCCGACGCTCTGGTGGCCGGCTGCATCAAGCGCCATGCGGATTGCGCCGATGCGCCCGTCCATCATCTCGGACGGCGCAATGATGTCGGCGCCGGCATCCGCCTGCATCACGGCGGCACGCGCCACCTGATCGACCGTCTCGTCGTTGACGATCTCGCTGCCTCTCAAAATGCCGTCATGGCCATGGCTGGTGAAGGGATCGAGCGCGACGTCGGTGATGACGCCGATATTGGGCACCGCCTTCTTGATCGCCGACGTCGCCTGATTGATCAGATTATTGGCTTCGAGGCTGTTCGAGCCCGTTTCGTCGCGCAGTTCCATCTCGATATTCGGAAAGGTCGCGAGCGCTGGAATGCCGAGGCCGGCCGCTTCGCGTGCTGCCTCGACGGCCTTGTCGATGCTCATGCGGTTGACGCCCGGCATGGCCGGGATCGGATCGACGATGCCGGAGCCGGGCACGATGAAGATCGGCCAGATCAGGTCGTCGACCGTCAGCCGGTTCTCCTGCACCAACCGGCGTGTCCATTCCGCCTTGCGGTTGCGCCGCATGCGGCGATGGCCGGTGATGTCGTCGACGAGATGCGTCCTATCCTGCATGATATCTGCCCCTGGCCCATTCCATTTATCGGAGCGCTCATTATCATGACCCCCGAAAAATCCAAACCGGACGATTGGCCGCGGCGGAAAAACTTGAGGCGTAAAGCCCGAAATCGATTTTCGGCGTTACGCGCGAGCGCGATGTGATAGAGCATCTTCAGCGCGTCGTCAGAGGCGCGGCGCTCGTATGAAGATGCAACCCCGAACCGATGTCTGCGCTATGGAAACCGATTCTCCGACGATACCGAAACGCACGCTGGCGGATATACTCTTCATTCTTTTCCTGAGACTGGTCGCCGTTTCCTGCTTCTGGTTCGGCCTGCAATATTGGGCGATGCTCGTCGGCTATTCGCTGGTCGGCGCCGGCCGCTTCGACCTTTTGAGCCTGCCGTGGAAGGTGGCGAGCACCAGTCTCGCCGTGCTTTTTCCCGTCGCCTCCCTCGGCCTTTGGCTCACCGTCTCCTGGGGGCCGGTCATCTGGGTGCTGGCCGCCGGCGGGCAAATCCTGATGTACGGCCTACTGCCCAATATTTTCGGAGCCAACAAACTGATCATCCTGCTGCACGTGATGGTCGCCGTCGTCTACCTGATTTTCCGCCTGCTGCTCTGGCTGGAAAAACGCCGGCACCGCCGCCAGGTAAGTGTTGATTTACCCTGAGACAACGTGGGGTTTCCAGTAAGGCTCCGTTAAGCCTGCGGTTTAAGTCGAATTTTATATGTATTCGATAGGGTCTCACTCAAGGCGGGAAGAAAACGACACCGCCAAACAAACAGTGAGGCAGTCAATATGAACACGAAAATCAAGCCGCAGGCGGTATCGAACTTCCGTGACCAGCAGGACCAGGGCATCCGTGATCTTTACATGGAATCCCTTCATCTTGTTGAACGTCTTCACCGCCGTCTTCTCGACGTCATCAAGGACGAGTTCGACCGTCAGGGTCGCAGCGACGTCAACGCCATCCAGGCGCTGCTCCTTTTCAACATCGGCAATTCCGAACTGACCGCCGGCGAGCTGCGCTCGCGGGGCTACTATCTCGGCTCCAACGTTTCCTACAACGTCAAGAAGCTGGTCGACCTCGGCTTCATCAACCACCAGCGCTCGCGCATCGACCGCCGTTCCGTCCGCATCAGCCTGACCGAAACCGGCCAGGACATTGCCGAAACGGTGGCTAAACTCTACGAACGCCACATCACCTCAATCGACAAGGTCGGCGGCATCGGCACCGACGAGTTCACCCAGATGAACAAGCTGCTCCAGCGCCTCGACCGCTTCTGGAACGACTCGATCATGTATCGCCTCTGAGACCCTCGACCTCCTTCGGGGTTGCAGAAAACCGGACGTGTTCCCTGCGCGTCCGGTTTTGCCGTTGGCAACGCGTGGCATCTTTGCAACGCAAGGCAGACAAGCATTATCTCCCGTATCCAAGCCGTTTTTTAGCCGTTATTAACCGGCACGGTTTAGCCCGTCATATGGTTTGTTGTGTCGTGTTTCCGGTAGCCGGATATTCCGCCTTCCGGCACGGCAACACGAATTGGCCATATTGGTGTGGCAGCGGAAGGCTTAACAACCGGCGCTTTCAAGGGACCGATCAAAAATGGTCAGGCTGTCGCATCGCAATCTTGTGATGGGGCAAGCGGAAAGTTTTGATCTGCCGGGACAACAAATGCACAGAGATCTGCGTCAGAGCGCAGTGATATCGCAAAGAGCCGCGGCTTCTCTTTATCGCCGCATTCAGTGGTTGGGACTATGTCGAAGAAAAACGGAAATGAAGCTCTCTCGCGCCGCGCTTTCCTTGCGTCCGCGGCAACGGTTGGCGTTAGCGCGATTGCCGCGCCGGCCTTCGCGCAATCGGCGATCGATACGCTGATCAACGCGCCGCGCCGCGGCAACTGGGACGACCAGTTTGACGCCAAGGCGGCTTCGCGCACGGCAAGCGCCGTCGTTTCCAATACGCCGATCCTCGGCCCCCAATCGGTCGCTAGCGCCCAGCAGGCGGTCATGCAGTATCAGCAGATCGCGGCCGCCGGCGGCTGGCCGGAGGTCAATCCCGGTGACCAGAAGCTGCAGCTCGGCGTCAGCCATCCCGCCGTTCAGGCGCTGCGCCAGCGTCTGGCGATCACCGGCGACCTGCCGCGCGAGGCCGGCATGTCGAGCGCCTTCGATTCCTATGTCGATGGTGCGGTCAAGCGTTTCCAGGCCCGCCACGGCCTGCCGTCCGACGGTGTGCTCGGCGAATTCACGCTGAAGGCGATGAACATCCCCGCCGATGTCCGCCTGCAGCAGTTGAACACCAATATCGTCCGCCTGCAGACTTTCCCCGAGGATCTCGGCCGCCGCCACGTGATGGTCAACATCCCGGCTGCCTATGTCGAGGCTGTCGAGGATGGCACTGTCGCGACGCGCCACACCGCTGTTGTCGGTCGTCTCAGCCGTCCGACACATCTCGTCAATTCGAAGATCTACGAGGTCATCCTCAACCCCTACTGGACCTCGCCGCGCTCGATCGTCGAGAAGGACATCATGCCGCTGATGCGCAAGGATCCGACCTATCTCGAAAAGAACGCCATCCGCCTGATCGACGGCAAGGGCAACGAAGTTGCCCCCGAGACCATCGACTGGAACGGCGAGGCACCGAACCTGATGTTCCGCCAGGACCCCGGCAAGACCAACGCCATGGCGTCGACGAAGATCAACTTCTACAACAAGAACGGCGAGTACATGCACGACACGCCGCAGCAGGGCCTGTTCAACAAGCTGATGCGCTTCGAGTCGTCTGGCTGCGTCCGCGTCCAGAACGTGCGCGACTTGTCGAACTGGCTCTTGCGCGAGACCCCCGGCTGGAACCGCCAGCAGATGGAGCAGGTGATCGCATCCGGCGTCAACACGCCGGTCAAACTCGCCACGGAAGTTCCGGTCTATTTCGTCTACATCTCCGCCTGGGGCATGCCCGACGGCATCGTCCAGTTCCGCGACGACATCTACCAGATGGACGGCAATGCCGAGCTGGCGCTCGATACCACGGCCGGCATGGAACAGCCGGTCCAATAAACGGCGGCCTCTGCATCGCATCTTCAAACCGCGCCTTCCCGGCGCGGTTTTTTTATGCCGGGGAGGGCACCCGGTGACGTGACCGCCGGTCCTCAGCGCTGCGCTGTCGCAAAATGACAGGAGCGCGCGCTTTGCTCAGCAAATGTCGTTCTCCGTATTGCCCTTGCCACGGCGGAAGGCTAATACCTCAGCGCATTCCAGTTGAGGAGCCCGCCATGACCAATGCTTCCACCGAGTCCTTCTTCAATCGCTCGCTTGCGGACGTCGATCCCGAGATTTTCGGTGCGATCGGAAAGGAACTCGGTCGCCAACGGCACGAGATCGAACTGATCGCTTCCGAGAACATCGTCTCCCGCGCCGTGCTGGAAGCCCAGGGCTCCATCATGACCAACAAATATGCCGAGGGTTATCCCGGCAAGCGTTACTACGGCGGCTGCCAGTTCGTCGATATCGCCGAGGAGCTGGCGATCGAGCGCGCCAAGAAGCTGTTCGGCGTCAATTTCGCCAACGTCCAGCCGAATTCGGGTTCGCAGATGAACCAGGCCGTGTTCCTGGCGCTGCTGCAGCCCGGCGATACTTTCATGGGTCTCGATCTGAATTCGGGCGGCCACCTCACGCACGGTTCGCCGGTCAACATGTCCGGCAAGTGGTTCAACGTCGTCTCCTACGGCGTGCGCGAAGGCGACAACCTGCTCGACATGGATGACGTCGCCCGCAAGGCCGAACAGCACAAGCCGAAGCTGATCATCGCCGGCGGCACTGCCTATTCCCGCATCTGGGACTGGAAGCGTTTCCGCGAAATCGCCGACTCGGTCGGCGCCTATCTGATGGTCGATATGGCCCACATCGCCGGCCTCGTCGCCGGCGGCCAGCATCCGTCGCCGTTCCCGCATTGCCATGTTGCGACGACCACGACCCACAAGTCACTGCGCGGCCCGCGCGGCGGCGTCATCCTCACCAATGAAGAGGATTTGGCGAAGAAGTTCAATTCGGCTGTTTTCCCCGGTCTGCAGGGTGGTCCGCTGATGCACATCATCGCCGCCAAGGCTGTCGCTTTCGGTGAGGCGCTGCAGCCTGAGTTCAAGGATTACGCCGCCCAGGTCGTCAAGAACGCCAAGGCACTGGCCGAAACGCTGATCGCAGGTGGTCTCGACGTCGTCTCCGGCGGCACCGACAACCATCTGATGCTGGTCGACCTGCGCAAGAAGAACGCCACCGGCAAACGCGCCGAGGCAGCTCTTGGCCGCGCCTACGTCACCTGCAACAAGAACGGCATTCCCTTCGACCCGGAAAAGCCCTTCGTCACCTCCGGTGTGCGCCTCGGCGCGCCGG
The DNA here is from genome assembly GCF_014194045.1 of Rhizobium sp. BK456. Classification (NCBI taxonomy): domain Bacteria; kingdom Pseudomonadati; phylum Pseudomonadota; class Alphaproteobacteria; order Hyphomicrobiales; family Rhizobiaceae; genus Rhizobium; species Rhizobium sp. BK456. Next base: position 129,039 of record NZ_JACIAO010000011.1, read on the forward strand.
CCGGCACGACCCGCGGCTTCAAGGAAGCCGAATTCCGCGAAATCGGCAATCTGATCGTCGAGGTTCTCGACGGCCTGAAGGTTGCCAATTCCGATGAAGGCAATGCCGCCGTCGAAGCCGCCGTACGTGGCAAGGTGGTCAACCTCACTGACCGCTTCCCAATGTATGACTACATGGGATAAGGAGTAGCGATGCGCTGCCCCTATTGCGGTTCGGAAGATACACAGGTTAAAGATTCGCGTCCGGCGGAGGACAATACGTCCATCCGCCGGCGGCGTATCTGTCCGGATTGCGGCGGCCGCTTCACGACCTTCGAACGCGTGCAACTGCGCGAGCTGATGGTCATCAAGAAGACCGGCCGCAAGGTTCCCTTTGATCGCGACAAGCTGGTGCGCTCCTTCGAAGTGGCTCTGCGCAAACGCCCTGTCGAGCGTGACCGCATCGAGCGCGCCGTGTCCGGCATCGTCCGCCGGCTTGAAAGCTCGGGCGAAACCGAAATCTCCTCCGAGCAGATCGGCTTGCAGGTGCTCGAAGCGATGAAGAGCCTCGACGATGTCGGCTTTGTGCGCTACGCCTCCGTCTATCGGGATTTCTCGCTTGCCGAGGATTTCGAAAAGGTCATTTCCGAAATCAACGCCAAGATCGCCCGCGACCCGCTGGACAGGTGAGCCATGAGCGTCACGTCGCATGACGAGAGTTTCATGGCGGCGGCAATCCGCCTGTCGCGCCGGCATCTCGGCCGCACCGCCACCAACCCCTCCGTCGGCTGTCTGATCGTCAAGGACGGCGTCGTCGTCGGCCAGGCGGTCACCGCCGTCGGCGGCCGCCCGCATGCCGAGCCGCAGGCGCTCGCCGAAGCGGGCGATGCTGCTCGCGGCGCCACCGCCTATGTGACACTCGAACCCTGCTCGCATCACGGCAAGACCCCACCCTGCGCCGAGGCGCTGATCGCCTATGGTGTCGCCCGCGTCGTCATCAGCGTCACCGATCCCGACCCGCGCGTCTCCGGCCGCGGCATCGCCATGCTGCGTGAAGCCGGCATCGAGGTGGATGCAGGCGTGCTGGAGGCCGACGGCCGGCGTTCGCTTGCCGGCTATCTCACCCGCCAGACGAAGAACCGCCCTTATGTGACTCTCAAGCTTGCCGTTTCCGCCGACGGCATGATCGGTCGCGAAGGGACGGGGCAGGTGGCGATAACAGGCCCGGAAGCCCGCGCCGAGGTTCAGGCGCTGCGCGCCGAAACCGACGCGATCCTCGTCGGCATCGGTACGGCGATATCGGATGATCCGCTGCTGACGGTGCGAACGCCCGGCCTGGAGGCGCAGTCGCCGATCCGGATTGTGCTCGATCCCTCCCTGGCATTGCCGCTGACGAGCAAGCTGGTTCAGACGGCGCGGGATGTGCCGGTGATCGTGGTGGCGAGTGAAGAGATTTCGCCGTTAGGGTCAGAGGAAGGGTCACACCCTTCTGTCCTGGGAGCTACCCCCCAGCCAATCTCCCCCCTTGTGGGGGAGATGTCCGGCAGGACAGAGGGGGGTGCCACACTCTCCGACGCCGCTACGGACCTGGACTCCCGCCGCATCGCTCTCGAAGCTGCCGGTGTCGAGATCGTCTACTGCAATCCCTATCATCCGGAAATCCTGCTGCCGGCCTTGGCAACACGCGGCATTTCCTCGCTTCTGGTCGAGGGCGGCGCCAAGACGGCCCAGCTTTTCCTCGAGGCTGGTCTCGTCGACCGCATCCAGCTTTACCAGGCGCCTGTCGTCATCGGCGAGGGCGGTATTGAATCGCCGCTTGATACAACCGACATACCATCGGGTTTTGCCCACACGGGCACGCAGATGTTCGGCGAAGATCGCCTGGACGAATACGAAAGAGGGCTTTGATGTTTACCGGAATAGTCACCGATGTCGGCACGGTCGAATCAGTTTCTCCGCTGAAGGAAGGCATCCGGTTGCGGGTCGCCACCGCCTACGATCCGTCAACGATCGACATGGGCGCCTCGATCTCGCATTCCGGCATCTGCCTGACCGTGACGGGTCTGCCGGCCGAGGGCAGCAATGGCCGCTGGTTCGAGGTCGAGGCCTGGGAAGAGGCGCTGCGGTTGACGACGATCGGCGCTTGGCGGGAAGGCAGCCGCATCAATCTCGAACGGTCGCTGAAAATCGGCGATGAACTCGGCGGCCACATCGTTTCCGGCCATGTCGACGGCAAGGCGGAAATCCTCTCGGTGACATCGGAAGGCGACGCCACCCGTTACCGGCTGCGCGCGCCCGAGCATCTGGCGAAATTCGTCGCCCCCAAAGGTTCGATCGCCCTCGACGGCACCTCGCTGACCGTCAATGCGGTCGACGGGACGGATTTCGACGTCCTGCTCATCCGCCACACGCTCGAGGTCACCACCTGGGGCGAGCGCAAGGCCGGCGATTTCGTCAATTTCGAAGTCGACACCATGGCGCGTTACGCCGCCCGGCTGGCGGAATTCCCGAGCACCTGAATCGAAAACCTGTACCGGTTTCCGGGGTCGCAAGTCACTCACCAATCCGGGGACAGCTTCGTCAGATACTGGCCGTAAGCGCTCTTGCCGAGCTTCTCTGCGAGCTTGGCGAGGTCGTCCTGCGAGATGTAACCCATGCGCCAGGCGACTTCTTCGGGACAGGCGATCTTGAAGCCCTGGCGTTTCTCCAGCGTGCTGACGAAACCTGCGGCATCATGCAGACTATCCGGCGTGCCGGTGTCGAGCCAGGCATAGCCCCGGCCCATCAGCTCCACGAAAAGCTGGCCGCGCTCAAGATAGGTGCGGTTGACATCGGTGATTTCCAGTTCGCCGCGCGGTGACGGCTTCAGGTTCGCGGCGATATCGACCACCTGCTGGTCGTAGAAATAGAGGCCGGTCACCGCCCAGTTCGATTTTGGCTCCTTCGGTTTCTCCTCGATCGACTGCGCATTCATCTTTTCGTCGAAGCCCACGACGCCATAACGTTCCGGATCGGTGACGTGATAGGCAAACACCGTTGCGCCTTCCCGCCGACCTGTGCCGGATTTCATGATTTCCGGCAGTCCGTGCCCGTAGAAGATATTGTCGCCGAGAACGAGTGCCGAGCTGTCGCCGTGCACGAAGTCGGCGCCGATGATGAAGGCCTGGGCGAGGCCGTCCGGGCTCGCCTGTACGGCATAGCTCAGCGAAATTCCCCATTGCGAGCCGTCGCCGAGAAGACGCTTGAAGGCTTCGACGTCGTGAGGCGTGGTGATGATCAGCAGCTCCCTGATGCCGGCGAGCATGAGCGTCGTCAGCGGATAGTAGATCATCGGTTTGTCGTAGACCGGCATCAACTGTTTCGAGACGGCCTGGGTGATCGGATGCAGACGTGAGCCCGTACCGCCGGCGAGAATAATTCCCTTCATGCCTATCTCCTTAAAGACCCTTGTTCAAAAGGTCTTGCATGACCATCGTCATGGATTTCTTCCACTCCGGGAGCCGGAGTCCATAGGTTCCGGCGAGCTTCTCGCCATTGAGGCGTGAATTGGCGGGACGCTTTGCCGGCGTCGGATAGTCCGCCGTCGGGATGCGTTCGACGCCGACGTTTCTACCGCCGGATTTGGAAAGCTCAGCGAATATCGCTTCGGCGAAATCCGCCCAGCTTGCTTCGCCGCTGCCGGTCAGGTGAAAGGTGCCGCGGAGCGATGGCGCGGGGTCCGCGACGATACGGGTTGCAATCGCAAGAATCGCGTCGGCGATGTCGAGTGCCGAGGTCGGGCATCCCCTCTGATCGGCGACGACGCGAAGAAGATCGCGCGTCTCGGAAAGCCGCAACATCGTTTTCATGAAATTGGCGCCAAAGGGTGAATAGACCCAGGCAGTGCGCAAGATGACGTGGTTCGGATTCGCCGCCGCGACGGCCTTCTCGCCCGCGAGTTTCGAACGCCCGTAGACGGAGATCGGCGCCGTCGCATCCTCTTCGCAATATGCGGAGGCCTTGTCGCCGCTGAAGACGTAGTCGGTCGAAATGTGGATGACCGGGACCCCGATCCGCGCGGCAGCCTCGGCAACTGCCCCGGCACCGGCTGCATTGACGGAAAAAGCAAGCTCGGCTTCGCTCTCGGCCTTGTCGACCGCCGTATAGGCGGCGGCCGAGACGATCACATCCGGCCGCAGAGCCGAGAAGGCGGCTGCGACGCTTGCAGGATCCGAAAGATCCATTTCCGGGCGCCCGACTGTGTTGATTTCGACGCCCGTTTCGGCACCGCGTCTGAGCAGCGACTGAACGACCTGGCCGTGTTTGCCGGTCACGGCAATGCGCATCTTATCGCCCCTTGAAAACGCCGAGGCGTTCGCCGGAGTAGACTTTTTCGCGCAGCGGCCTCCACCACCATTCGTTTTCCAAATACCAGTGCACGGTCTTCTCGATGCCGGTTTCGAAGGTCTCTTGCGCCTTCCAGCCGAGTTCGCTTTCGAGTTTCGAGGCATCGATCGCATAGCGTGCGTCGTGTCCGGGGCGGTCGGTGACGTTGGTGATCAGATGCGCATGCGGTGCCTTGTCACTGTAGACGCCGTCGAGAATGGCGCAGATGCGATGAACGACATCAATGTTCCTACGCTCATTGCGGCCGCCCACATTGTATTTTTCGCCGGGGCGCCCTCTGGATGCGATTGTGAAGAGCGCGCGGGCGTGGTCTTCGACGTAGAGCCAGTCTCGGACATTCGAGCCATTGCCGTAAATCGGAAGAGGCTTGCCCTCCAGTGCGTTCAGGATCATCAGCGGAATGAGCTTCTCAGGGAAATGGAACGGGCCGTAATTGTTGGAGCAATTGGAGACAACGACGGGCAGGCCATAGGTGCGGTGCCAGGCGATCGCCAGATGGTCGCTCGCGGCCTTGGAGGCGGAGTAGGGCGAGGACGGATCGTAGGGCGTCGTCTCCTCGAAGAGGCCCTCGTCGCCGAGCGAACCGTAGACCTCGTCCGTCGAGACATGCAGAAAACGGAAGGCGCTCTTGCGGCGAGCGTCAAGCCCATCCCAATAGTGCCGTGCGGCGTCCAGCAGGCTGAATGTGCCGACGATGTTGGTCTGAATGAAATCGGCTGCGCCCGAGATCGAGCGGTCGACATGGCTCTCTGCCGCGAGATGCATGACGATATCAGGGCGGAAGGACGCGAATGCTTCCTGCATCCCGACGTTGTCGCAGATGTCGGCGCGCAGGAACTGGTAGTTCGGCGCCGCTTCGACGGATTTCAGCGATGCCAGATTGCCGGCATAGGTCAGCGTGTCGACATTCAGCACCTCGGCGCCGATCTCGTTGACGAGGTGGCGCACCAATGCCGATCCGATGAAGCCCGCTCCGCCCGTGACCAGTATGCGCATCGTCGATCAATCCTGGGGTTGCTGTGTTGAATAGGAAAAATGACCTGGCAGATCGGCGAGCCGCGGCAACGTCTTGTCCTTGTCGGATGATACCATGTCTTTCTCATCGAAGGGCCAGCGAATGCCGATCGCCGGATCGTTCCACGCGATGCCGCGATCATGCTGCGGGCTGTAGGGTGCGGTTACCTTGTAGCTGATGACGCTGTTCGGCTCGATCGTTGCGAATCCGTGTGCGAAACCGGCCGGTATCCAGAGCTGCTTGCCGGTCTCCGGCGCGAGCTCCTGAGAGAGCCATTTGCCGAAGCTCGGCGATCCCTCGCGGATATCGACGACGACATCGATGATCCGGCCGGCAAGGCACCGCACCAGCTTGCCCTGTGCGAAGGGCGGGATCTGGAAATGCAGCCCCCGGACGGTTCCGGCCTGTGCCGAAAGCGATTCATTGTCCTGGACGAACGTGACGTCGGCCACATTTTCCCGGAACCAGGCATCCTTGAATACCTCGGAGAAGTAGCCGCGGTGATCGCCGAAGCGTGGCGGCGTGATCGCAACAATGCCCTCGATGGCTGCGGTCTCAATGCGCATGACATACCTTTTCTGCGGCCTTCATCAGGCGCCTGCCTTCATGACGCTCATCAGCATGTCAGCCTGCGAGCGGCTCTGCATGGCTGCAAGGCCTGTCGTTGCAATGGCATCGCGCTCGTCGGCATCTGCGATCAGCTTGTAGCAGCGCTCGATCATGTTGTCATACGGCTCGATTGCCAAGCCGCCGATGAAGGACTGGAGGTCTGGATCGCGGATGTCGCCTTCCGTCAGCACGCAAACGCGATTGGCGAGCAGATAGGAAATGCGTACGATCTCGAAGACGCCGCTGGCATAATGATGGATGTTGATCACGATCTTGGAGCGGGCAATCGCCGCATCGCGTTCCGCTCCATAGATATTGAAGAGATGGGCGACCTTGAGCCCGCCGTCCTTCAGCGTCTTCAGGATATGGTGGCGGCGTTCGTTCATCGAGCCGTAGAAGAGCACGTCGATATCTTTGACGGTGGCGCGGCTTATCTGGCTGAGGCACCGGCTATAGCCGATTTCGAGCACGCCGGCGTGATCGATTCCCTTGGCGGCGAGATTTTCCCGATTGCGCGGGCTGTAATCCAGAACCGGAAGCGACTTCAGGACCGAGGTGTAGCGCGAATTGATCCAGCTGCTTTCTTCGGACACCTGCTCGAGATTGATGACGACGCTGTCCTTCGGCAGATGGCTGACGATTTCGGCGGCGAGAAGATTGCCGCCATAAATGATCGGCGCACGGCCGGCGAATGCGTTCATGTCGCGGACGATCGGTGCCGAGCCGCCGAGCTCCTCGAAGGCGCCCTGCAGGCCGAGCGCGACTTCGTCGAAGGCATGGCTGTGATTGTAGTTTTCGGGCGTCACGATCCAGATGCAATGACGGTCCTTGTGTGCCTGCCATCCGCCGGCAAAGGGCTGCAATGAATTGCGCAGCGGCTGCTCGATCTTCGGCGCGGCCGGTATGGCGGGCCTTCCCGTCCGGACCGGCAGCGGCGGTACCGGAGAAGAACCAGAGGTCTGCCGGGCATAGGCGCGCATCAATTCGCGGCCGCCGATAAATTGGCCTCGCGGCATCCAGCCGGGCGGATCATCAGCCCCCCAGATCAGATGCGGCTGCTTGATGAGCGGTTGGCGGCCTTGCTGCCACGCGGTCAGGAGAGCCTCGTCACGGCTCTGCAAAAACGCTTCCTTGGCGGCGAGGAGGCCATGCAGCATCCGGCCGAGGCGGACACCGAACTTCCATTCGAAATCGGCAAGGGTGGGCACGAAGGCTGCGATCTTCAGTCCGGAGGCGATAGCCTGTTGGACATAAAGTCCGAGCAAGCGCTCGATCACGAAGGGGCGCATTTTCGCGTTGGCATCGCGTGAATAATTAGCCGTACCGGCATAGGCAGCACCCGCCGCCGTGCCGGCGCGCGCTTGGTTTTCCAGCGATTCGAGAATGCGTTCGCAAAAGGCGAAATAGCCGGACCAGAATTTTCGGTTGCCGCAGAAATAGTTGCAGAACATGAAGGCAATCTTGTCCTGCGGCGGCGCGATAGGATAGCCGAGCTCCTGGATATGCAGAAAGATCGGCTCCATGCCGGGATGACCGCCAAGCAGCGAATGTTCCCAGACGTTGCTGTAGATCGCCGCGTGGCCGATCAACGGATTGTAAAGATAGGCGTCCGCTCCTTCTGCTCTGGCTTTTTCCGCCTCCGTCACAAAGGACGGGAAGCTTGTCACCGACTTCATCTCGAATTTGCTGGAGAGCAGCCCCCAGAACACGTCGTCACCGAGGCCGATCGCCTCGTGATGCTGATGCAGGGTGAGGAAGAGTTCATATTCGCGGGTCGTAGCCTGCGTATTGAACGAGATGTCGAGCGGCATGGCAGCCGTATCGAGCTGGCTGCGCTGCGAAGCGTCGAGATAGGGCTGATAGATGATGACCGATCCCGTGCCGGCAGCTTTCTCCGTGAGAAGCGCCAGATCAGGAAGGCCCGCCGGCAAAGAAGGAATGGGCTGATTGATCGTCAAGGTATTGTCCTTCGCGAAAGGCTACCGTCTGCATGGAAATCTGCAGAACGGCAATTTGAGCCTGTTTGGTGCTACTATTTGAGGTGAAGCTTGCGCCACACTGTTTGCAGAACTGTCGCTGTTCCGGCTGGGGTGGGGTGAGGGCACTCGACTACCGTGGTCAGTTTTATCTAGTCAGCCTTATTGGCTGAGCCGCTTCTGCTGCCAGTATCGCAAAAAGTTGCGATGTTGCGTTTGCAATTGGGCGCCTCGCTTATACGCCGCTCCTGTAGACCCCGTCATTCGATACCGTCGCAATATCCCCGAACAGGGACCCGGGTAGGGTATTGCCATAGAGTTCGGCTATCCGCTTGACGAGAAGATAGCTTCCCAGACGCTCCTGGCAGAATGAGATCGCACGTTTCTGCACGGGGTCATCGGCTTGAAACGGTTGATATCGTTTCGCAAATTCAAAAGACGGCGCCACCATGCGGACAAAAGTATCCAGCCACCAGTCCGTCGGATACGTGCCGAGTTCAATGCCACCAGGAACGAAAGTGCTGGAATTGAAAAACTGCAAAGCTTCGGCTTGCGCTAAAGTATTTGCTTCGATCGCACACGCTGTATATCTCAAGAAGTCAACAATATTGTGAAAGCGTGCGTAGTGTTGAGATATGTTATGGAGATTTAGCGGCCGAGGCAGAAAGAAACTTTCTGAAAAAAACGCCGGATCCTCTGGTCTTGTGATTTCTGTTTCTTCCGATGTTGCTGTGTTCATCCCGGGATAATCGGGGTTCGGCGTTCCGATTTTGAGCCGTGTCAAGAATTTTCGATACTGCCAGATAGTAATGGTACGAGGTTTTGCTGCTTCTTCCGAAACGACTTTCGCGACTACGATCGTTCCCAGAGATCCTGACAATTTCGCGTGAAGCTCCTCCGGCTCGCTGAAAAAATCATAGCCGGCAATGACATCCATTCCCCTGTTTTCCGAAGGTAGTTTAGAGTTGAGCCATATGATTTTCGAGCCCTCGGGCGGAGGATAGCTCGGCAAATCCTTATGGCAGATGATGAAAATGGTCATATTTGTGATCAGCCTCTGATAGATCGGGAGTTTCTGCCGGCTGCAATTACCACGCAGCTCGCCCGTCAATGCTTAGTTGTGTCAAGGTGGCGGACGTCGGTATTCCAAGCGCTTCTGCCTCTTGTCAGTGACTCTAAAGCGCGTTCCTTGCGCGTAGCAGGTGCGAGGCCTGGACCCATCCGGGGACGCAAGCTGAGGTCGTCGCTACCCGTTAGCTTGGGTTTGCTTGCCGATATCGGCAAATGTCAGCAAGCGCCGCTTACGCGCGCTGCGTTGCCCGCTTGACGGAATTCGCTAACGCGAAAACTGAATGATCTCGCCGTTATACTGCGTGCGCGTGATCTCGCGAAAACCGAGTTTGGCTGCGACCCTCAACGAGGCCTGGTTCTCCGGGCTGATGATGCAGCTCATCGGCTTTCCGGGGAAATGCGTTTGCCCCCAGCCGATCAGCGCGGTCAGCGCCTCGGTGGCGTAACCGCGGCCGTGTACCGAAGGCATCAGCGCCCATCCGAGTTCCATCGTCCCCTCGATCGAGGGTTCCATCTCGCGGCGGGATTCCATGAAGCCCGCTTCGCCGATGAACCGGCCGCTGGCCTGTTCCTCGATTGCCAGAAAGCCGAAACCCATATGGTGCCACATGCCGGCAATCCGAAGCATCCGGCTCCAGCTCTGCTCTCGCGTCGATGGGATGCCGGTGATGAAGTGAACGACGTCCTCGTCCGCCCAGAGTGCCGCATGCGCCTCAAAATCGTCGAGGCGGTGCGGGCGGAGCGTCAGCCGCTCGGTTTCGAGGGTTGGAATATCGGTCATCTCGGTTCCTTCAAGCGCCGGGTTCGCCGTCCCAATAGTCGAGATCGCTTTCCGGCCGGCCGATATGGCGGAAGCGCGAAGGTTCGGAACCTTCCTCGTTTGTTTTGGCCCTGTTTGTTTTGGCAAGAAACTTTCCGGAATCCGGATATTCGACGATCTCGGTCTTCGCCATTGTCGATATGCCGAGATAGACGAGTGGAGCCGTGCCGGTGTTGATGATCTGGTGCGCCGTTTCCGGGCCGCCGGCCGGTGCGCCGAGCGTGTCACCCGCCTTGATCGCATGGCGCTCGCCGCCGAAGCGGTATTCGCCGGTGCCTGAAATCACGTAGAAAAGCTCGTCTTCGACATGGTGGTTGTGGAAGGGGCAGCCGGATTTCCCCGGCGGCACCTCGTTGTAGCTGATGCCGAGGCCGGTCAGGCCAAGAAGGGTGCCGAACGAAGTGTCGACGCTTTCATAGAGCGCGCCCTGTTTCCAGTGGTCGAGCTTGAGATCGGCGATATTGATCACCGCCTTCGATTCCCTAGCCATGATGTCCTCCTGTTGCAGGAAGAGAAGCCATCATCGCCCGGTAAAATTCAATGGTTTTCTGGAAAATCCCGGCATGACAGAGAAAAGGCATGGCAGAGAAAGGCATGGGCGGAGAGGAGACCGCCGCCCATGCTTTGAGCGCCGCGCACCGAAGGGGCCGCGATGCGCTGAAGCGTCAACGGACGTAGAAGGTCAGACTTCCGTCGGCTGCCTGTTCGGCATTTACGATGTTGCGGACGTCGACGCCCTCGTTGTTGAGCCGGTGGGCAAGTGACCTGTTGGCGTCGATCGAGGCCTGAATGGCGTGCACGGCCTGGCCGGAACGTTCCGGCGCCGAGCGCGGCCCGGTATCCTCGTCGTCGAGGTTGCGCCAGTTATGGACCTGCTCGACGTTGAAATCATTGCCGTGGAAGGTCCGGAGTGTCTGCTCGATGCCCTGGGCGGTGTTCATACCGAGGCTTTCGGCTCGGCTGACGGCGGCAAATACGAGGGAGGAGAGGGCTGCAGCGATGCTGATGGTGACAACGCGGTTCATGATTGTATCCTTTCATCTGCTTTGACGGTCGACTGTCGTTGCAGGGGATCGTCTGTCACGCCATGGAATTGGCACTCTCTTCCTCGCGATTCAATAGGCTAACCCACTGAAAAGCCATTAAGAATTGTTCATGAAATCCGCCTTCGAATTGCCGTTTTCCAGGCATCCGGAAATACCGCTTCGAGAAGCGTGCCGAGCAGTGCAGGCGCGGCGCGGCTATCCCCTTGCGGATATTTCTTCTTTGGCGTTTGCGGCATCGGGCGAAAGTGCTTGCCATTCTGGTGAAGGCATGTTTTGACCGCGGGCTGCCGAGTGGAAAACGCCCCACAAAACGAAGGTGAACCATGCCGAGAGAGACCGCTCCCCATATTTTGATCGTTGAGGCCCGCTTCTACGACGACATGGCCGACGCCCTGCTCGAAGGCGCGACCTTCGCACTGGAACAGGCCGGCGCCACTTTCGAGGTCGTCACCGTTCCCGGCGCACTGGAAATTCCGGCGGCGATTGCCATGTCGCTCGATGGAGACGACAATGGCGGAACGCATTATGATGGCTATGTCGCGCTCGGCATGGTCATTCGCGGCGAGACCTATCATTTCGATATCGTGTCGAACGAATCCTCGCGCGCTTTGATGGATCTTGCGGTCAGCGAGTCCCTTGCCATCGGCAACGGCATTCTGACCGTCGAGAACGACGAACAGGCATGGGTGCGTGCGCGCCGCTCGGACAAGGACAAGGGCGGATTTGCCGCTCGCGCCGCTCTGACGATGATCGAGCTGAAGCAGAAACTGGGTGCATAACGAATGAATGACGACAAGACGGAACGGCCGGTCAAGACTGCAAACCAGCGGGGCGCTGCCCGTCTTGCTGCCGTTCAGGCACTGTATCAGATGGATGTCGGCGGGACCGGCGTTCTGGAAATCGTCGCCGAATACGAGGCGCACCGTCTCGGCCAGGAACTCGACGGCGCGACCTATCTGAAGGCCGATGCCGGCTGGTTCCGTTCCATCGTCTCCGGCGTCGTGCGCGATCAGACCCGTCTCGATCCGCTGATCGCCGCAGCCCTGCAGGATGACTGGGCCCTGTCGCGCCTCGACAGCACCGTGCGCGCCATCCTGCGCGCCGGCGTCTTCGAGATCACCGACCGCAAGGACGTCCCGGTGGCGGTCATCGTCACCGAATATGTCGAGATCGCCCAGGCCTTCTTTGATGACGACGAGCCGAAGCTCGTCAATGCGGTGCTCGACCGCATTGCAAAGCAGGTTCGCGGCGACACGAAGAAGTAAGTCTTTAGCCGCCAAACAATCTCCCTAAGTCTTTCTTCGCACTGCAACGGTTTTCGCTCGTTGCGGTCTTGACGCCACGTGATCGACCACGCAATCTCCGCACCGCTTAGCTGTGGCATTTCTGTGGAGAGGAAGGCGATTCGGCGGCGTATCTGCCGGAGAAGGAGTGAGCTCCGGCCTATGGGAGGAAAGAGCGAAATGACGATTCTTTTATGCGTAATCGCATGCGGTCTGCTCTCGGTGGTCTATGCCGCCTGGGCAACCCGGTCGGTGCTTGCCGCCGATCAGGGCAATAGCCGCATGCAGGAGATCGCGGGTTATATCCGCGAAGGCGCTCAGGCCTATCTGACCCGCCAGTACAGAACCATTGCCCTTGTCGGCGTCGTTGTTTTCATCGCAGCCTGGCTGCTTCTTTCCGCCACGGCCGCCATCGGCTTCCTGATCGGCGCCGTGCTTTCCGGGGCTGCCGGCTTCATCGGCATGCATGTCTCCGTCCGCGCCAATGTGCGCACCGCCCAGGCGGCCTCCGCCAGCCTCTCCGCCGGCCTCGACATCGCCTTCAAGTCAGGTGCGATCACCGGCATGCTGGTGGCGGGCCTCGCACTGCTCGGCGTCTCCATCTACTATACGATTTTGACCTTCGGCCTCGGCCATGAGAGCGGCTCGCGCGAAGTCATCGATGCGCTGGTGGCGCTTGGCTTCGGCGCTTCGCTGATTTCGATCTTCGCCCGTCTCGGTGGCGGCATCTTCACCAAGGGCGCCGACGTCGGCGGTGACCTCGTCGGCAAGGTGGAAGCCGGCATTCCCGAGGACGATCCGCGCAACCCGGCAACGATTGCCGATAACGTCGGCGACAATGTCGGCGATTGCGCCGGTATGGCCGCCGACCTTTTCGAGACCTATGCGGTCTCCGTCGTCGCCACCATGGTTCTCGCCGCAATCTTCTTTGCCGGCGCCCCGATCCTCCAGTCGGCGATGATCTATCCGCTGGCGATCTGCGGCGCCTGCATCATCACCTCGATCATCGGCACCTTTTTCGTCAAGCTCGGTTCGAACGGCTCGATCATGGGCGCGCTCTACAAGGGGCTCATTGTCACCGGCCTGCTGTCGATCGTCGGTCTCGGCGCCGCCACCTCGCTGACGGTCGGCTGGGGCTCGCTCGGCACAGTCGCCGGCGCCGACGTGACCGGCACGAACCTGTTCGTCTGCGGGCTTGTCGGCCTGGTCGTCACCGCGCTGATCGTCGTCATCACCGAATACTACACCGGCACCGGCAAGCGTCCTGTCGTTTCGATCGCTCAGGCCTCGGTCACCGGTCATGGCACCAATGTCATCCAGGGCCTGGCGGTCTCGCTGGAATCGACCGCCCTGCCGGCCATCGTCATCGTCGGCGGCATTCTTGCCACTTACCAGCTCGGAGGCCTTTTCGGCACCGGCATCGCGGTTACCGCCATGCTCGGCCTTGCCGGCATGATCGTCGCCCTCGACGCCTTCGGCCCGGTCACCGACAATGCCGGCGGCATCGCCGAAATGGCGCATTTGCCGCCTGAGGTGCGCAAGTCGACCGACGCGCTCGACGCCGTCGGCAACACCACCAAGGCGGTGACCAAGGGTTACGCGATCGGCTCGGCCGGTCTCGGCGCGCTGGTGCTCTTTGCCGCTTACGCCAACGACCTGCGGTATTTTGCGGCGCATGGCGACCAGTATCCCTATTTCGCCAATATCGGCGAAATCTCGTTCGAATTGTCGAACCCCTATGTCGTCGCCGGTCTGCTGTTCGGCGGCCTGATTCCCTATCTCTTCGGCGGCATCGCCATGACCGCCGTCGGCCGCGCCGCCGGTTCGATCGTCGAAGAGGTGCGCCGTCAATTCAAGGAAAAGCCCGGCATCATGCAGGGCACGGAGAAGCCGGACTACGGCAAGGCGGTCGACCTTCTGACCAAGGCCGCCATCCGCGAGATGCTCGTGCCGTCGCTGCTGCCGGTGCTGGCGCCGATCGTCGTTTATTTCGGCGTGCTGCTCATCTCCGGCTCCAAGGCCTCGGCCTTCGCCGCTCTCGGCGCATCGCTGCTGGGCGTCATCATCAACGGCCTCTTCGTCGCCATCTCGATGACATCGGGCGGCGGCGCTTGGGACAATGCCAAGAAGAGCTTCGAGGACGGGTTCGTCGACAAGGACGGCGTACGTCACATGAAGGGCTCGGATGCGCACAAGGCGTCGGTCACCGGCGACACCGTCGGGGATCCCTACAAGGACACGGCCGGCCCCGCCGTCAACCCGGCGATCAAGATCACCAACATCGTCGCGCTGTTGCTGCTCGCTGTTCTCGCCGGTTGATACATCCAAGCACCGCGGTTCGCCGCGGTGCCATACCTGACAACAAAAAACCCGCCGGAAGGCGGGTTTTTTATCGGAGGTCTGTAGCTGATCAGCGCAGGCTGCTCGGATTCTGTGGCGTGCCGCCGGCGCCGCCGCCGAACAGGCTGCGGGCAGCACTCGCAGCGCTGCCGCCGGAAAGCATCTGCTGCAGGAAGGTGAGTTCCTTGCCGCCGGTCGGCGTGACGCGTCCGATCGTGTCGAACACCTTGCCGTCCTGAAGCGCGTAGTTGGCGCGGCGGCTGACGACGCCGTCCTTGTCGAAATAGATCGCCAGGACGCTCTGGTCGACGACCTTCAGCTTTTGGAACGCGACCGAGCGCGTGCGCCGCTGTGAGATGTAATAGAAGACTTCGCCGTCGAAGGTCGCCGTCGTCGACGGGGTGCCGAGTGAAAGCAGCACCTGCTCGCGGCTCGAGCCCTCCGGAACGAGGTTCAGCGACTGCTGGTCGGCGACATATCCGCCATTGAGCACGGTGCCGGTCTGGCAACCGGAAAGAACGGATGTGGAGGCGATTATAAGGGCAATGGCCGCACTGCTGAAGAGTTTCACGTCAGACTTGAAATACCGTTTCTTCAACGACATCTACTCCCTAAAGTATCGATAGCAGCCATTTGGGCCTTGCACGCTTTACCTCCTGCAAAACCATTGTGGCCATTCCGGGTCGACTATCCCGAATTTGCTTCGCTGACGCATCGAGGGCGTCGTCCCGAAACTGGCCACGATCGGCATTGCAATTCGCGCCTGCTTCGGTAAACCAGCTTTCGAAATCATGCAACAAGGCCAGAGGCCGGCCAGCGTGAAGAATGAGGCATTTCCGGAAAAAACAATGATCTTCGGGCTGTTCCGCAAGAAAAACAACAATCAGGCAATCGTCGACAGGCAATATGCGGTGCTGACGGCGGGCGCCCGCATGCCGGAGATTTATGAGCGGCTCAATGTGCCGGATACGGTCATGGGCCGTTTCGAGATGCTGTCGATCGCCATGATTCTGTTTTTTCGCCGCACGCGCAGCTCCGCCACCAGCGGCCAGGAGATCGCCCAGGAAATCGTTGACGCCTTCTTCCAGGATATCGACTATTCGATCCGCGAACTCGGCATCGGTGACAACAGCGTGCCGAAGCGCATGAAGAAGCTCGCCGGCATGTTTTACGGCCGGCTCGAAGCCTATTCGAAGGCGATGGACACCGGCGATGCCGAAGCGCTCGCGCTCGCCCTCGCGCGCAATATCTATCCGGAAAGCCCGGTGCCGGCCGATATGTCCGGCCTGGCCCATTGGATGATGGCCGCGGAAGCGCATTTGTCGGCGCTTGCCGAAGAGGAGATCGCCACCGGTTCGGCGACGCTGCCGCCGGTCGCCCGCCCACCTGTCGCCTGAGGAGGAAATCATGAAGAACGATCGGGACGATGTTCCCTTCTCCTATCGAGTCAAGGTAGGCCATATCTCGGCCAACCCCGTCGAGGTTCATGTCGAGGCCGACGCAAACGAGTTGACGGCGCTTGCCGAGAGCTGGAACGTCGTCTCCGTCGATGATCTCAGCGCCGATCTGCAGATTGCCCGCTGGAAGCGTGACGGCGTGCGCATCAAGGGCCGCGTGAAGGCGAAGATCGTCCAATCCTGCGTGGTGACGCTGGAGCCGGTCGAATCCGCCATCGACGAGAGCTTCGAGCAGATCTTCGTGCCGGAGGGTTCCAAGCTTGCCCGCCAGGCTGGCAATGATACCGGCGAGATGTTGCTCGATCCCGACGGTCCCGATCTGCCCGAGACCTTTGTCGGCGATACGATTGATGCCGGCGAGGTGGTTGCCGAATTCGCCGCTCTGGCGATCGATCCCTATCCGCGCAAGGGGGGCATCGAATTCGCCGGCCATATCGAAGATAGCGGCGAGGAGGACAAAAAGCCTTCGGCTTTCGCGGCCCTCAAGGATTGGAAAAAGGACTGAAGCGCCTCTGGCATTTGACATAATTCAGTTGTAAGCGACGCCAAAACCGGTATTTTGGCCGAAATTTCGCCCTCGGCGAAAAGAAGGATCAGGGACGCGTGATCAGAATATCTCTCGACCTCATGGGTGGCGACTTTGGTCCCCAGGTTGTCATCCCCGGCGCCGCCAAGGCGCTCGACCGGCATCCGGATATTTCCTTCGTTTTCTACGGTCTCAAGGAACAGTGCGATCCGGTTCTCGCCAAGTTTCCGAAGCTCAAGGAAAAATCGGTCTTTCACGACTGCGAGCTTGCCGTCAGCATGAGTGAGAAGCCGAGCCAGGCGCTGCGCCGCGGCCGCTATATCTCCACCATGTGGCGCTCGATCGAGGCGGTGAAGACGGGGGAGGCCGATGTCGCGGTCTCGGCCGGCAATACCGGCGCGCTGATGGCAATGGCGAAGTTCTGTCTGCGCACTATGGCCAATATCGAGCGCCCAGCGATCGCCGCGATCTGGCCGACGCTGAAAGGCGAGAGCATCGTGCTCGACGTCGGTGCGACGATCGGCGCAGATGCGCAGCAGCTGATGGATTTTGCGCTGATGGGCGGCGCCATGGCGCGGGCGCTGTTCGAGGTCGAACGGCCGACGGTCGGCCTGCTAAATGTCGGCGTCGAGGAGATGAAAGGCCAGGAAGAGGTCAAGGAGGCCGGCCGGCTGTTGCGCGAGGCGAATATCGATTCGCTCGAATATTCCGGCTTCGTCGAGGGCAATGACCTCGGCAAGGGCACGGTCGATGTCGTCGTCACCGAAGGGTTTTCAGGCAATATCGCGCTGAAAACCGCCGAAGGCACCGCCAAGCAGATCGGCGAATATCTGCGTGCTGCCATGTCGCGCACGCTGCTCGCCCGCATCGGCTACCTCTTCGCCAAAAGCGCCTTCGACATGCTTCGCGAGAAGCTCGATCCGAGCAAGGTCAATGGCGGTGTGTTTCTCGGCCTGAACGGCATCGTCATCAAGAGCCATGGCGGGGCAAATGCCGAAGGCATCGCCGCAGCCATCGAAGTCGGCTACGACATGGCCAAGAACGGCCTCAATCAGAAAATAGAAAACGATCTTAAGAAATATCATGCCAAGCGGCTGCCCCCAATGGGCCCGGAAGCTGCATGAGCAATGGGGTTCAATCGAATATGATCCGTTCAGTGGTTCGCGGGTTTGGAGCCGCACTTCCGAAGCGCGTGATGACCAATGGTGACATGGAAGCGATCGTCGACACGTCGGACGAATGGATTGTCCAGCGCACCGGCATCCGCCAGCGTTATGTCGCCGGCGATGACGAGACGACGGCCTCGCTCGGCGAGGCCGCCGCGCGAGCTGCCCTTGCCAATGGCGGCCTGACGCCGGCCGATATCGATCTGATCATCTGCGCCACCTCGACGCCTGATAACACCTTTCCGGCAACCTCGGTCAACATCCAGAACCGCCTCGGCATGAGCCACGGCTTCGCCTTCGACGTCCAGGCCGTCTGCACCGGTTTCGTCTATGCTGTCACGACGGCGGATGCCTACATCCGCGGCGGCCTAGCCAAGCGCGTTCTCGTCATCGGCGCTGAAACCTTTTCACGCATTCTCGACTGGAACGACCGTACCACCTGCGTGCTGTTCGGCGACGGCGCCGGTGCGATCGTGCTTGAAGCGACCGAAGGCGAGGGCACCGTTGCCGATCGTGGCGTGTTGACGGCGCATCTGCGCTCCGACGGCTCGCACAAGGAAAAGCTCTATGTCGATGGCGGGCCATCGACGACGGGTACCGTCGGCAAGCTGCGCATGGAAGGCCGCGAGGTCTTCAAATACGCCGTCGGCATGATCACCGATGTCATCCAGGCTGCCTTCGATTCGACCGGGACCACCGCCGAGGATCTCGACTGGCTGGTGCCGCATCAGGCCAATCGGCGCATTATCGACGGTTCGGCCAAGAAGCTGAACATCGATGCGGCGAAGGTCGTCATCACCGTCGATCTACACGGCAATACCTCGGCGGCCTCGATCCCGCTCGCGCTTGCGACCGCTGCCGGCGACGGCCGCATCAAGAAGGGCGACCTGGTGATGCTCGAAGCGATGGGCGGCGGCTTCACCTGGGGCGCCGTTCTGCTGCGCTGGTAGGCACGAATCCAAAAAAACTGGCGGCGAACAAGAGCTTGACCGTAAGGCGCAAGACAAATACTCTTTGCGCGATTTCACAAAATATTTGAAATGGGCGGGGAAACCATGACTGGAAAAACAGTGACGCGAGCAGACCTGGCGGAATCGGTTTTCCGCAAGGTCGGGCTTTCCCGGACCGAATCTGCGGAACTTGTGGAAACCGTCATCGACGAAGTTTGCAACGCCATCGTGCGTGGTGAAACCGTCAAGCTGTCCTCCTTCGCCACCTTCCAGGTGCGCGACAAGAACGAGCGGATCGGCCGCAACCCGAAGACCGGCGAAGAGGTTCCGATTTCTCCCCGCCGGGTCATGACCTTCAAGGCGTCGAACGTGCTGAAGACGCGCATCCTCAAGGCGCATGTCGCCCGCAAGGTCAAGCTGAAGCCGCAGAATCCGGCCTCCTGATCATCGGCTTCCCGTTTCGAAACGGCGATTTTCTCCCTTCGCACCGTCCTGCGTTGTGCGCAACGTCGAGACATGACTTGAATTGTCGGCGCCAAACCGTTGAAATACGATGAGTCGCCGTAAGATCGAGCCACGAGGTCGCGTAGCAGTATGACGTTGGACAAGAGCCCCGATGCCTTTCGCACCATTAGCGAAGTCGCAGACGATCTTGATCTGCCGCAGCATGTGCTGCGCTTCTGGGAAACGCGTTTTCCGCAGATAAAGCCGATGAAGCGCGGCGGCGGCCGTCGCTACTACCGGCCCGAGGATGTGGATCTTCTCAAGGGCATCCGGCATTTGCTCTATGATCACGGCTATACGATCAAGGGTGTGCAGAAGCTTCTGAAAACCAACGGCAACAAGTTCGTCATATCGGTCGGCCACGGCGATCTCGCCAGCGTCGAGGCGCTTGCCTCGGGCGTGCAGGAGGCGGCCGCCGGGGAACCGCGCGTCGGCATGGCCGACGAAGACCAGATTGTCGGCCGCGCCAAGCCGCCGATTACCCGCCGCTTCTTCAATTTTGTGGCTGGCGAGGACGAGCAGGAAGTCTCGATCGGCAAGTCGAGCGTTGGCAAGGAAGACAGGGCGCTGCTGCAGGAGGCGCTCTACGACCTGCTGGAATGCAAGCGTCTGCTCGATCAGGTGCGCTGACCGGAACTCTTATTCTTATGCATGTCGTTATCCCGGGATCGCCGCACGGCTCCGGGCGAGACGCTTCAAAGCATGTCGCGCAAAAGTGTACAGCGGTTTCCCAAGCAAAGCGCGAAGCGCTTTTGCCGCAACGACATGCGTAAAACAAAGACACAAAGCGCAAGGAGCGAATCTGAAAGATCGCGACGCGCTTTAGACTTCGGTAAGCCGCTTCATCGCCTGTTCGAGTTCGCTGAGCTGGAAGGGTTTTTGCAGCACCGGCAATGTGCTCGGGCTGCTGCCGGCAGGGGCGGCGCCGTATCCCGTTGCATAGATATAGGGTTTGCCGCGTTCGTCGAGCAGGTTTGCGACCGGCAGCGAGCTCTGCCCGGCAAGCGAGACGTCGAGAATTGCAGCGTCGAATTCAGTATCCCTGGCGGCTGCCAGCGCCCGTTCGAGATCGGGCGCGCTGGCGCAAACCCGGTAGCCGAGATCGGCGAGCATGTCCTCGAGCAGCATGGCAATCAGCGCATCGTCTTCGACGATGAATATGTCTTTCATGTTCGCGTCCACCCATTTCCCCTTGCCGGGCATGCGGATTTATGTGGACTCCTGGCATGTCTCGTCAAGACGTCGTGCCCGGCAGTGCGAGAAACAGCATATTGCCGGGTGAAATTCCATGTGTAAAAGCTGGGACGCCGCCTGCGCAACGGCAACTGCATAATTCCTTCAATCGGAATCGATTTTGGGATAAAACTCTGCAGCAATTCAAAGTGTTACGGCGCTCTTTGCGCGTCTGATAAGGCGCAGCGCCGTAAGGAGGGGTCTGGAATGGATTTGCTGAGTGCCACGGATTGGCTGCGTCACAGGCCGGGTTATACATATCCGCTGGCCGTTGCCTTCGTTGGCCTGACGTTTCTTCTGCGGCTTGCCGCCAGCGACTATCTTTCCGGCTTTCCCTTTCTGAGCTTCCTCCCGGCGATATTGCTGGCGAGTTTCATTGGCGGCGCGGGGCCGGGCCTCGTCGCGGCGATACTTGCCGCTTTCATTGTCCAGCAGTTTTTCGTCGAGCCGCACAATATCTTCTGGCCGGTCAGCGCCGGCCAATGGGTTGGGCTGTCGACCTATCTCATCAATGCGGCGATCATCATCGGGCTGATGGAGATGATCATCATCGCGCATCGCCGGCAGAGCCGCCTCCGCAACGAGCTCAACGGTTTCAACACGCGCCTCGAACAGACGGTTGTCCAGCGCACCGCCGAACTCAGGCACGAGATGGAAGAGAATGCCGCGGCACAGGCGCAGGTGCGCCAGCTGCAGAAGATGGAGACGATCGGTCAGCTCACAGGCGGCGTCGCCCATGATTTCAACAACATGCTGGCGATCATCATCGGCAACCTCGATCTTGCCCAGCGACGCATGACCGGGCATGAGGATCCCCGCGTGCTGAACTCCATCCAGAATGCCAAAGACGGCGCTCAGCGTGCCGCGGTCCTGACCGCGCGTCTGCTCGCTTTCTCGCGCCAGCAGCCGCTCGCCCCTGAGGTGATCGATCTCAATAAGCTCGTCGGCGGCATGTCCGAGCTGTTGCGGCGTACACTCGGCGAGCAGATCCGGATCGAGACCGTGCTTGCCGGCGGCCTTTGGCCGAGTTTTGCCGATTTGAGCCAGCTTGAGAACGCTATTTTGAACCTTGCCGTCAACGCCCGCGACGCCATGCCCGGCGGCGGACATTTGACCATCGAGACCGCCAATACCGAACTCGACGAGCGGTATTCCCGCATGCATTCGGAGGTCGATGCCGGGCAATATGTGATGGTCAGCATGACCGACACCGGCACCGGCATGTCGCCTGACGTGATCGAGCGTGCATTCGACCCTTTCTACACAACCAAGGGACCCGGCAAGGGCACCGGTCTCGGCCTCAGCCAGGTTTACGGCTACATCAAGCAGAGCGGCGGCCACATCAAGATCTATTCGGAGATCGACAGGGGTACGACGGTGAAGATCTATCTCCCCCGGCATGTCGGCGCGATGAGCGCCAGGTTGAATGCGGCTGGCGCCCAGCCTATTCCCCAAGGCAGCGTCAACGATACGATCCTGGTGGTGGAAGATGATGAGAACGTCCGCATCATGACCGCCGAAAGCCTGCATGAGCTCGGTTACACCGTGCTGCAGGCGGCAAGCGGCATGGAGGCGCTTCTGCTTCTGGAAGAAAATCGGGAGGTCGACCTGATCCTCACCGATATCGTCATGCCGCAAATGAGCGGACGCCAGCTTGCCGATATCGTCCAGGAAAAATGGCCGGCGATCCGCATCCTCTACACCACCGGTTATACCCGTAATGCCATCGTCCATAACGGGGTGCTCGATCATGGCGTCTCCCTGCTCGCCAAGCCCTTCAGCCTGGAGCAGCTAGCCCACAAGATCCGCGAACTTCTGAATGTGCCGGCGAAAATGGAAGATGAGAGCACGTGAAGCCGAGCATGATGCCGAAAAGTGTGAGCGGCTTTCTCATGACATCATGCTCTAACTCTTTAATTTAAAACAGGATTTGGATTTTAGGCCAACCGAGCCTAAAATCATCCTGTTCCAGGCGGCAACATGTCCTCTGTCCCCGATCGCCTTATTCGATGACCTGGATCACGCGGTGCGTCTTCGGCTCGACGATGACGCGTCGCTCGTTGACGACGGTATAGCCATAACCGTCCATATTCGGCACGGTGTGCACTTCGACGGTATCGGGCAGCGTCGCGCCGACGGCGATATCGCCGTCATAGACGACGGACGGCGTATTTTGCTCCATGACATAGGTGCGAACTTCGCCTGGCAACACGACGGAGCCGGTCGGTGCGGGATCGGTGACGATGACGGTGCTCTGCGCGAAGGCGGTGGAACTGATGGTCAGCATGGCGGCCGCAGCCAGCATGATCTTGCGCATGGGATGTTCTCCTTTTTAACTTTGGACACCGAGGCAACGCTGGCCATGCGGCATAGTTCCCCGCCGGCCTTTCATCGTGGCACAAGACAGTCGCCATCAGCGCAGTTAAGGTGTTGCTAAATCAATTTATGCACCATACGGTTGAGCTGTCCGAATCACGGTCAGCGCGGGTTCGTTTAACGGCATCAAGGGTCGGCCGTTTACGCTTCGTTAACCATGTTGGCGATTTATACCCTGTGAACGGCCGCGTGGTCGTTGATTCGAAGGTCCGTCGCGTTTCGGTTTGCGGATGGATATCTGGAAAGACGATTGCGGCGGCTCAAGACATGCGTTTGCGGATGACGATATCGCTGGTGGCAGTGGCGGGCATGATGGCCGGCTGCACGTCGACAGGCGGTGTCCGCCAGCCCTCCGGGCCGGAGACCGTGGCGCCCGAGAAGGCGCTGGTCCTGCCGCCGCCGGGCGGCCCGTCGATCGTCAGCGTGGTCGAACGCAAGCGTGGCAACGGCGTCGAGCAGACGGTTTCCTTGTTTACCTCATCCTCCGTGCCCGGCCAGAACTTCCTGAAGGTCCAATTTTTCGGCGCGTCCGGGGCCAACCCCGGCACCGGCAATGCCGGCTTCAGCATGATCAATGAGAGCGGCATTGCCCGCGAAGTGGCGCGCTCCGCCCCCGGCGTGCCCATGGCGACGTCGGCGACCTTTCTGCAGAACAGCTATGGCCCTTTTGGTTACGCCTCCGGCCGCAGCCGTGGCGGCGACACCTGCATCTATGCCTGGCAGCAGATCCGCTCGAGCGTCAATGCCAACACCCAGGCGCGCAATTTCGGCATGATCCAGCTGCGCCTGCGTCTCTGCGACGCGAATGCCAGCGAACGCCAACTGCTCGGCATCGTCTATGGCTATACCATATCGGGCACTTTCGACGGGGTGATCTGGAATCCCTACGGCAATCCGCCGCCGGCCGACGTTGCGCTCGGCCGCACGGGCGCGCCGATCTATCCTGACCAGGGCGGCTATCGCGCCAGCCCGATGCCGATCGGCTACGAGCCGGCGCCCGCGATTATCAGCCGGCCGCGGGCGGTTCTGCCCCGCAACGCTTCGACCCCGGCACCGGGCGCCGCACCGATGCCCGCGCCCATCGGCCCGCGCGTGCCGCTGCCCGGCGAGGCGCCGCAGGCGAGGGTGATGCCGGATGCGGCAGCCGCGCCGCCCGAACAGCCGGTCGAACAATCCGCAAGGGCGATCGGCGTCACCGTGCCTTCGCCAGACTGCATAGGCGACGCGGCCATGACGGCCGCCTGCCGGAGATAGAGCATGATGCCGAAAAGTGTGAGCGGTTTTCGGACGACATCATGCCCGTTCTAGTGAGCATGCCCGGAGCGCCGATGGTGTCCGGTTGAGCAATTTCGAAGGAACGTCGATGCGCAAAGCCCGCAGTGTCTTCATATGGGCCGTGGTTTCGCTCTGCTTGATCGTGCTGATCACGCTGCCGGTCAACTTGCAGACCCAGCTCATCACCAGCATCACGGTGGTGACGGTGATGGCGCTGATCAAGGTCTTGAAGGGCGAGGGGACCTGGCGCCTGGTGGCGCTCGCCTTCGGCACCTCGATCGTGCTGCGCTATGTCTACTGGCGCACCACCAACACCCTGCCGCCGGTAAACCAGCCTGAGAATTTCATTCCCGGCCTGCTGCTCTATCTCGCCGAAATGTACAGCGTCGCGATGCTGGCGCTGAGCCTGTTCATCGTCGCCACACCGCTGCCGCCGCGCCCCTCGCGCGCCGCCAATCCCGGGCGTTTGCCGCATGTCGATGTCTTCGTTCCGTCCTATAACGAGGATGCCGGGCTTCTCGGCAACACGCTGGCGGCCGCCAAGGCCATGGATTATCCGGCCGAAAAGCTGCATGTCTGGCTGCTCGACGATGGCGGCACCCTGCAGAAGCGAAATTCCGGCAAGCTGCTCGAAGCCCAGGCCGCCGCTGCCCGCCATATCGAGCTGAAGAAGCTCTGCGAAGACCTCGACGTCAGCTATCTCACGCGCGACCGAAACGAGCACGCCAAGGCCGGCAATCTGAATAACGGCATGAAACATTCGACTGGCGAACTCATCGCCGTCTTCGATGCCGACCACGCGCCGGCCCGCGATTTCCTGCTCGAGACCGTCGGCTACTTCGAAGACGACCCGAAGCTTTTCCTTGTTCAGACTCCGCACTTCTTCATCAATCCCGATCCGCTGGAGCGCAACCTGCGCACCTTCGACAAGATGCCGAGCGAGAACGAAATGTTCTACGGCATCATCCAGCGCGGCCTCGACAAATGGAACGCCGCCTTCTTCTGCGGTTCGGCGGCGGTCCTGAGCCGCAGGGCGCTCGACTCCCAGAACGGCTTTTCCGGCATCAGCATCACCGAGGATTGCGAGACGGCCTTAGCGCTCCACGGCAGCGGCTGGAACAGCATCTATGTCGACAAGCCGCTGATCGCCGGCCTGCAGCCCGCCACCTTCGCAAGCTTCATCGGCCAGCGCAGCCGCTGGGCGCAGGGCATGATGCAGATCCTGCGCTTCCGCTTCCCGCTGCTGAAACGCGGCCTGTCGATCCCGCAGCGCCTCTGCTACATGTCCTCCACGCTGTTCTGGCTCTTCCCGTTCCCGCGCACGATCTTCTTGTTTGCACCGCTCTTCTACCTGTTCTTCGATCTGGAAATCTTCACAGCCTCCGGCGGCGAGTTCCTTGCCTATACGCTTGCCTACATGCTGGTGAACCTGATGATGCAGAACTACCTCTACGGGTCGTTCCGCTGGCCATGGATTTCCGAACTCTACGAATATGTTCAGACTGTGCATCTGCTGCCGGCGGTCATCTCCGTCATGCTCAATCCGAGGAAGCCGACCTTCAAGGTCACCGCCAAGGACGAATCGATCGCCGTCAGCCGCCTGTCCGAGATCAGCCGCCCGTTCTTCGTCATCTTTGCGGTGCAGATCATCGCGCTCGTCATCACCATCTATAGAATCTATGCCGAGCCCTATAAGGCCGACGTCACCCTTGTCGTCGGCGGCTGGAACCTCATCAACCTGATCATGGCCGGCTGCGCGCTTGGTGTCGTGTCCGAGCGCGGCGAGCGCGCCTTGTCCCGCCGCGTCCGCGTCAACCGGCGCTGCGAATTCGGCGCCAACGGCAAGTGGTATACCGCCTCGATCGAGGACGTCTCGGTCCATGGCGCCAGGCTCCACATCTTCAACAAGCAACTCGACGAGATGCTGGTCGGTGCCCTCGGTGAAATCCGCTTCCGGCCCTATAGCGGTGCGGAACTGGAAACCCTGCCGCTGATCGTCCGCAACATCGAGCCGTCGGGCGACATCAGCAATGTCGGCTGCCAGTACGTGCCGAAAAGCGCGCTCGACCACCGCCTGATCGCAGACCTGATGTTTGCCAACTCGGGCCAGTGGACCGAGTTCCAGGCCTCGCGCCGCCGCAATCCGGGCCTGATCCGCGGCACCATTTGGTTCCTCGGTCTGTCGTTCTACCAGACGAGCCGCGGCCTCGTTTATTTCTTCCGCAGTATGCGGCCGGAACGCGAAGCCCAGCAGCAGGCCGCAAAGGTCAACGCCGGATGAGAAGCATCGTCGCTGCCTCGCTTTTCCTGCTGAATGCCTCCGCCTTCGCCCAGGCGCAGACGGCACCCTTCGACATGTCCGGGGAGCGTCCGCCCGGCGCCGCCGTTGCCCCGAGACAGACACCGCCGGCTCCGCCGGCAGCGGCTGCGCCGGTTCCCGTCACGCCCCCGGTTACCGTATTGCCGGCACCGGCACCCCAGGCGACACCTGCTCCTGCTCCTACACCGGTTCCCCCGGCAATCGCCGTTCAGCCGGCGCTGCAGCCGGCCGCGGCGGCGAATACGGCTCCGGTTCAGCGCCCCAACAGTATCCGTCGCTATGTCGTTCCCTTTTCGAAGCTCGGTCTCAGCGGTGAATATGATCGGCGGTCATGGTCCGTCTACCTGACGCAGGAACAGGCGGCCGCAAAGGCGAGCTTCACCTTCGCCTACCAGAATTCGATCGTCGTCGCGCCTGAGGCCTCGGCGCTGACCGTCTATCTCAACAATCGCCCGATCGGCCAGCAGCGCGTCGGCTCGCCGGACGGCCCGTCGGCCGTCACCTTCGCGGTTCCGCCAGGCCTGCTGCAGCCGGGCGCCAATGTCGTTACCTTCGAAGCCGCCCAGCGCCACCGCACCGATTGCAGCATCCAGTCGACCTATGAATTGTGGTCGAATATCGATCCGGCCGGAACCTATCTGAGCTTTGCCGGCAGCGATGCCGCAGAGCCGGCGAGCGCCGATGCGATCCGCGCCATCGGCGTCGACGGCGCCGGCAAGACCGAGTTCGACATCGTCGTCCCGGCGCTGGAGCAGCCGGGCACCACCAAGCCGCTACTGCGGCTGGCGCAGGGCCTCTCCGTGCTGAGCAGCATGCCGAACCAGGTCTTTGCCTTCAGCACTGCTTCGCTTCCGGCCGGCGGGCCGGGTAAGCTCAGTGTGCTCGTCGGTACCGCGGCGGAACTGCGGCCGCTCTTTCCGGGCCTGCCGCCCGGCGCCGAAAGTGCGGCACTCGCCGCTTTCGTCACCGATCCGCGCAGCGGCTCACCGGTGCTTCTGATCAGCGGCCCGTCCTGGCCGGCAGTCTCATCGGCGATCGATACCATCGTCTCCCCGACCGACAGATCCGCAGATATCCGCCGCGACGTGCTGACCACCGAACGCTGGAGCGCGCCGAACGCGCCGCTGGTCTTTTCCGATACCAACATCGCTTTGTCTCAGCTCGGCGTGAAGACCACCGAATTTTCCGGCCGGCGGTTGCGGACCAGCTTCAACATCGCCGTGCCGGCGGATTTTTATGCCAATGCCTATGGCGAGGCGAAGGTGCTGCTCGACGCCGCCTATACCGACAACGTCCTGCCCGGCAGCCACATCGATATCTACGTCAACGACAATATCGCCTCCACCGTGCCGATCACCACGACAACAGGCGGCATTCTGCGCCATCTGCCGATCCGCGTGACGATGCGGCACGTCAAGCCCGGCCTGAATACGGTGGCGATCGAGGCGATCCTGATGACCAAGGACGATGCGGCTTGCGCGCCTGGCGCGACAGCCGGCGCCAATCCCCGCTTTGCCCTGTTCGATACCTCAGAGCTGCAGATGCCGGATTTCGCCCGCGTCGGTCAGCGGCCGAATCTGGCCGCCATGGCCGGCACCGCCTATCCCTATGGCCGGGCCACCGAACCGATGCCGCTGTTCATCGACCGCGTCGACGCCGACACGCTTTCGGCCGCCGCGACCCTGCTCGGCCAGATGGCGATCATGGCCGGCCATCCGATCCCCGTGGAAACCGTTGCCTCGCCGAATACGATCGGAGATCGTGACGCGATCTTCATCGGCTCGATCTCGCAGATGCCGACAACTGCGCTGTCGCAGACCAATATAGCAACGGCGAGCCAGGCCTCATGGCGTCCAGTGACGGATGCGCAGACGGGCGTCGTCGACACCGGTACGGCCTTCGAGGAATGGAATTCCAAGGTCAGCGGCGGTGTCTTTCGCACCCGGATGATTGCCTTCCGCGAGTGGCTGTGGCGCAATTTCGATATTTCCCGCAGCTCGCTGCAATTCGTGCCGGGCGCCGAGGAAATCTTTACGCCGCCCAACACCGCTTCGCTTCTGGTGGCCCAGGGCTCCAGCCCCGCGGGAGCGGGCTCCTGGACCGTGGTGGCGGCGCCATCGGCGAAGGATCTGCGTGAAGGGGTCGAGGTTCTGACCTCGCAGCTGAACTGGCCGCAGTTGTCGGGCCACATCACCACCTATTCCAGCAAGACCGGCAAGATCGAGGCGTTGCCCGTCACCCGTTTCGATTTCGTGCCGTCGACGCCCTGGTCGATCGCCAACTATCGCCTGATCGCCGCCAACTGGTTGTCGACGAATATCCTCTCTTATGCCTCGCTGCTGGTCGTCTTCGTGCTCCTGATCGGCGTCACCACGTCGACGATGCTGAAGAAGCTGGGCCGGTCGAAATGAGGCGGTGGCGCGCGCTTCTGCTGGCGGCCTCTGTCGCGGTTGCACCGGGCCTGCCGGCTACCGCGCAGCAGGCGATGATTAATGCCGACGCCTGGTCGGCCTACAAGGCGAAGTTTCTCGATCCGAGCGGCCGCATCGTTGACAACGGCAACGGCAACATCAGCCACAGCGAAGGGCAGGGCTACGGCCTGCTGCTCGCCTATCTCTCGGCAAGCCCCGCCGATTTCGAGCAGATCTGGTATTTTACCCGCACCGAGCTGCTGCTGCGCGACGACGGCCTGGCCGTTTGGAAATGGGATCCGAACGTCAAGCCGCACGTGGCCGACACCAACAATGCCACCGACGGCGACATGCTGATCGCCTATGCTTTGGCGCTTGCCGGCACGGCATGGAAACGTGAAGATTATATCCTCGCTGCCTCCCGCATGGCGCAGGCGCTGCTTGCCGAAACCGTCGGCAGCTCGCAGGGCCGCACCTTGCTGATGCCGGGAACCGAAGGGTTTACCGGCAGCGACCGCGACGATGGTCCGGTCGTCAACCCGTCCTACTGGATTTATGAGGCGATCCCGGTGATGGCAGCGCTCGCGCCGTCGGATGCCTGGAAAAAACTGTCGGACGATGGCGTGGAACTGTTGAAGACGATGCAGTTCGGCCCGCGCAAGCTTCCTGCCGAATGGGTGAGCCTGCACGACAAGCCGCGGCCGGCAGAGGGGTTCGACGCCGAATTCGGCTACAACGCCATCCGCATCCCGCTATATCTCGCCCGCGGCGGCATCACCGATAAGGCACTGCTCGTCCGCCTGCAAAAGGGGATGTCGCAAGACGGCGTTCCCGCCACGATCGATCTGACCACCGGCCGGCCGAAGACCGTGCTGTCGGACCCCGGTTATCGAATTGTTAACGATGTTGTGGCCTGTGTTGTCGATGGGACCAGGCTGCCGAGTTCGGCGCTGCAGTTTGCCCCTGCGCTCTATTATCCGTCCACCCTTCAACTGCTGGGGCTGGCCTATATCGGGGAGAAGCATCCGGAGTGTCTGTGAAGTCTTCTCTCGTGGCGGTTTCAGCGGCAGTGGTGGTGGCAAGCCTTGTCACCGGACTGAAGGACCGTGCCGCTCTGCAGGAAAGGTTCGGCCTTGGCTCTGCCGGCAAGCCGGCGCCGGAACTGATGATGATGGGCCGTATCAAGCCGAACGATGCTGCCGGCAATTCCGAATTCAATGCGCAACTCGTCGCCGACAAGATCGAGGCGATCACGTCCCCGCCGCCATCGGCATCGGATACTTCAGATCCGAATGCCGTCGCGCAGCAGCCAGAACCGCCGCAATCAGCCGCGCCTCAATCTGCGCCCCCATCCGCGCCAGAACCCACGCCTCAGCCGACGGCTTCTCCGTCCCCGGTCACGCCTGCCATCGTGTCCGAGCCTCCAGCGCCGCAGCAGGCCGTCGCCCCGACGCAGCCTGCTGTCGATGAAAGCGCGCTTCGTTATTTCGCCAGCCGCGGCGACAAAGTGCGCCTGCAGGCCGAGATCTCTCGCCTTCAGGCGCTCTACCCGAACTGGGTTCCGCCGGCCGATCCGCTCGCCGTGCCGCAGAACGGCGACAAACAGCTCGAGGCCATGTGGCAGCTTTATTCCGATGGCCGATACGCCGAGCTGCGCAGGGCGCTCGCCGACCGTCAGGCAGCCGATGCCGGATGGCAGCCGCCGGCCGATCTGCTCGAGCGGCTCGCTGTCGCCGAGGACCGCGCCCGCCTCATCAATGCTTCCGACCTCAAGCAATATGCGACGGTGGTCGATATCGCAGCCACAACGCCGAGCCTGCTCACCTGCAGCGAGGTCGACGTCCTTTGGCGTGTCGCCGAAGCCTTCATCCAGACGAAGAGGCAGCAGCGCGGCCAGGACGCCTACAGCTATATCCTGAAGAACTGCCCCAATCCGGCCGAGCGGCAGGCGACTGTGGAAAAGGCCTCGACACTGCTTGCCTACCAGCCGATGCAGGCGCTGCTGGCGCTGGAGAAGCCCGCTGCCGACGGCAGCAAGGAATTCGACGCGATCCGCGACAATCTCGCCCGGCGCTTCATGGCCGAAGGCAATGACGATCCGAAGCTCGCCATCGCGCCCGAATATGTCGCCCGCCTCGAAAAACTCGCCGGGACCGAGGGGCTTGCCTCGGATGCGCTGCTGCTCGGCTGGTACCAGCTTCGCCGCAACAACGATCCTGAGGCGGAGAAGTGGTTCCGCGCCGCCCGCGCCAAGGAGGATACGGCCGCCGCTTCGCAGGGGCTGGCGCTGGCGCTGATCGCCCGCAAGGCGCCTCAGGAAGCCGAGGACGTGATGTTCCGCTGGCGTGCGGATTCCGACGATGCGAGCGCCACCTATCTCGCCGCGACCGCCAATCTGATGGCGCTGCAGCCCCCGGCCGATCTCGCCGAAGACGTGCTGCATCGCATCGCCGCCGAAGTTATCGCCCGGAAATACGTGCCGACGGCGCAGCAATTCGGCTGGTATGCCCGCTCGCTCAACCAGTTCCAGACCGCCGCGCGCTGGTTCGAGACCGCACTCGTCTGGAAGCCCGATGACGAACCGTCGGCCTATGGCCTTGTCGTCACCCGCGAGCAACTGGGTGACCGCAAGGGTGTGCTCGAGCTTCAGCGCGCCTGGGCCGGACGGTCGGCCCGGATCATCAATCTCGAAGACACCTCATCGCTGATGCCGAATGGGGGCGCGGTGCCGCCGGAGAAGGGCACGCTTGCCCCGCAGCAGCCGGTTCAGCCGACGCAGCCGGTGCAACGCCCTGCCACGGCGGCCGAGCCGCTTCCGGCCGAACGCCGCACCCCGCTGCAGCCGGAGCCCGATGTGGCCGTTCGCCCGGCAAGGCCGGCGATGCAGACGGTGACCGTTGCGCGCGGTTCGCGCCAGACACGCGGCTGCTCGACGACCTTC
Organism: Rhizobium sp. BK456; assembly: GCF_014194045.1. Lineage (NCBI taxonomy): Bacteria > Pseudomonadati > Pseudomonadota > Alphaproteobacteria > Hyphomicrobiales > Rhizobiaceae > Rhizobium > Rhizobium sp. BK456. Next base: position 160,722 of record NZ_JACIAO010000011.1, read on the forward strand.
GATGCGGGTCAGCTCAGCCCGGCCAATGCGCTGTCGCGCGGCTGGTGCCTGATGGATATCAATCGGCCGATGGAGGCCATCTCGGCCTTCGAGGCGGCATTGCAGAGCCCGGTCCGCAAAGACCGTGAAGACGCAGCCTACGGCCAGAGCCTTGCCTATCTGCGCGCCGGCCTTTCCAGCAACGCCGCCGTTGCCGCCACCAAGGCGCCGCAGAACCGCCAGCGCGCCGCTGAGCTGCAGGTGGCGATCCTCGCCGACCGCGCGCTTTCGGCCTTCGATGCCGGGCGTTATCGCGAGACCCTGATCTATCTCGATCAGCGCGCCCAGCTACAGCAGGAACGCATCGACCTGATGGTTCTGCGCGGCTATTGCTACCTCAATCTCAAAATGTATGGCGATGCGACCCGTATCTTCGAAGCCGCTGCCGCGACCGGCAGCCGCGACGCTGCCCGCGGTCTGGCCGACGTTCGCAACGTCACCCATCCCGACGTCAACGACTAGCGTTGACGCCGCCGCCGCTCTCCGCTACTCGCCTGTGCAGGGGTCGCCCCGGCCTCGCACCCGCAAGGAACGCCCCGTGCCCGCTCTCCACGATATCCTCGACAGATCCTATGACGCCTTCCTTTTCGACATGGACGGGACGCTGTTGAATTCCATCGCCGTCGTCGAACGCGTCTGGAGCGAATGGGCAAGGCGCCATGGCTTCGAACCGGAGGTCTTTCTGAAGACCATCCACGGCATTCGCGCCTCCGACGTCATCCGCGGGCTCGGCCTTCCCGGCGTCGATCCGGCCCATGAGGCGGACTTGCTGCTCGTCGAGGAGATGGAGGATGTCTCCGGCATCGTCGAAATCCCCGGCGCCATCCGCTTCCTCTCCGCCATTGCCGACGGCAAATGGGCGATCGTCACCTCGGCGCCGATCGAGCTTGCCAGGCGCCGCATGGCCGCCGCCGGCATCCCGATGCCGAAGGTCATCGTCAGCGGCCAGGAGGTCAAATCGGGCAAGCCCAGCCCCGAAGGCTATCTGCTCGGCGCCAGCCGTCTTGGCGTCGATCCCGCGAAATGCCTGGTCTTCGAAGACGCCGTCGCCGGCATCCTCGCCGGCGAAGCCGCCGGTGCCGACGTGACCGTCATTACCGAAACCCACGCCACCCCCTTCGAGACCCCACATTTCTCGATCGCCAACTACCAGGCATGGCAGCCCCGCCATACCGCCGAAGGCCGGCTGACGCTCGCGGCGATCTGATCAATTAGACAAACCGCCTCTTTTTGTGGGAGGCGAGTTTTTCCGCTTGCATTGCACGCGCCGAAAAACTAAACGAAGCAAGCCGTTTCGGCAGGTCGGGGCGTAGCGCAGCCCGGTAGCGCACTTGACTGGGGGTCAAGGGGTCGCTGGTTCGAGTCCAGTCGCCCCGACCATTTATCCCCTTGAAATCCAGTCAGAACATCACGTTTCGTATGGCGGCGCTCTCGCGGCCATTGCGGAAAACGGTTGATCTTCAGTGCGGTTTCTGGGCAATCGCGATCATCGATTTTGCCAGCAGCGGAATCCTCCCGACATATTCGAAGTCGACGTCTTCGAAACCTGTTTCATGCAGCAGCGTGCTCAGCGTTTCCGGAGACCAGAATTTGATATGGCCATGGTCCTTGAGGGGCATGAAATGATCGTCCATCTTGCCGCTGACGGCCAAGGCCAGATTTTTCCAGTAACCGTGAAAAGGCGTCGACATGACCGCGATGCCGCCGGGCCTCACCAGATCGTACATGGTGGCCGAGAACGCCTTGGGATCATAAACGTGCTCCACCACCTCGAGGCTGATCACCGCATCGAAGGTCCCGTACCGGCTGGAGAGATCTTCGTAACCGGAGCCGATTTCCAGCGGCAGATCCGGATGGGCCGTTCTCGCTTTTGCGATACCGTCCTCGGAGGGATCGACACCGGTGACATCATAGCCCTTTCCTGCAAGCACGGCCGCAGCACCGCCGGCACCGCAACCGAGGTCGAAGACCGATGTTTCTTTTGCCTCCTGAAAACTGTTCTCAAGAACATCGACTACGGCCGGCAGAATATAGGAATGGGCCGTCGCCGGTTTAGCATGCACATAGGTCGTCGCGTCTAGTTCGATAGACATTTTACCTCCTGGAGAAAATGAGCCCGCCAACCCAATAATACGCAACACAATCGTACGGCGGAGTTTGACGGCAGTGTGGTGTCGTTGTGGTATTAAAGTGATTAGCGCAGGAGGCGCTCGCGGCAGCTGAGGATGGCGGTTGGCGGATATGCGCATTCGGCTAGGCTAGCCGTCATCTCACGAACGAAGGGCGCCGGCGCTCGCCGATGGGAGATCCTGAAGCCGATTGACAGGGTGCAGGGAAGATGATGAAACGTGGCGCAAATCGGATTTCACTTTGCCGGGACGGGTACCCAGTCGTCGTTTCGACTTCGATATTGCGACCATTTGCAGTAAATAACGCTATGAAATACCCTTTGTGGGTGTGGAATCAAATAAATCTATTAGTTCTTTTTGGTACGCTTTGAGTTACGGAGCTGTTATTTGTTGCCTTTTGTTAAGGTTATACCAAGATTAAGTATGAGATACGCAATTTCGAATCTAAAAAACGTGAAACCTCTTCGCTTTCATGCGAATATGTGTAGATTAAAAGCGTCCCTGTCACAAATAGCCTAGTGCGAGCGCATGGCGGAAATGAAGCAGAATATCACTTGCAGGCAAGCCCTCGCCGGCGCATTCCAGGCTTTGTCCGAGGAGGCCGTTAAGGCTGGCTGGTCGGAGGGCGATGTCGCCCTCGCGCTTGCTGAACTTGCCGAGGAGCAGGTGATCGAGGTGACCGCCAAGGTGATTATGGAAGGCTCCATTCACCCCCAGCTCGCCGCCGCCAGCCGCCACAGCAGCTGATCTCACAGCAGCAATCCCGCCGTCTTCGCCGCTGTGATGAAGGAAGCCTGTGCGGCGCGCGGGCTGCGCAGCCCGTCGAGCGCGTCCAGGCAATGCTGGCGCGCGACGCGATAGTGACGCCCACGCTTGCTCGGCCATTGTTTGAGATATTCGACGGCTTCCCAGACGGTGGACACGATCAGGCTGCTCTCTGGAGAAAACACCCGGATGGGGGAGGGGAAGCGTATTTCACTCAACGTCTGCACTCACTGATTATTGCCACAGGGCGGCGTCAAAACGCGCGGGACGAAAATTTGTTCCCGGATTTTGTTTCGTGGAAATTTGCGCAGTTGCTAAAATTCAAGCCGTCGCGCATAATCATTTCTGTCGGTTGCGGAGGGCGGCCGGCGATGCAAGCGTGGATGCGTTTGCCCTCGGAGGGAATGCGGCGTGATGTTACGGTCATCAATTCATCCGCATGATTTGCCGCTGTTTTCGGAAGATCTCGATCTGCTTTCGCAGGTGCTCGACAAGGTCTGCGATGAACGCGGCCTCGCCAGGACGACACCCGAGGCCGAGCGCATCGGTGCGGTCATCATTCAGCTCTACAGGCAGGGCGTGAAGGACGGCGGCAAACTCGCCGACCTGGCAAAGACCTACCTCTGACGTTCAGTTCTGCTCGATCGAGACACCGTTCTTGCCGATGCTCATCTCAATCCCCTGCGGCTTGCTTTCCTCACGGTAGATATAAGTACCGAGGCCGATGACGGTGACGACGAGAACGCCGATGAGAACGTAGAGACCATTCCTGCTGTTCAAATGACTGCCCTCAAATATCTGATAGGACAGCGGAAACGGCCAAGTGTCGGATTGGTTCCGCAACCAACAGGATGAATTGAGCCCGCGCCGGCCTAATCGTCGTTTGCGGCGTTGAGGTTTTCCGGCCGGATACCGTCGTCGCTGACGGTGCGCGCACGCAACCGGATGCCGGGGCCGCCTTCATCCTGATTGCCGCTCGACAGGAAGATGATGCCGTGCGCCTCCAGCGTGCTGCGCACATCGAACAGCGCGTGCGGCTCGCCCGCAAATTCGCCGTTTTCCAGCGCCGTCACGGTCTCCACAGGCAGGCCGGTTGCGGCGGCGAGCTCTTCGATACTCATCCCGATCATGGCGCGCGCGCCGCGTATCTGTGTCGCTGTTATCATGGCGGAAAATCTAGCGCATTTACCGCAGTTCTCAAGTGGCGCAGGCCGATCAAGTATCCTTCAATTTCACGCCGAACAGATCGTCGTGCATGCGCTCGACCGCGACCCCCATGCCTCCCATGAGGGCGGCCCGGTTCCCAAACCGGCTGATCTCGATGCGCGGCGGATAAGGCGTGCAGCGCGGCAGGAAACCCCGGATGGCGTTTACCAATTCCGGTCTTGCGCCGATGCTGCCGCCGGTGATCACCAGTTCGGGATCGAGAGTTGCTCCGATGGCGGCAATGGCGAGCGCCACTAGCCTTGCCGTCTCTTCGATTGCGGCGACGGCGCTGGCATCGCCTGCATTGAAGGCGTTGAAGAGATCGGCCACGGTGGCAGCGTTGCGCCCGCCGAAGCCGGTGTAGCGGCGTAACATCGCGACGCTGCCGACTGCACTCTCGAAGGTCCCGAGCGTAAACCCGCCGGGATCGAAAACATCGCCGCCGATCGGGAGATAGGCGATCTCGCCGGCCGCGCCACGCGCGCCACGCAGCAGTGCGCCATTGGCGATGATGCCCATGCCGACGCCCGTTCCGAGCGCGACGAAGGCAAAATTGCCGGTTTCGACACCGTGTCCCCGCCATTTCTCGCCTTGCGCGGCGAGGTTGACGTCATTTTCGACGATCACCGGAATGCCCATTCTGTCGGAGAAGACCTGCCGCAGATTGATCGCGTCGATGCCGGGGATATTCGGCGCCACATTGATATGGCCGGTGGCCGGATCGAGCACGCCGGGACTGCCCAGAACGACGAGACGGAGCTTGTCGGCAGTCGTTCCGGCTGCAAGCAAGAGTTCGACGATGAGATCGCTGAATTGATTGACGAGATGCATTCCGCCGCGGGGGTCGGTGGCCACTTTGGTTTCGGCTATGATGTTACCTAGCAGATCGCAGATCGCCGCAGCGATCTTGGTGCCGCCGAGATCGATGGAGACCGCAAGACCCGCCCTGGCGTTGAGTTCATACGTAATCGCATTGCGGCCCGGGCGGCCATCGGTCTGGCCGACAGGTTTCAACCATCCATCATCCTCGAGGTCGCGCACGACATCGGAAATCGTCTGTTTCGAAAGGCCGGTCAGCTTGGCAATGTCGGCGCGGGAAATCGAGCCGCTCGCCAACACGGTCCGGATCACGGCATGAGTTGAGATTTTTCGTGCGATGGGCGTCTGCGTGGCAGAAAGTGTCAGTGCCATCGGCTAGCTCTTCCAGTTAGTTCGGAGCATATACCTAATCAGGGGTCGATATTGACCCGAAACCCTCGTAGAAAGGAGGGCTTCGGCTCAACTTCGTCATATAAGCGGATTTCAGTACACCCAAGGTGGAGATTTGTCTATGTCCTTGACAAATGGGAGGTCGCCTGTAGGCTGATATCAACGTGCAATGAAATGCACGGCGAAATAAAGAGGGTCGAGGACAAGTATGCGCCACCCGCATTGTCTGGATAGCCGCGCGCTCGCCAAGGTCGCCCGAAGAGGAGCAGGCCCCGGCTTGTCCCTCTATTGCTCTCTTTCGCGTTCTGCAGCCTCTTCAACTTCGCTGTGGGGGGATTATCGATGATAAAGCCCTCGACCGATGGACAGCTTTCCGCCGAACAAGGCGTTTTACTGCCTATAATGGCGCCGCGCCTTCAGGCCGATGTTCATCCGGACGGATATGCTGATCTCGCCCTCTGGGGCGCCGGCAGTCTGGGGCGCGTGAGGTTTTCCGCCATCGCTGGCCCTTATACCTATGCGCCGAACCGAATGGTCTCCAGGCAGGGCGGCATATTCGTCGCGCAGTCGCTGCCGGTGATGTTGATCAGCGGCGCACGCCTTCAGGGCGTATATCCGGCGCGTCGTTGCGCCTGGTGGCATGAGCCGGATGGGGACGGCGCGAGCGCGAAGGTTACTCGGGGGCCCCATCGGCAGACTGCCGAAATGGGCTGGGGTGTCCTCATCGTGGACGTTCTCGGTTCCGATTTGCGGATTGCCGTCGGCGCCTCCAGAGACGAAGCCGAGAGGGCTCTCAGCCTCGCCAGCGAAGCGATCGTTGCCGAAGCCGCCGAATATGTCGCGCGTTGCGATCTGGCGCCCGACGCCGACCCGCTGATGCGCAGCATGGTCAGCCAGGGCATCCATGCCGCGCTTTCCAGCATCAGGCGCGACGAAAACGGCGCCTTCGCCGGTCTTGCCGCGGGGCAGGCCTACAGTGCCCCGGCGCGGACCTATTACCGCGACGGCTATTGGACGATGCAGCCGCTTTTGACGCTCGCACCGGAGGCGGTGCGCGACGAGATCCGGCTGCTTGCCAAGGGGGTGCAGCCGGATGGAGAAGCCCCGAGCGGGGTGATCTTGACCGGGCCTGCGCAATCGGAGGCGTGGCAGCGCTTTGTCGAAGACAGCAAGGCCAATCCCAAAACCCACAAAAAGGCGGTCCCGGAATACCACAACCGTCCGCAAGACTGGTGGAGCGACCACTTCGACAGCCCGCTTTTTTTCATCCTGTTCATCGACGACTACGTCAGGGCCACGAAGGACCTCGCCGAGGCGCAGCTGCACTGGCCGATCGTTCGGGCAATCGTCGACCGCTATCTCAGCCTGGCCGGCCCCGACAGCGTCCTGCCGGTAAAGCCACGTAACGATCGGGATTGGGCCGACAACGTCTATCGCGAGGGCCTGGTCTCTTATGATCTCGGTCTTTTCATCGGCGCCATGGATGCGGTGGCAAGGCTTGGCGACGGTCTGGATCCGGCTCTTGCCGAACGCGCGGGCAGGACCGCAAATCTGGCCCGCCAGGAGATCGAGGCCAAGCTCTTCGTCCCGGCAACGGGAGGATATGTCGACTATGGAACGCCTGGCGCTTTTGTCGAGGATCATCTGGCTCTCGACAGCCTGACCTTGTCGCGGTTCGGCGCAATTTCAAAACAGCAGGCCATTGGCTTGCTGAGAGCCTTTGAAAGCCAGCTGGAAACGCGCAACAATCACGAGCAGCCCTATGGCAGCTGGGGTGTAATGTGCGCCTATCCGCCCTTCAAGCGGCCAAGCGATCTGCGATCCAAGACGGCGTTTCCCTACCGCTACCACAATGGCTCGGACTGGCCCTATTGGGATGGCGCCTATGCCGAAGAACGCCTTCGCCACGGACTTGGAGGGGCGCGTTACGCCCTGACGCGCTGGTGGGAAACCTGTCTCGACAATGGCTGGATCGGTGCGGTGGAATATTTCTCGCCGCCCTATGGGCGCGGCTCGCTGCTTCAGGGCTGGAGCGCCATGCCGGCGGCAGTCGTTTTGAAATATGGGCTTGACGCCGCAAATGCGGAGCCAATCTCATGAGCATGACGGCTCGGTCGGTTCTACTCGGGTCTCTTATCAATCCGCATGGCGAAGGCGACGGAGCCATCGCGTTCGAGTTCGGAAAAGCCAAGATGACGGTAGAAACCTCTGGCGCGTTCGTTGTTCGGATCGACACCGAGATGCACCGCTCCGACTCCGTGATTGCGGAGCGCTTCAAGCTCGGTGCTGATCATCCTGCGCCCCCAGCCGCCGGCCTGAAGTCCGGGAAGAATGTTGATGTGAAGATGCGCCGGGTAGTCGTCTTGAAGCCACGTCGTTCCGCTGCGCGGATTTTGAATTCGTTCGAGCACGTCGGCATCGCGCGGACGGTTGGGCGTCAGCCCGGCGACCTGCTGTCGGACGAACGGCCACCAGTCTGCTTTCAGATCTTTGTCGAACCCGACAGTATCGGGCGTCCCGACGACATAGCCGACCGGCCGGTTGCCCTGAACCAGAACAAAGGCAAAGTCTCTGGCAAATTTGAGGTAGGGTACCGACCAGATGTAACCGGGCAGATGCGGGTCGCTGTAAAGCGCGCTGGCATCTTCGCCGCCATTGGCGGTTTTCAGGCAGATGTCGAAAAGAGCGTCGATATCGGCTTCAATCGCCGGGCGGATGAAGCAGTTGCTGTCCATCGTTTTGCCACCTCCTGCGTGGCGCTTTGTCATTCTGGATCGCGAGAGGGGCCGATGCAGTGACGATTACCCCAGATTCGCCAACCAGGCAAAGCTCTGGGGAAAGAAAACGTTCGGCCGGCGCCAGGTGCGAGGCCCGGACGGGGAGTGGAGAATAAACCAAATGAGGTGGAGCAGATGAACAGAACCGTGAGATCGATCAGCATACTGCCGGCATACCGATTGAAAGCAGCTGTCGCGCTCGCCGGCGCGGCGCTTGTGAGTTTCGGCCTTTCCGCCGCCCGGGCCGACGATCTGGCCGTGTGGGATGACCAGACCTTCGAAGGCCAGAGCGCGGTCATCGAGCAACTGAATAAGGATTTCGAAGCCGCGCATCCCGGTGTCACGATCAAACGCACTGCGCGCACTTTCGATGACATGAAGCTGACGCTGAAACTTGCAGTTTCGGCGGGCGATGGCCCTGTCATCACCAAGGTCAACCAGGGCGCCGGCGACATGGGCGCGATGGTCAAGGAAGGCTTGCTCCTGCCGGTCGACGAGTACATTCAGAAATATGGCTGGGATAAGCGGCAGTCCGATTCCGTGCTGGCCAGAGACCGCTGGGAGGGGGCGAAATTCGGGGTCGGTAAGACCTACGGCATATCAGGTCTCGGCGAGATCGTCGGCCTTTACTACAATAAGAAGATCCTCGACGACGCCGGCGTGGCGCTGCCGCAAACCTTCGAGGAGCTTTTGGCCGACCTCGACAAGCTGAAGGAAAAAGGCGTTGCGCCCTTCATGATGGGCTCCGCCAAGCAGCATCTTGCCCTGCACATGATCGGCGCTATCGATCAAGCGCATATTGACGCGGCCAATCGCGCCGAGCTTGACGACCTGATCTACGGCAAGGGCGGCTCCTGGAACACAAAGGGCAACATCGAATCGGCCAAACTCGTGCAGCAATGGGCGCAGGGCGGCTATTTCTACCCCGGTTTCGAGGGCATATCGGGTGACGACGCCGTCCAGCTGTTCATATCAGGGCAGGGCGCATTCCTGATCTCCGGAACCTGGTACTTCGGCGACATGCAAAACAATCCGGATATCGGCTTCATGGCCATTCCCGCTCCTAAGGGCGTTTCCAAGCCCATGAGCGTCGGCGGCGTCGATCTTGCCTGGGCGATAACCAGCCTTGCTAAAGACAAGGCGAAACAGGACCTGGCCGGCGAGTACATCGACTATATGGTGTCCGAAAAGGCCGCCGAAAGCTGGGCCGCTGCAGGCTATCTTCCTGCAACATCGCTCCCGGCGGATGCCAAGCCCAAGCTCACGCCGCTCCTGACCTCCGGCATCGAAATGTGGAAGACACTCAATGCCAACGATGCGCTCGGCCATTACCCCGATTGGTCGAGCCCGACGATGCTGAAGACAATCGACGACAACACGCCACTTCTCCTGTCCGGCAAGATTACGCCCGAAGCCTTTGTCGATGCCATGGACAAGGACTATCAGGCCTATTTGAAGGATAAGAAATAGGAAGTGCGGACGCCGGTCACGACCGCGCACTAGGCGGTCCTGCCGGCGTCCTATCCACCACGCTAAAATGAGCGCTGCGAGCTGACGACTTGCCGCACGATGACCAGAGCTTTGGCTTCATGGAGTACTGGATGAAACGCTCCGCACTGGATGGCTCGCAACAGACCAATTTCATCTATTTATTGCCGGGATTGCTGCTTTATACGGCTTTTGTCTTTGGGCCGATCGTCGCGGCCTTGGGTTTGAGCCTGACCAGTTGGGACGGCTTGACGATGCCGAGATGGGTCGGCCTCGGCAATTACGCCGATCTCTTTTCCGATAGCCGTTTTTACATTGCCTTGCGCAACAATGCCGAGCTGATGATCTTCTACTGCGTCCTGCCGCTCGTGCTCGGCATAACGCTTGCCGCCTGCGTGTGGAATCTGAAGCAACGCGAACAACTCGCCCTCAGAACCTTCCTGTTCCTGCCTTACATCATGCCAACCGCCGTGTTGGGCATCATCTGGGCATGGCTCTACAATCCTGCATTCGGCCCGTTCAATCAGTTTCTGCGAGCGATAGGATTGAGCCGGTTCGCGTTACCCTGGCTCGGAGATTTCAATTTCGTGCTTCCCGCAGTCGGGATCGTTGCCACCTGGTATTTCTTCGGCTTTTGCATGGTCATCTTCCTCACCGGAATCCAGCGCATCGACCCGTCTCTTTTCGACGCCGCCAAGGTCGACGGCGCGTCGCCGCGAAAGACCTTTTTCTGGATAACGCTGCCGCTTCTCATGCCCGAGATCAGGGTGGTTTTGCTTCTGACGGTTATAGCCTCGATCAAAAGCTTCGACCTGATTTTCACGATGACCCGGGGTGGACCCGCCAACGCGACGCTCGTGCCGAATATCTACATGTATCAGCTCGGCTTTGAGCTCAATCGGTTCGGCGCAGCGGCCGCCATCGCCATTGTCGGCGCCTTGCTGACATTCGCAATCAACTATGCAATTCACCGGCTGGTGGGCTCAAGAAGCAAAGGAATGGCTTGATGGGCCGCTCGTCCAACTACCCCGCCGCGCTCTTCCTTCGCATTGTGCTCTGGCTTCTCGCTTTCGTAACGATCACCCCGTTCCTGCTGCTGCTGCTGACCTCGATAAAAAGCAAGGCTGACGTTCTGAAGGGCGCATTCGCCCTTCCGGCCTATCCGCATTTCGAAAATTACGTCGATGCCTGGAATGCCGGGCATTTCAACATTTACTTCTGGAACTCGATCGTCGTCGTCATACCCGTCGTTGCCGCAAGCGTCTTCCTGGGCCTGTTGACCGGTTTTGCCTTCGCCTACCTGTCGTTTCCGCTCCGGCGCACGCTGTTTGCGATCCTGACGCTCGGCATGATGGTGCCGGCGGAGGCCTTCATCATCCCGCTTTATTATGAGATGCGCTATCTCGGGCTGATCAATACCTATGCGGCTCTCATCATACCGCAGATCGCGATGTCGATACCCTTCTCGACGATCTTCCTTGCCAGCGCGATGCAGCAATTGCCGGAGGAAGTTCTCGAAGCCGCGGTGCTTGATGGCGCCGGACGCTTCTATATCCTGCGCAAGATCGTTATCCCGCTGATGATACCGGCAATGTCGACGCTGGCGCTGTTCTTGTTCATCTGGACCTGGAACGAGTTTCTCATTCCGTTCATCCTGGTCAATGACGACGCCTATCGGACGCTGCCCCTCGGCATGCTGTTTTTCCAGGGGCGTTACACCGTCAATACGCCGGTCCTGACCGCCGGCGCGGTGATCGTCATTTTCCCGCTCATTCTGACCTATCTGGTTTTCCAGCGGCGGTTCATCGCCGGCTTGACGGCAGGCGCGACGAAATAGGCAGCGATGTGCTCGCAGCTATGGCCTACGGCCGCGCTTGTGGCGCACCTCGAGCGCCGCGCAGCCCCAGACCGTGCCGAGCAGCAGATAGACATGGCGCCAGTGATCGATATCGATGACGTTGCCGATGGTGGCGTGGCCGAGAACAGAGATCCAGGCGATCATCAGGAAGGGCTGCCACGGCCGGTCGAGCAGCAGGTATCGGAAGCCGAGCGCCAGCGTCCAGACAAGCATGCCGACATAGGTGGCGAAGCCGAGCCAGCCATAGGTGGTCAGCGATTTCAGCCAGATATTGTGCTCGTCCTCGGGAAAGATCGTGCCGAACACCAGCGGGCCGATGCCGAGCGGGCGCTCCATCATCATGGTGAAGCCGATCCGATGGCGCTCGAAGCGGCCGAGATGTTCGCCGTCATATTGCTGCACCAGCTGAGCGCGCGCCGAAAACAGTTCGGCGACCTTCGGGATCTGCAACGCCACCAGCAGCGAGGCGACCAGCATGATGATCGCCGCCAGCGACAGCACCAGAACTCTGAGGCGAAAGGCGCCGCTGCGCTCCTTGAGCAGCATGATGAAGATCAGGAGCGCCACGCCGAGCGCGAAGAGCCCCCAGGCGGCGCGCGAAAAGGACAGGAAGATCCCGAGTGCAAGCACCAGCAGAGCGAGAGCCTTCAGCGGCGATCTCTTCAGGTCGCCGACGAGGATGCCGTGGACGAGATAAAGCGATGGCGGCACCAGGAAGGGGCCGAAGACGTTCGGGTCCTGGAAGGCGCCCTTGGCGCGGTCATAGAGGGTGAAGATTTCAGCGCCCGGAAAGGCGTGGAAATAACCGAGTATGCCGAGCGCGGAGGTGGCGACGGCGGCGAAGGTCCAGGCGTTGAAGATCAGCGGCAGCCGCTTGTGGCTGTCCTCGATGATCGCCGCGTAGAAGACCGCCGTCAGCGCCAAAAAGGTCGAGACCGCGATATACATCGGCCCGGTCGCCAGATCCTTCATCTGCGTCAGCGACAGCATGCCGCCGATGTTGAAGGTGAGCAGCAGGGCAAGCAGCGGTGCGACGCCGCGCGAAATCCTGAGGCCCAGGATAAACCAGAGGCCGATCAGTCCAGCCATCCAGAGCTCGTAGGGCGCCGGCTCGTCGATCACGAAACCGGAGAGGAAAACGCCGAAGGCGACAAAGGCCGAGCCGATCAGGCGCAGCGTCATCCGCTGCGGCTGGGCGACACGGGGATATGTCGCCTCGATCGCGCTCAATAGGCGTTTTCCGTGTTGAGCAGCCGGATCGGCGTCAGGAACAGGATCTTCAGATCGAACCAGAGTGACCAGTTCTCGATGTAATAGAGGTCGTAGGCGGTGCGGAACTTGATCTTCTCGTCATTGTCCACTTCGCCGCGCCAGCCGTTGATCTGCGCCCAGCCGGTGACGCCGGGCTTGACGCGGTGGCGGGCGAAATAACCCTCGACGACATCGCCGAAGGCGCGGTCGCGGGCCTGGGCGAGAACGGCATGCGGGCGCGGGCCAACAAGAGAGAGCTCGCCCCGCAGCACGTTGAAAAGCTGTGGCAATTCGTCGATCGAGGTCTTGCGGATGAAGCGGCCGACGCGGGTGACACGCGGATCGCCCTTGGTCACCGCGGCCTTGCCCGTGGGGTCGGCCATGTTGGTGTACATCGAGCGGAACTTGAAAACGTTGATGATTTCATTGTTGAAACCGTGGCGCTTCTGCATGAAGAAGACGGGCCCTTCGGAGGTCGCCTTGATGGCGATGGCGGTCGCGACCATCAGCGGCCAGAGCAGCGCCAGCGCGATCACGGTGAAGAAGATGTCGAAGCCACGCTTGGCAACGGAGTCCCAGTCGCGGATCGGCATCTTGAAAATGTCGAGCATCGGCACCCTGCCGACGTGCGAATAGGCGCGCGGCCGGAAGCGCAGCCGGTTGGCATGCGCGGCAAGGCGAATATCGACCGGCAGAACCCAAAGCTTCTTCAAAAGGTCGTAGATACGCGCCTCGGCCGAAAGCGGCAGAGCGATGATCAGCATGTCGATGCGCGTCAATCGCACGAATTCGACGAGTTCAGCCACAGTGCCGAGCTTCGGATAACCGGCAACCATGATCGGCGAACGCTTCTCGCCGCGATCGTCGAAGATGCCGCAGATGCGGATGTCGTTGTCATCCTGCTGTTCGAGGATGCGGATCAGCTCCTTGGCCGGCTCGCCGCCGCCGACGATGACGGCGCGGCGCTCCATGATGCCGTTGCGCGCCCAGTTACGGATGCCGTAGGCGACGAGGAAACGCTCGGCCGCAAGGAAGAGCGCGCCAGCCGTAAACCAGGGCAGATAAGCGCCGACGACCATCGCCCATGTGCTGCCGCGAACCAGCGCGAACAGGCCGACCGTCAGGAGGAGTGCGGCCGTCCACGACCCCAGGATGCGCGGGATCAGCCGCAGCTTGGCCCGAAGTGCCGGAATGGTGTAGGTGTCGCCAAGCTGCAGGCCGATAACGGTCAAGGCCGAGGCGATCGCCGCCATGCCGGTCCGCACCAGCGATGAATCGTAGCCGTCACCGGGCCAAAAATAATGGGCGATCAGGGCGATCGCAAAGAGCGCCAGGAATTCCAGCAGCCGCAATTGCCCGATGATGATCACCGGCGACTTGGTTCCGTCACGGAACTGTTCGGCGATCTGCCGGGCATAGGGATTAATTTCTGTCGGGTCGGACGGTTTTTCCTGACCCGCGTCGCCGCGCACCTCGATGTCGGAGACCTGCTTGCGCAGTGCTTCCACGTCGAATTGATCGCCTTTTTCCAGCTTGTTCATGGGGCTTTCGCTCGTTGTCACCAAGCGAATTACCAGAAAGCCCCTAAGAAATATTTACGGGGCGGCGGGCATTGCTCGGCCAGCGGCCGGATCGACGAGCTCATGGTACAATTTCAGGACATCGCGCGCCATGACGGCCGAGGAAAACACCGCCTTTACCGCCTCGGGCTTCGGCATCGTCTTGGCGTGCCAGTCGGGCGTGCTCAGCGTTTCCGCCATGACGCGGGCAAGATCGTCGGAATTTCCGGCCTCCACAAGGGCTGCGCTGTCGGCGCCGAGCACCTCGGGAATGCCGCCGACCCGGCTGGCGATGATCGTCTTGCCGGCCCCGAGCCCCTCGAGCACGATATAGGGCATGGCTTCGGCGCGCGAGGGAACGACGAGGTTCTGCGCCATGGAGAAGGCTTCGTGGACCCGCATCGCCGGCAGCATGCCGATGCGCTTGCCGAGGCCACGCTCGACCATCATCTCGCGGTAGCGGTCGCGATCCGGTCCGTCACCGATCATCAGCGCCGACAGCGGCCGGCCGAGCAGCCGCTCGGTCTTGGCAAAGGCATCGACAAACAGATCGGGACCCTTGAGGTCCCGGAGCATACCCACATAGATGAAGTGCACGGCATCCGAGCGGGTGGGGATCGGCTCGAAATCGCGCTCGGCGATGCCGTTATAGATCAGTCTGGTCTTCGTCCGCGGCTTGCCCACCTTGCGCGCATAGGTGTCGCGCTCGTATTCGCAGATGAAGACCAGCGCATCGGTGAAATATTCCTGCAGGCGCTCCATCCTCAGGACGAATTGTCCGCTGAGCGAGGAACGCGAATAATGCAGGCTTCCGCCATGCGCGGTATAGAGGCGGGCTACGCGATACCTGTTCACCCGCAACGCTGAGCCGGCAAGTCGCGCGAGCACGCCGCCCTTGGCGCCGTGTCCGTGCAGCACATCCGGCCGCAAACTTTTAATTTTCTTGTATGTATCCCACATCGTCGCAAGGTCGGACGGGCTGATCGAACGCCGGATCGGCACGCGTGTCAGGCCGAGCGAGAGATAGGGACGGATATCGTCGAACAGGCTGTCCTCATACTCGCCGCCGGTCGAGCTGTCGCAGAGGATGCCGACTTGATGACCGGCCTTGCTGTGCTCCTCGACGAGATCGCGGACATGGCGGAAAATTCCGCCGACCGGCGACCTGAAGCAATGGAGGATGCGGAGCGGCTTCTGTATTGTCATCGCTCAGAAAAGCCGTTCGCGAACGTAGATCGTGTCGCCGGCGATGATCGGCCCGGATATGTTGATGCGGCCGGTCAGCACCTGTCCGTTGATCTTGCGGGTGACGTCGACCATGCTCTGGTTGGCGCGGCTGGTAAAGCCGCCAGCGACCGCAATGGCGTTCTGCACGGTCATGCCGGGGACATAGGCATACTGGCCGGGTTGGCCGACTTCGCCCATGAGGAAGATCGAACGGTAGCGATCGACATCGATGGTGACATCAGGATCGCGAAGATAGCCCTGCTGCAGTTTCTGGGCGATCTGGCCCGAGAGTTGCTGCAGGGTTCGGCCGCGGGCAGGGACTTGGCCGATGAGGGGGAAGGCGATATAACCGGCCTGATCCACGGTATAGGTGTTGGTTAGGCTCTGCTGGTCGAAGACGGTAACGCGCAGCCGATCGCCGCTATCAAGCGTATAGGGCTGGATGGTCGCCTCGTTGAACGCCTTCGGCGCCGGTTTGTATGTCGTGCAACCGCCCAATGCCGCCGTCATGGCTGCAAGGCTCAGGGCCAAAAGGATCTTGGGCTGGACGACAGACATCCGTTTGTGCTCACAGAAAATGAACTCGGTAGAGCCGTTATCAATCCGTTAGGGTTAATGCTCGGTAAAGGCCGCTTGCAATTTCCTGAGTTCCTTTCATCGGCCGTCGCTTATTACTCGGCAAGATTGCCATTAACCGTTGAGTTACCATGGTCGTTTACGCTTGCGGCACATTTGTTGTGGAGTAAGAGCATGTCCGGCGTAGCGCGTGATCAGGATGTGGACATCGACCTCGGCCAGTTGGTCCGCGCCGTCTGGGCGCGGCGGCTCAGGATTTTGGCGATTACGCTTGCGGGGGCGGGCATCGCCTTTACAGGCGCCAAGATTATGTCGCCGCAATATCGCAGCGAAACACGCATCCTGATCGAACCCCGGGCGCCGGCCTTCGCCAGCACCCAGCAAGTCAACGACGCCGGCGCTGGCCCGCTGATGGATGAGCTGAATATCGCCAGCCAAGTGCAACTGCTGCAATCGGCCGATCTCCTCAAGAAGGTCATCAACGACCTGAAGCTTTATAACCTGCCGGAATTCGACGATGCCGCCAACGGCTCGGCGATGAGCAGTATCATGGTGAAGCTGCATCTGAAGAAGAACCCGATGGAGAACCCGCCGGAAGAGCGGGTGATCGACGCTTTCGTCGAACGCCTGCAGGTGTACCAGGTGCCAGGTTCACGCGTCATCGGCATCAGTTTCACCTCGAAGGACCCGAAGCTCGCGGCCGCCATTCCGAACGCCATGGCCAATGTCTATCTTTCGACCCAGAGCGGCGCCAAGCTTGATTCCAATTCGGAAGCGACGCGCTGGCTGGAGCCGGAGATCGAGGGCCTACGCCGCAAGGTCAGTGAAGCCGAAAAGAAGGTCGCCGAATACCGCACCTCGCACGGGCTGCTGCAGACGAACGGCACGACCACCTTTCCCGCCCAGCAGCTGAACGATATTTCGGCGGAGCTGACCCGCGTGCGCGGCGACAAGGCCAATGCCGAGGCGAGGGCGCAGGCGGTACGCAATGCGCTGTCTTCGGGCGAAGCCTCCGACACGCTGCCTGACATCATGTCGTCCCAGGCGATCCAGCGGCTGAAAGCGACGGAATCCGGTCTGCAGTCGCAAATCTCGGATCTGCAGACCAGCCTTCTCAACAACCATCCACGGCTGAAAAGCCTGCGCGCCCAGCTCGCCGATATCCGCACCCAGATCCGCCAGGAGACGCAAAAGATCCTGACGAGCATCGAGAACGAATCCAAGGTTGCGGATCTAAGGGCAAGCGAGCTCGAGCGCCAGTCGGACACGGTGCAGGCCAACAGCGCCCGCGCCGGCGAGGACGAGGTCGGCCTCAATGCGCTGGAGCGTGAGGCGACCGCCCAGCGCCAGCTGCTCGAAACCTATCTGGTGCGCTACCGCGAGGCCGCTTCCCGCGCCGACAGCAATTCGAGCCCGGCGGATGCCCGTATCGTTTCCAAGGCCATCGAGCCGGTCGATCCCTATTTCCCGAAGGTGGTGCCGATCGTCGTTGTCGCTGCGGTCGCCACTCTGATCCTGAGCGCCATCGTCACCATGCTGGCCGAACTCTTCAGCGGCCGGGCGCTCCGTCCCGTCGATGCGGCCCCCGAGACCATCGAGGCGGAAACTCTCGTCGAGGAGAGGGTTGCGCCGCAGGCCGCTCCGGTTGTCTCTGCCGTCAGAAAGCCCATCCAGCCGAGCATGCTCGCCATTGTCGGGGATGAAGACGAAAAGGACGTGATCGAAGACACCGAGGCCGCCGAGAAGCTGCCGGAAGACGACAATGAATTCTCCGTCGCCTCCGTTGCCGATTATCTCACGGGCAGCCGTGCGCCGCTGGCTATCGCAATATCTCCGACCGGTGACAATGGCTCCGCGGCAACAGTTTTGCTGACCCGCATGCTCGCCGACGCCGGCCGCCGCGTCATCCTGATCGATATGACCGGTTCCGGTTACCCCACGGAGCTGATGGCCGAGGACCAGGCTGCTCCCGGCGTCACCGATCTGCTCTGCGGCGAGGCCGCCTTCGGCGACACGATCCACAGCGACCGTCTTTCCCTAGCCCATGTGATCCCCCAGGGCCAGAGCGACGTGCGCCGGGCCATGCGCGGTGTCGACCGGCTGTCGCTGCTGCTCGATGCGCTTGCCGCCGCCTACGACCTCGTGGTGGTCGAATGCGGTTCGGCCGATGTCGCCGGCGTCTCGCGGCTGACCCGCAGCCGCGATGTCGAGATCATTCTCTCCCTACCGGAGATCGAGGAAACGATCTTCGTGACCCTGATGACGGAATTCCAGGCTGCCGGCTACGAGCGCGTCGTGCTGATGTCGGGCGGGGAAGGGGCTGAGCAGACGCTCGGCCGGGCTGCCTAATGCATGTCGCGCAAAAGTGTTCAGCGGTTTTGCGGTAACGACACGCGTAACATAAACACCGCTTAGCCGATCCGTGCGCGGATGCTCTGCGTGAATTTATAGAGCTTCGGTCGGGCCTTGATATGGGCCTTGCCGCGGGTGACGATACGGTGCGCGGCGCCGGCGAGAACGCCGAACGGCGAGACCGGCAGCACCACGTCGTAATGCGCAGTCTCCACAGGCGCCCAGGATCGCTTGTAGGTCTGGTCGCCGAGTCCGAAATCGAACAGCGCCACCCCCTTGCCATGCAATCCCGAGATGGTCTGCCAATAGAGGAATTCGCCGGGACTCGTATCCGGCACCAGCTCCTCATCGATCGCGCCGAACTGGCAGATGATATGGTCGCCCTTGCGCGAAATCCCTGAAATCGCGGCGACCCGACCCTCATTCTCTCCCTTGAGCCGCAGCACATGCATCTGCAGCCCGAAATATTGCCTGCCGTCACCCCGCTTGTCGATCAAACCGTGCAGGAAGGCCTGCGTTTCCTTGTCTGCAAAGACATCGGGCAGGCCGAGGCTGGCGAAACGGGCGCTCTTCAGCCGGAAGAAGATGTCGAGCAGCCGGTGCTGTTCCTCCGATTCCTCGGGGGCAAGGTATTCGAAGCCGCCGGCCGCCTCGAGGCGTTTCGACTGAACGCGGAATTTCTTGCGCCGGTTCTTGGCGTTGAGCTGCTTCAGCGTCTCCTCGAAAGCCGGAAAGAACGGCAGCTGATAGGCGTGATTCTGGTTCTGCACCATCGGCAGCCCGGTGAGCGGGGTCTGTCTTCCCCGCCATTCCAGCGGAATATTCTGCAGCAGCAGCAGATCGGCCCGGCCCTTCAAGGCGTGCCGAAGCTGCCCCGCGAACTTCTCGGCGTCGATGCTGCCGCCGCTTTCGGCAAAATTTCGGGAAAACAGGCCGGTATTGATATTGCTGTGATCGGCGGCGATGAACTTCGCCACGCCAAGCCCCCGCGACTTGACGATTTCGACCGGCAGAATGAAAGCCGTCTCACCGGCATGGGTGCCTTTGAGGATCGCCAGCGGCCGCTGAAACGCGCTCACCCAGGCGGCGCACCAGTCATAGCTCTGATGCAGCGACTGGAGATTGTCGCGCTCTAGCACCCGCCAGTCGTCCTCCAGCGGCTGCATCGCGTCGAAAACGCTGATGTCGACTTCGGCCATGGCGAGTTTCATGCTGAGCTGGCGCAGGCGCGAAATGGTCGTTTGGGCCAGCGCCCCGTCCTCCGACGGCTGTTCATGAACATCGAGCTTTTGCGTCTGCACGGTTTTCTCCGGTCAAGAATGCTGAACGGGAAGGTAGGAATGCAGGACGTATATTTGGTTTACTCGCACGCCATGGGCGAGGTTTTCCGCCTATCACGGTTATTCGGCCGTTAATGGCCTATTGCTGCCGCGGCCCGGCCATCCATTTGATGATTACCATCGCCGGCAGGACCCAGAGCAGGCCGGTGAGCAGGAAATAGAGCAGGTGCCCCCACCAGGGCGCGTTGCCGAGCGTTGCCACCGCGATCGTGTTCGCCACCAGCGCATAGACCAGAACGAGCACGATGATGAGGATCGTGCCGATGAATTTGCGGAGGCGGACGGGCATCAATTATCTCTCGGCAGGGACGGGGCGGACCGGCGCGACGGCATGCCGCAAAGGTTCGGGGCTTGTTTTGCATGAGCCGCTGGGGCAAATCAACTGCCGGATAGAAGGAGACATCATGGCCGTCGCAAACCCGACCACGGAACAGGCGATCCTGAGCGAAGTGCGCAAGCAGAACCGCGACCGCCGCGCCTTGCGCTTCTGGCTGGGTTTCGTGCTTTTGGCGCTCTTCTGTCTCGTGCTCGTCGGCGGCGCCACGCGGCTGACCAATTCCGGCCTGTCCATTACCGAGTGGAAGCCGATCCATGGCGTCATCCCGCCGTTGTCGGCCGCCGAATGGGAGGAGGAATTCCGCCTCTACCAGCGCATTCCGGAATTTCAGCAATTGAACAATTCCATGACCGTCGACGAGTTCAAGGGTATCTTCTGGTGGGAATGGGCCCACCGGCTGATCGCCCGCGGCATCGGCGTGATCTTCGCGTTGCCGCTCCTCTTTTTCTGGCTGACGGGGCGGATCGAGAAGGGCCTGCGCTGGCCGCTCGTCGGCATCCTGGCGCTTGGCGGCCTGCAGGGTTTCATCGGATGGTGGATGGTGTCCTCAGGGCTGTCCGTCCGCACCGACGTCAGCCAGTATAGGCTGGCGACGCATTTGATTATGGCCTGCCTGATCTTTGCCGGCTGCATGTGGATCATGCGCGGGCTCTCACCGCATTCCAACGATCCGGCGCCGACACGCAGCTCGCGCGGATTTGCCGCCGCGATCGCCATTTTCGCGCTGTTCCAGATCTATCTCGGCGCGCTGGTGGCGGGGCTAGACGCCGGTTTTTCCTACAACACCTGGCCGCTGATGGACGGCGCGGTCATCCCGTCGGATCTCTTGATCCAGCAGCCCTTCTGGATCAATGCCTTCGAGAACCCGAAGACGGTGCAGTTCATCCACCGCATCGGCGCCTATACGCTCTTCGCGTTGACGTTGATCAACATGGTGATCGCGCTTCGCGCCGCAGCCTGGACCACGCATGCCCGCCGCGCCGTCGTGCTTTTCTCACTGGTGACGCTGCAGGCGGCAATAGGCATCGCCACGCTGCTGCTGCAGGTGCCGCTACACTGGGGCCTGCTGCATCAGGCCGGCGCCCTGGTGGTTTTCGGTTTCGCCATCGCCAACTGGCGCGGTTTTTATGGCGAATATCCGCACGCCACCGCCATCGCGGAGCGCGGGTGAAGCGGTGTCGTAAGCCAGTCTAGCGCAGCACCCCATCGAGCAGCGGCATGCCGATGATCGTGGCGGTGGCGATCAGGATGTAGCAGGCGATGCGGAAGGTCCGCTCCTCGGCGAGCCCGAACAGTTTCGAGCCGCCGTAGAGCCCGACCGCGTAACTTGGCAGGATGACGGCGGTCAGCGCGAAGACCGCAGGCACGAACAATCCGCCGACGTAATAGCTGATGGCGCTGAAGACGGATGAGATCGAGAAATAGAGCACGACATTCGCTCTGACGCGCGTGAAGTCGCTCTTGCCGCCAAGCCAGTAGGCGACGACAGGCGGGCCGCCAAGCTGCGCGGCGCCGCTGAAAAGCCCAGCGATCAGGCCGACGCCGCTGCTGAGCGGAGCCGAAGGCGCGCCGTGATAGCGCCATCCCGATGCGAGAAGCGTAAGCAGGCCGATGGCGATGATGGTGATGCTCCAGCGTAGGAGCAGCGGGTCGAGCAGTGCCAGCATCGCCGTGCCGGCCGGCACGCCGAGTGCGGCCCCGGCCGCCATGACGAAGACCTCGGGCCGGTTGGCGCCGCGCCAGGCGGGCGGGATCATACCCAATGTGGCAATGCCGTCGATGACGAGCAGGATCGGCGAAACCAGCTTCGGCCCGACGATCGCGCCGGCGAGCGGAATGAAGATCAATGCGGCGCCGAAGCCCGAAAAGCCGCGGGCAAGCCCGGCGATGAAGGCAAACGCCATCAGCGCATAGATCCCATGGTCGGGCAGGGCGGCGGCAAACCAGACGTGCACGCCGGCGAAAAGCGCATCCAGCGTCATGGCGTCAGGAAGCGAGCATCAGGTCCATGTTCTGCACGGCGGCACCCGAGGCGCCCTTGCCGAGATTGTCGAGCAGCGCCACCAGATTGACCTGGGAACCGCTCGGCGTGCCGAAGACGAAGAGCTTCATCGTGTCCTTGCCTTCGAGCTCGACGGCGTTGACGCGGGGCAGCGTCTTGCTTTCGGCAAGCGGCACGACGGTGACGATCTCCTGGCCGGCATAATGGGCGGCGAGGGCGGCATGAATGCTTTCCATCGTCGTGCCCTCGGCGAGGTCGCCGAGATGCAGCGGCACCTGCACGATCATGCCCTGCGCGAACTTGCCGACCGACGGCGAGAAGATCGGCGCGCGATCGAGCAACCCGTGCACGGTCATTTCGGGCACATGTTTATGGGTGAGCGGCAGGCCGTAGACGAAATGCGGCGCGGTGATCGCATCCGGGTGATCCGGATTTTCCATCTGGGCGATCATCTGCTTGCCGCCGCCGGTATAGCCGGAAACCGCATTGACCGCGACCGGGTAGCCGTCCGGCAGAATCCCGGCGGCGCGCAGCGGCCGGATCAGGCCGATTGCGCCGGTGGGGTAGCAGCCGGGATTGGCGACGAAACGCGCGGCCTTGATCCTGTCAGCCTGCGCGCCGTCCATTTCGGCAAAGCCGTAGGCCCAGCCGGGATTGACGCGGAAGGCGGTCGACGTGTCGATGACGCGGACATTGTTGTTGGCCGAGACCATCTGGACCGCTTCCTTCGATGCATCGTCGGGCAGGCAGAGAATGGCGATATCGGCGCTGTTCAGCATGTCCTCGCGCATGGCGGCGTTGCGCCGCTCGGCCTCTGGAATGGACAGAAGCTCGACATCGCGGCGGCCGGCCATGCGCGTGCGGATCTGCAGACCCGTCGTGCCGTGTTCGCCGTCGATGAAGATTTTCGGTGCCATGTTAACCTGCGCTTTCAATGGGTTCAGAAGGTTTCCGGATTCATTTTGGGATAATAGGTCAGCCTTGTGACACGGCGATGGCGCGTCGTTCGGCATGAAGCCCCAGCATATACATCGCCACCGTTGCCCCCGCAATGGCGGTGATATCGGCATGATCGTAAGGCGGCGACACCTCGACGATATCGGCGCCGCGGATATCGAGCTGGTGCAGGCGCTGCAGCACCGAGAGGATCTTGGCGCTCGACGGTCCGCCGGCAACCGGCGTGCCGGTGCCCGGCGCAAAGGCCGGATCGAGGCAATCGATATCGAAGGTGAGATAGGCAGGCGCGCCGCGCGTATGCGAGATGATCGCCGAGGCGATATCGCCCGCACTCATCTCCTCGACCTGATGGCCGTAGAGAATATTGACGCCGCAATCCTCCGGCGCATGGGTGCGGATGCCGATCTGGATCGAGCGGTCGGGATCGATGATGCCCTCGCGGGCGGCCCGCGCCACGAAGGAGCCGTGGTCGATCCGCCGGTCCTCGTCGAACCAGGTGTCCTGGTGGGCGTCGAACTGCACAAGGGCGAGGGCGCCGTGTTTTGCCGCATGGGCTTTCAGCAGCGGCCAGGTGACGTAGTGATCGCCGCCGAGCGTCAGCAGGAAGGCGCCGCTGTCGAGGATGATATTCGCCTGCCGTTCGATGGCATCGGGCGTATCCTGGTGATTGCCGTAGTCGAGCAGGCAATCGCCGTAGTCGATCACCGCCATCTCGGCGAAAAGATCACGGTTGAACGGATATTGCGCATCATTGTCGAAGATCGCCGAAGCGCGGCGGATTGCCTGCGGCCCGAAGCGTGTGCCCGGCCTGTTCGAGGTTGCCGCATCGAAGGGAATACCCCAGACGGCAACGTCGACGCCGGCAAGCTCCTTGGTGAAGCGGCGGCGCATGAAGGACAGCGCGCCGGCAAAGGTCGGATCGCTGGCGGCGGAAGTGAGGCTGGTCGCCGTAAAGGCATGATCGATGGATTTGTTCGCCAAGAGGGGCTCCTTCTCTATGGGCGCTAAACCATAGTCGCGTTCGATGTCGGCCTTATATCGGCCGGTCACCGGTCACGACCAAACCGCCGGGCGACGAAATAGGCTGCTCCGGACGGTCAGGTTTGCCTGATCTCCCGAAAGCAACCGATGTTTCCTTTCGGGGCAGGAAAGGGGTAGGCGAGGTGGGGCGAGATTTCAAGCGATGCTTCGCTTGACGGCCACTCCTGGCTTTCGAGCGGCCGCCTTTCCGCAGCAAGTTCGTCAGGCTGCTTTGCACGAAAGCCGCCGCAGTCCGGCGAGGGTGATCAGCGCCGTCACCGCGGCATAAGCTGCCAGCGGCCAGGCGGTGTCGCCGTCGAGCAATACGACGAACAAGGTGCCGGCAACGCCGACCAGGAGGCTTTCGATGCAGAAATAGAGCGCCACCGCCGTACCGGCGGTATCGTCGAACGCCTTGAGCGCACCATTGGCGGTGACCGCGGTCGCAAAGACGATGCCGATCGCGATGATCCACATCGGCAGGACGAAGCCGATGAGGGGTGCCTGCAGAAACACCTCTCCGGCGGCAAGCATCCCGGCGCCGAGAAGCAGCATCGCCATGCCTCTGGCGAGGCTGCCTGCGATGCCCCAGCGCGTGACGAAGCGTTTGGCAAAGCGCGCCGTCACGATCATCACTAAGGCCACCGAGGCAAAAATGAAGCTGAAGGTGATGCTGGAAAACCCGGCTTGATCGATCAGGATGCGAGGCGCGGTCGAGAAGAAGACGAAGAAGGCCCCCATCGCCGCACTGAAGCCGATTGTGTAGACCCAGAAGGGAAAGCTCGCGAGAATTGGCTGGAACGAGATGGTCGCCGCCGCCGTGGTGGGGCGGGTTTCATGCCACCGCATCCCGGCGTTGAGAGTTGCGGCGACCGAATGCAGGCCGATGACGACGAAGATGGCTCGCCACCCGTAGAGATCCGCAATCATCGCTCCGACGATCGGCCCGAATGCGGGCACGAAGGACAGTATGGAACCGAGCAGGCTATAGATCACGCTGCTTTCCGGGCGCTCGGCGTAAACGTCGCGTACAGTTGCGAAGGTGGCGACCAGCGCCGCTGAGGCGCCGATGGCTTGCAGCAATCGCAGGATCATGAAGAGGGGTGCCGATGATGTTTCGGCAAGCAAGAGTGAGCCAGTGGCGAAGAGTGCCGCCCCGCCGAGCAGAACGGGCCGCCGCCCGACGATATCGGAGACTGGACCGAACACGATCTGCCCGGCACCGAGCACAAGCATGTAGAGGCTGAGGGTCAGTTGGATGACCTCAGGCGAGGTGCCGAGCGCCTCGGTCATCGTCGGCACGACCGGCAGATAGATGTCCATGGCAAGCGAGGCCAGGATGTCGAAAGGCGCCATCAGCAGCAAGGCTGCCGGCACGGAATAGGTCCAGCGCTGGATTTTGGAATAAGACATGGGAAAGAGACCGCTCAAATGATTTCATTCGGCGGCGATCTGTCTTTTCGTCAGGATCGGGGATTGGCCGGACAGACGCCGCAACAACAGGGCAGGGTTGTTGCGGCCTATTTGTCTGCGGACTTGGTTGTTCTCATCATGCGCCCCGGACTGCGGCTCCGCTCATTCGCGATGCCATTTGCCCCTTGTCTAGCAGCGTAGCCGGGGCTCGGCAACAGAACGCTCTTCCTCCCGCGCCGCCGATACCGATAAAAGCGGTGGTTTAGTCAAATTTTTTATAAAATTCATACTTGCAGAAAAATTGGCGATTGCCTATGCAAGTCCGGGTTGCAGATTCGGTCCGCACAGTCAGCAAAAATATTATATTTCAGGAATATTTACAGTGATTTACCGAAGAGAGATTGACGGCCTACGGGCGGCCGCGGTGATGCCTGTCATTCTGTTTCATGCGGGCTTCAGTTTCTTCAGCGGCGGCTTCATCGGTGTCGACGTTTTCTTCGTGATCAGCGGCTTTTTGATCACCTCGATCATCCTTGAGGAGATGCGCGACGGCACCTTCTCGCTGGCGGCATTCTATGAGCGCCGCGCTCGCCGGCTCCTGCCGGCCCTGTTTCTCGTCGTCCTGTGCTGTCTGCCCTTCGCCTGGCTCTGGGTCATGCCGGAGGAGTTTCGCGCCTTCTCCGACAGCCTGATTGCCACCAGTCTTTCCGGCGCCAATTTCCTGTTCTGGTTCAAGAGCGGCTATTTCGCCCCGGAGGCCGGAGAGGTGCCGCTGCTCCACATCTGGAGCCTCGCCGTCGAAGAGCAGTATTACATGTTCTTTCCGCTGCTCGTCATGGTGATGTGGAAGCGCAAGCCGAGTTGGATGGTTGCGGTCTTGGTTGCGATCGCGTGTGCCAGCCTTGTCTACAGCGAGTGGGCCTCGCGGGTTTTTCCCTCGGCCAATTTCTATTTCCTGCCCTCGCGGGCCTGGGAATTTCTGGCCGGATCGATCTGCAGCTTGGTGCAGTCGAAGGGGCAGAAGCGCGGCAGCGATCCGTTGTCGCTGCTGGGGTTCGGCATGATCGCCTTTTCCGTCTTTTATTTCGACGAAACCTCGCCCATTCCCTCCACGCTCGCCGTGGTTCCCGTGATCGGCGCGATGCTCGTGCTGCTCTATGCACGACAGGGAACCTGGGTGTCGGCACTGCTTTCGACCCGCGTTTTCACCATGATCGGGCAGATCAGCTACAGCGCCTATCTCTGGCACCAGCCGCTTTTTGCCTTTGCGCGGATCCGCAGTATCGATCCGCCCCCGCTGATCGTGATGGGCGCTCTCGCCTGCCTTTCTCTTATGCTCGCCTATCTCTCCTGGCGTTTCGTCGAGCAGCCGTTCCGCCGCGGCGAGCGCCGATTGCTGCCGTCCACCCGCAGCCTGGTCGCATCCGTATCCCTGGTGCTTGCAGCTTTCATCACCTTCGGCATCTACGGCCACGACACGCGCGGCATTCCCTGGCGGCTGCCGGCGCCGATCAAGGAATTCATGGCGGACAATGATTGGAGCAAGACCTGCCTGCTCGAGGGCTCGTCGGGCTGGGATGCGATGCCGATCGAGAACTGCATATTTAACGGCAGCCACGCCCAGACTTACGCCATCCTCGGAGATTCGCTGGCCTCGTCGCTGACACCGGCGCTGACCAAGCGCCTGGACGGAATGAATATTGGCCTGCAGCAGATCACCCACAGCTTCTGTGCGCCGGTCGCCGACGTCTCGATGGTTCCCCACCAGGCGCGCGACTGCGGCGCCTTCAACGCTGCAGCGATCGAATATCTCGTCAAGAGCAAGGTGAAAACGGTCTTCCTCGCCGCCTCCTGGAAGATCTTTTTCGAGCAATCCCGGTACATCTTCAATGGCGAAGAAGTCGCGACATCAGACGTGGGACAGAGGCTGAGGGATGCGTTCGACAAAACCGTCGGCGCGCTGACATCGGCCGGCATCCGCGTCATCATCGTCTATCCTCATCCGCGCGGCGACACGGAGATCGCCGCCAAGGTCGCGAAGCTGATGCACAAGGGCACCCCGGCGCCGACGATCACGATCGCCCAGGATGAATTTCTCCAGCAATCGTCGCCTTCCTACGCCTATCTCGACGATCCCAAAGACAGGCATGTCCTACGCGTCGATCCGGCCAAGATTTTCTGTGGGAGAGAGGCGGGCCGGTGCGATCTGGCGCGGGACGGCAAGACCTTCATTTCCGACAAGGTGCATTTCACCTCGGCGGGTGCGGAAGCCGTCGCCGACGAAATCCTGGTCGCTCTCAGGCAAGACGACATAATGGATGGAAACGGCGTGGCCGCCCTTTCTTCCGACTGATGCACGTCGCGATGCACGTCGCCTGGGGCGAATTAAAGCCCGTCGCTATCTTTCAGACGCGCTGCTTCTGTTCTTGTTTGACCGATACCGTTACCGCGGAACCGCGGTGTTTTGGCGTTCTGAAGAGCGCGCGCGGCAGTGGTTCTGCCCTTTTAACCGATTGCAAAACAAAAAGGCCGGGTTGCCCCGGCCTTCGTAAAAATTCCGTCTGTCCGAAGCGATTAACGCTTGGAGAACTGGAACGAGCGGCGGGCCTTTGCCTTGCCGTACTTCTTGCGTTCGACGACGCGGCTGTCGCGGGTCAGGAAGCCGCCCTTCTTCAGGACCGAGCGCAGGCCCGGTTCGAAGTAGGTGAGCGCCTTGGAGAGACCGTGGCGAACGGCACCGGCCTGGCCGGAGAGGCCGCCGCCGGCGACGGTTGCGACGATGTCGAACTGGCCGTCACGGGCAGCTGCAACGATCGGCTGGCGCAGGATCATCTGCAGCACCGGACGGGCGAAATATTCCGCGAATTCCTTGCCGTTGACGATGATCTTGCCGGAGCCCGGCTTGACCCAGACGCGGGCGACGGCGTTCTTACGCTTGCCGGTTGCGTAGGAGCGGCCGAGCGAATCGACCTTGCGGACGTGGGCCGGAGCAGCAGCTTCGGTAGCCGTGCCGAGATCCTTCAGGGAGGAGAGGTCAGCCATATCAGGCGCTCCTTACATTCTTTTTGTTGAGCACGGCAACGTCGAGGGCGACCGGCTGCTGGGCTTCATGGGGATGGTTGGAGCCGGCGTAGACGCGCAGGTTCTTCATCTGGCGACGGCCAAGCGGGCCGCGGGGAACCATGCGTTCGACGGCCTTTTCGAGGACGCGCTCCGGGAAGCGGCCTTCGATGATCTGGCGAGCGGTGCGTTCCTTGATGCCGCCGGCAAAGCCGGTGTGCCAGTAGTAGACCTTGTCGGAATACTTCTTGCCGGTGAAAACGACCTTGTCGGCATTGATGACGATGACGTTGTCGCCGTCGTCAACGTGGGGCGTGAAGGTTGCCTTGTGCTTGCCGCGCAGGCGCATAGCGATGATGGAAGCGAGACGGCCAACGACCAGCCCTTCGGCGTCGATGATCACCCACTTCTTCTCCACCTCTGCAGGCTTCTGGGAGAAGGTTGCCATAGTGAATACTCTCTTTTGAGACCCCTGGCCCGAGGGCTTGAAGGGCGTTTCTTGTTGCTTGGATTGACAGGCTTGCGGCATGCCAAAAAGAAAGCAGCCCGGACAGGCTGCGTTCTGCGCGGTGTATAAAGGCAATGTGATAGGGGGTCAACATCGACTTTCCCGACGTCTGGAAAAAAGAACCAGCAAAAACAATAAGTTAGATATATGGTATTATGTTACCTCACTTTTGTTGACTGAAGGCCGGTGCATCGGACGTTTTCACGTCGCCCGTGGCGGGCTTGAGCCTGCCGGACTTTAAGGAGCGTGCCACGGTCGAAAGCAGCCGCTAACCCTCGAACGCGCGCAGGCATTTCATCATTTCGCGAAGGCCGCGGGTCAGATGTTTGTCCCGCCGCAGAACCATGCCGAGGCGGCGCGTGAGCTTCGGCTGCAGCGATGATGTCGTCACCAGGCCGGCGCGGTCGCGCTTCACCGCCAGCCCCGGCAGGATCGACCAGCCGAGCCCGACGGCCACCAGTTCCTTGATCGCCTCGATGCTGCCGAACTCCATGGCCGGCCGGATCCGGGTGTCCGGTGCGGCCAGCCATGCGTCGATTGCCCGTCTCGTATTGCCGCCCTCGTAAAGCAAGAGCGTCCTGTCGCGCATGAAAGCGGCGTCCGGTCCGCCGTCGGGCATGCGGCTGCCGGCGGGCGCGACCGCCAGCAATTCCTCCTCGTAGAACGGTTCGATCTCAAGGTTCCGACCCGAGGCCGGTAGCGCGATGACGGCGATATCGAGGCTGTTGGCCTCCAGATCGCGCAAGACGTCGTCGGCATTGCCGATATGGACGGTGATTTCGAGGCCTGGCATGGATTTGCGGGCGGCGGCGATGGCCCGAGGAAGCAGGTGGATCGACGCGGTGCCGCCACTGCCGATGCGCACGCGACCGCTGGCGCCATCCCTGTGCGGCATCATCGCTTCCTCCGCGGCGGCCGCGTCCTGCAGCAGCCGCCTTGCGTGCGCCAACAGATCGAGGCCTGCCGCGGTCGGCTGCGCCCGCCGTCCGACGCGCTCGATCAGCCGGACGCCGAGCCGCTGTTCGAGCCCCTTGACCTGCAGGCTGACGGCCGGCTGCGTCAGCCCTTCCTTGTCGGCGGCCGCCGTGAAACTGCCGAGATCGGCAACGTGGACGAAGGTTGCGAGCTGATCCAAGTTTAGCGCCATGCCAAAGAAATCCTTATGCCTCTCATAATATCCATAAGCTTCCTTCGCGGCATTCTCCAGCGCATCTTTCATCCATCGAAGAAAGGAAGACGAGATGGCCCTGGAATTGAGTGAGAGACTAGAGACGCCGCACGATATCGTTCGATCGAAATTTCGCGCAACGGCGCGCTGGGGCCGGCGGCTGCTGGCGGCGGTCGAACATCGGCTGGAAAAGTGCCGCAGTCGCCGCATACTGTGCGATCTCACCGAGGACGAACTTCGCGATGTCGGCCTGACCCGTGCGCAGGCGAGGGCCGAGACAGCAAAGTCCTGGTTCTGGTCGTAACGGCTTCGGCCTCAGAGGAAAGCGCTGATCCTGCTCGAAATTGCCGGCGCCTTGTGGCAATACGTCCGTCTGGAAATCGAGCGCAGGGAGCAGCATCATGGCCGAAAT
Source organism: Rhizobium sp. BK456 (assembly GCF_014194045.1). NCBI lineage: Bacteria > Pseudomonadati > Pseudomonadota > Alphaproteobacteria > Hyphomicrobiales > Rhizobiaceae > Rhizobium > Rhizobium sp. BK456. The sequence continues at coordinate 191,375 of NZ_JACIAO010000011.1, forward strand.
CGTATCCTTCCCGGACGCAGGCAGGGCGGAGGGATTACTGCTCCGCTCGTTGCGCGACGGCGTGCTGCGTCTCGTGCTCAACAACCCGCCGGCCAATGCGCTGTCGATCGCGCTTCTCGAAGCGCTGATGGCCGAACTCGACAAGGCCGGATCGGACGCGAGCGTGCGCGTCCTCGTCATCGCCTCGACCGGCAATGTCTTTTCCGCCGGCCACGATCTCAAGGAACTCACCGCCCATCGTGCCGATGAAGATCAGGGAGCCGGTTTCTTCGATGGGGCCTTCCGGCTCTGCGCCGATCTGATGCTGAAAATCGCGAATCTGCCGAGGCCGGTTATCGCCGAGGTCGACGGGCTGGCGACGGCGGCCGGCTGCCAGCTCGTTGCCTCCTGCGATCTGGCGATCTGCACGGATACGTCGACATTCTGCACGCCGGGCGTCAATATCGGCCTGTTCTGTTCGACGCCGATGGTCGCTGTTACCCGTGCCGCGCATCGCAAGCAGGCGATGGAGATGCTGTTGACCGGCGAGACGATCGACGCCTCCACAGCCAAGGATTTCGGTCTCGTCAACCGCATCGTGCCGAAGCAGTATCTGGCGCAGGTCGTTGCCAAATATGCCGGCGTGATCGCCAGCAAGTCGCCTCTGACCCTGAAGATCGGCAAGGAAGCTTTCTACCGGCAGCTCGAACTGCCGGTTGAGGCAGCCTATGATTATGCCGCCAAAGTGATGGTCGACAATATGCTGACGCAGGATGCCGAGGAGGGGATCGGCGCGTTCCTCGGCAAGCGCGCCCCGGAATGGACCGGCGAGTGATCACGCCAGTTTCAGAACCAGTCCGCCGATGGCGATGACGACGCCGGCGACGTAGCGCCAGACACTGGCTTTTTCCTTGAAGACAGTAATCGAGATCACCAGCGCAAAGAGGATTGCGGTTTCGCGCAGGGCGGCAACGGTTGCGACCGGGGCTTTCGTCATAGCCCAGAGGGCCAGCCCGTAAGACGCGATCGAGCCGGCGCCGCCGATCAGGCCGCGCCACCAGTTGCAACGGACGTGACGCGCCACGGCGATGGTGCCGCGTTGCGAAACCGCCCAGGAAAACAGCAGCACCGGCGGCAGCAGCGACATCCACAATGTGTAGGAGACCGCATTGCCGGAAAGCCGCGCGCCGATGCCGTCGACATAGGTGTAGCTGGCGATGACGCAGGCATTGGCAAGCGAGAGCATGACGGCGCGGCTGCTGCCGCGCCGAGCCTCAAGAGCAAGCGTCAGCACACCGGCGCAGATCGTCATTGTGCCGGCCAGGGCGCCGCCGGAAAGATTTTCCTTCAGGATGAAACCGCTTGTCGCGGCGATCAGCAGCGGTGCGCAGCCGCGCATCAACGGATAGACGAGACCGATATCGCCGGCCCGGTAGGCGGCGGCGACCAGCTGGAAATAGGCGAATTGCAGGATGGCCGAAGCGCCGATGAACGGCCAGGCAGAGGCTTGCGGCAGCGGCAGGAATGCCAGGAACGGTAGAGCCGAAACCGCGCCGCCGGCCGAGATCAATGCCGCATCGAGGGATTTATCGCTTCCTGCCTTGACGATGGCGTTCCATGTCGCATGCAGCAATGCGCCGAAGAGAACGAGCAGGATGACGTCGAGCGGCAAGGGAGTAAATCCGGAAAAGATGAGAGACGCTGGAAACGCCTCGCCTTGGACGTTTCAAATTCCTGAAAAGACAACTGGGATTTGCACGAAAATACACGGCAGCGGTCGCGGACGTGTTGATGTGTCGAATAGCATTCTTTCGGCACGGGCACAATTGCGGCGCTTCGAGGCAATTTTTACGTGCGCGCGACATGCGTTCAATCCAGGCGATCCTTTCAACTATGAGATGTTTCTAATGGATACGGGAACGGAGCCCGATAGTATCGGGAACAAAAGAAGAAACCATTTGCGGGAACCCGGTAACCGACTATTCTATGATGCTGAAATATAGATATTATTCTATAACTTTGACATACTGGGATTTTAAAGCTTCTGATTGTGTAACTTTCGAAATATCGCAGCGCGGGATTGAATGCGCGCCTTTCGCAAACGCGAAAGACGCATAGTTCCTGCGGCGGTCAGGACGGCGAAACCATCAAAGTTGATAATGCGGAACGAACAGCATCCCGTCAAGGTTGTCGATGTTCTGGCAGTTCAGGACGGGACAGCGCGGATCGTCTTTCGAGGGGATATGCGTCCATTCCGCATAGTTAGTGGCATCGCAATAATTGCTGTTGCGGACATAGCGATCGTAAAGCGGCAGTCCGCGGGGAGACTGGTAACGGAAGATGACCGCACCCTGATTGTGAATGGCGGCGCGCACGCTGGCACAGCTCATGGCAAGCGGATTGTAGCGCGAGATCGCCAGCGCCGGCGATGCGGCGAGCACGAAAATGAGGGCAAGAGCGATTTTTTTCATCGAATCATCCTCAGGAGTATCCTGTTCATATATACGGGAAAGGCGTGCAGCCGGTTTCACGGAAATGCAAAAAAACCTGCGGGCCATGCCAATCGGCTTTGCAAGTGGAGAAGCGGACATGAACCACGACAGCTATACGGATGATTATCTCACCGGAATCCTGCATTCGGTAAAGACCATCGCGCTGACCGGCGCTTCGCCCAATCCGGCCCGGCCGAGCAACGGCGTCATGGGTTATCTGCTGTCGCGCGGCTACGAAGTCATCCCCGTCAATCCGGGGCAGGCGGGCAAACAGATCCAAGGTCGCACCGTCTATGCCCGGCTCGCCGACATTCCCGTGCCGATCGACATGGTCGACGTTTTCCGCGCCGCCGAATATCTGGATGGGGTGGTCGAGGAGGCCTTAGCGCTGAGGCCGCTGCCGCAGATCATCTGGGCCCAGCTCGGCGTGCGTGACGACGCGGCCGCGGCAAAGGCGGAAGCGGCCGGAATCAAGGTGGTGATGAACCGCTGCCCGGCGATCGAATATCCCCGTCTCATCGCCTGACCTCGTTGCCTGCTCTCGTTGCTTGAGTCGCTGTCGGCTGAGACGGATTTTCCACCGAACGCCCATGGGTTGAAACGGATCGCGATTAACTTTCGTTAGCGACAGGCTATGATGCTGCCCGTCAGCAACAACTGGAGGACGACATGGCCAAGAACGATCCGGGATTCAACACGTTGGCGATCCATGCCGGCGCCCAGCCCGACCCGGCGACCGGCGCGCGGGTCACGCCGATCTATCAGACGACCGCCTTTGTCTTCGATGATTCCGATCATGCCGCCGCCCTCTTCGGCCTGCAGGCCTTCGGCAACATCTACACCCGCATCATGAACCCGACGCAGGCCGTGCTCGAGGAGCGCGTCGCAGCGCTCGAAGGCGGCACGGCAGCCCTTGCCGTCGCCTCCGGCCATGCGGCGCAGATGATCGTCTTCCACACCATCATGCGCCCCGGCGAGAATTTCATCGCCGCCAACAGGCTCTATGGCGGCTCGATCAACCAGTTCGGCCACGCCTTCGAGAATTTCGGCTGGCAGGTGCGCTGGGCCGATCCCGCCGACCCGGCAAGCTTCGAAAGCCAGATCGATGACAAGACGCGCGGCATCTTCATCGAAAGCCTGGCCAATCCCGGCGGCACCTTCGTCGATATCGCCGCCATCGCCGATGTCGCCCATCGCAACGGCCTGCCGCTGATCGTCGACAATACGATGGCAACCCCTTATCTGATCCGCCCGATCGAGCACGGTGCCGATATCGTCGTGCATTCGCTGACGAAATTTCTCGGCGGTCACGGCAATTCCATGGGCGGCCTCATCGTCGACGGCGGCACTTTCGACTGGTCGAAATCCGGCAACTACCCGATGCTGTCGAGCCCGCGGCCGGAATATAACGGCATGGTCCTGCACGCGACCTTCGGCAATTTCGCCTTTGCGATCGCTGCCCGCGTGCTCGGCCTGCGCGATCTTGGCCCGGCAATCTCGCCCTTCAATGCCTTCCTGATCCTGACCGGCATCGAGACGCTGCCGCTGCGCATGCAGCGCCACAGCGACAATGCGATCGCCGTCGCAAAGTGGCTGAAGGCGCACAGCAAGATCGCCTGGGTCAATTATGCCGGCCTCGACGACGACCCGAACCACGTCCTGCAGCAACGCTATTCGCCGAAAGGCGCCGGTTCCGTCTTCACCTTCGGCGTCGAGGGCGGCTACGAGGCAGGCAAGACGCTGGTCGAGGGGCTGCAGCTCTTCTCCCATCTTGCCAATATCGGCGACACCCGCTCGCTGGTCATCCATCCGGCCTCGACGACGCACCGGCAGTTGAGCGACGAGCAGAAGATCGCCGCCGGCGCCGGGCCCGACGTGGTGCGCCTTTCCGTCGGCATCGAGGACGTCAAGGACATCATCGCCGATCTCGAACAGGCGCTCTCGAAAATCTGACATCGGAGAGGTCCGTGACGACCATGGCAAATTTCGTTCACTTCCGCATTGACGGCGTCGAACCGGAGTTCGGCGCCCCGGAGCCCGGCCGGATCATCTCCGGCGATCCGCAATTCCGCAGCTGGAACCTGGAGGAAGCCGCAGGCGGGCTCTATTCCGGCATCTGGGAGGCGACGCCGGGCAAATGGCGGATCGTCTATGAGGAATGGGAATATTTCAGCCTGCTGTCCGGCCATTCGATCGTGACCGAGGATGGCGGCGAGCCGATTCATCTGAAGATCGGCGACCGGATGATCTTAAGACCCGGCTTCAAAGGGACGTGGGAAGTCGTTGAAACGACTCGCAAGGATTATGTGATCAAGGTCTAAGCAGCGCCGGTAAATCGCCGCCGTTGACGGCGGGCCTGTCCCGATTTGCGGCGAGGGCGGCCCGTTTTTCCTCAAATGCGTGCGCCTCTTTGCCGGATAGAGAGCTTTTAACCAATCCCATTAATCCGCCCTACATTGTCAAAATGCTATATCTTGTCTGCAGCGCATAGCGGACATGATGTCTCCTGCCGTCCCCCAGACATGGCCTTGCAATTAACATTTTGCGGAATTTGCATGTCGTCGACTCTTGCAGGTAGGCACGTTCGCACCCAAACGTCTTCCATCATCGCGACGACGGTCTGTTTCCTTGTCGTCGCCCTCATCCTGACCGGCTTGATGGCGCATGTCGTCGTCACGATGACCCGGTCGGCGAATGAGATCGATGATGCCAGGGCCACGCGCGCCGCCCGTGCGGCAATCGGAGCCTTTGTGGCGCGCCTGAGCGGGACGACGACTGACAATGCCATTTGGGACGATGCCTATAGTGCAGCCTCGTCTCCGACCGCGGCCGCTTGGGCCTATGAAAATTGGGGAAAGACCAGCGAGGATTACGCGCTGTATGACGGTGCGGTCGTCATCGGCCCCGACCGCTCTTCGATCGTCTCCGCCTATGCCAAAGGCAAGCCCTTCGAGCCGAGCGCCTTTTTCGGCGAAGGCTTTTATCGGCAGATCAGAGTAGCTGCCGATCCCGCGCGGGCGCCGGTGGTCAATTTCATCAAGACCGAAAGCGGCATCGCCCTGCTCGCATCGCAGGCGATCCAGCCATACGAGGCCGCCACCGAGCTTCCGAAGCTCAGCACACTGACCTTTTACAAGGAATTTTCGCCCGAGGTTCTCGACGCACTCTCGAACGAACATGAACTGGAGGGCTTACACCTTGAGACGAAGCCCAGGCCGGAATTTCTGAACACGCCGATCACCGACATGAAGGGGGCCGTCATCGGCTATCTCGTCTGGCCGAGCAAGGCGCCGGGAAGCACCGTGTTTCAGCAGGTGACGCCCTATGTCGCGGCCGCCGTCGCCATCCTTGCGCTGTTCCTGATCGGCGTGCTGATGGTCGGCGCGTCCGAGGCGCGGCGCCTGCGCCAATTGGCGCAAGCAGCGCTTTTCGAAGCGAGCCATGACAGCCTGAGCGGCCTGTTGAACAGACATGGTCTTCTCAACCTGTTGGAAGAGTTCGAGAGTTCGGGCTCTTCGCCGCCACGGCTTTATCTGGTCGACCTCGATGGTTTCAAGGCCGTCAACGATGCCTGGGGGCACGCGGTCGGCGATGATTTGATCCGGCTGGTCTCGAACGCGCTGACGGCCTGCCACCCCGAAGTCGTTGCCGCGGCGCGGCTGGGAGGCGATGAATTTGCGCTGGTGCATGTTGGGTCCGCCACCTGCGAAGATATGGAGAAGACCATTCTGGCGCTGTTTGCCGAGCCCTTCAAAATCGACGGCCGGACGATCGAAGTCGGCGCAAGCATCGGAGCTGCCGCAGGCGACGCAGACATCGAGCCCTTGGAGCTTCTCCGCAGAGCGGACATGGCCCTCTATCGCGCCAAGGCCAATGGCCGAGGCCAAGCGATCGAATACGACCCCGAGCTGGACGAGGAGCGCCAGCGGGTCGCCGAACTGGAAGGCCTTTTGAAAGGCGCCATCGGCAGTGGTGCGATCGAGGCCGTTTTTCAGCCTCTCGTCTCTGCGACGACAGGCGCTGTCACCGGTTTGGAAGCGCTGGCGCGCTGGCGAACGTCGACAGGAAACATCAGCCCGGAGATTTTCATTCCTCTCGCCGAGCGGTGCGGCCTCATCGATGCGCTGGGCGTTCACATGCTGAGAACATCGATCGAGCATGCCAGGAGCTGGCCCGATCTGGCATTGTCTGTGAACGTCTCGCCAATCCAGCTCTGCAATCCGGAATTTGCCGCCGAAGTGATTTCGGTCCTGCAGGAGCTCGACTTCGATCCAAAGCGCCTGACCTTGGAGATTACCGAAGGCGTCCTGATGACGAATCCGGATCAGGCTCGGCGGTCGATAGACCAGCTCAAGCGCGTCGGCATAAAATTCGCGCTTGATGACTTTGGCTGCGGTTATGCCAGCATTGGCGCATTGCGGCAGTTCGGGTTCGATCGCATGAAGATCGACCGCTCGCTTGTGTCCGCTCTCGATGAAGGCGCCAATGGCGCCGATGTTCTTCGGGCGACCATTTCGCTTGCCACCGCCCTGCAAATTCCCGTGACCGCTGAAGGCATCGAGAACAGCCGCCAGGCTGCGATCTTGCGAGAGGCCGGCTGCGATCAGCTTCAGGGGTATCTGATCGGCAGACCGATGTCGGCACGCGACATATCCAGCAAGCTGGAAGAACAGTCGGCCGCCTGACGCCGTGGATTTCGTGGCATATGCTCCGATCAGGCGTACCAACCAGCAGGCTTTCCGCATCGATCGCCACATTTTCAGGCATGGCCGCCGCCGGGTCATGCGGCGGCTGTCTCGATAAGTTTTGTCAATCCGCGTTTTCAATCAAAAGGCTGAGGCTGCGGTATCACCGGCCGCTACGGCTGATCTGTCAGGGGTGGATCACCACTGCAGATCCAGCCGGCCAAGCCCGTGGAAATGATAGACATCCTTGACCACAGGCGTCTTCGCCAGCTTCAGACCGGAAAGCCGCTCGAAGAGGATCGGCAGCACGATGTTGAGTTCCAGCCGCGCCAGCGGCGCGCCGATGCAGAAATGGATGCCGGCGCCGAAGGAGAGGTTCGCCGCCTCGTTGCGGTCGGGCCGGAAGGCGAGGGGATCGGTGAATTTCGCCGGATCGAGATTGGCGGCGGCGAGGACGAGGCTGACCTTGTCGCCGCGCTGGAAGGAGACGCCGTCGATTTCGGCGGGCTCCAGCGCCCAGCGCTGGAAGATGTGGACCGGCGCGCAGATGCGCAGGGTTTCCTCGACGGTGCGCTCGGTCGTCGCCTCGTCACGGAAGAGCGCAGCCGGATCTGAGCCGCTTTCGAGGATGGTGCGCACGGAATTGCCGATCTGGTGCACGGTCGCCTCGTGCCCGGCATTGAGCAGCACGATCGTCGTCGAGATCAGCTCTTCCTCGGTGAGATACTGTCCCTTGTGCTCGGTATGGATCATGTGGGTCAGCAGGTCGTCGCGCGGCTCGGCGCGGCGCTCGGCGATCACTGTTCTGACGTAGTCGGAAAATTCCTTCGCCGCCCGTTCGGCCTCATCCTCCTGCTCGCGCGTGCGGCCGAACATGTACATGCGGACATAGGCGTGCGACCAGGCAAGCAGCTGCGGCCCCATCTCCTCTGGAATGCCGATCATCCGGGCGATCATCGTCACCGGAATGATGTCGGCAAAGGCCGAGAGCAGCTCGACCTCGCGCTTGTCGGCGAATCCGTCGATCAGCCGGTTGGCAAGCTCGGCAAGCTCCGGCTTCATCTTCTCGACATGGCGGGAGACGAAGGCGCGGTTGACCAGCGTGCGCAGCCGCGTGTGCTCCGGCGGTTCGAGTTCGAGCAGGGAATAGCGTTCCGAGAGATCGAAACTGGCAAGGTGCGGCATCGGCTCGGCAAGGCCGAGCTCCTCGCGGCTGGCGATATGCAGGATCTGCCGACCGAAGCGGCGGTCGCGCAGCAGACCGTTCACGTGCTCGTAACCCGTGAAGAACCATTGCTTCTGCTCGGTCCAGTAGAAGGTCGGACAATGGGCGTGAAGTGCGGCATAGACGGCATTCGGATCGCCATAGAAGGCCGGATTGCGGGCGTCCAGCGAGACGTGGCGGTTGGATGAATCGATCGAGAGAAAGGGCGGTATCGTCATGACGCGAAGGCTTAGCGGATTTGCCGGGCCTCGGAAAGATGGCGGGGCGAGGGCAAGCCGTCCTGTAACGACGCGCCGATCGCATTAAGATCCGTGTCTAACCGTGGGGATTGACTCCGGTTTTCCGGTCAGCCGGCCCGCGACAGCGTGCCCATGCGCCGCAGCGCCTCGACCTGGTCGTCGACCGTCGGCACGAGTTCGCCGGCGGTGGTGCTCGGCGTTGCCGGGGCCGGGGCTGCGGCCTCGGCTTTGCCGAAGGTGACCGTGCAGTTGCGGCCAGCGCCCTTTGCGGCATAGAGCGCCCGGTCGGCGGCCGAGATCAGCTTGTCGATATTGGCTTCGAGCGAGGAGGCGAGCGCGATGCCGATGCTGACGGTGACCGGAACGATAGCTTCGCCGGTGCTGACGGGCAGGCGGCAAAATTCGGTTCGGATCGCTTCGGCGATCGCCTCAGCTTCGGTCTGGTCGGTGACCGCGGCGAAGGCTGCGAATTCTTCGCCGCCCATGCGGCCGAAGATGCTGTTTGGAATATACTGGCGGGCCATGCGGGCGAAAGCCGTCAGCACGGCATCGCCGGACTGGTGGCCGAAACGGTCGTTGACGCGCTTGAAATGATCGAGATCGAAGAGCATCACCGCGACCTGGTGTTGCTCGTCATGGGCTTTTTCCTGGATGGCGTCGAAATAGCCGAGCAGGCCGCGGCGGTTGAGCACACCCGTCAGCGAATCAGTGAGCGTGAGGGCGCGCAGGTGCCGCTCGGAGCGCTCCATGATCAGCCGGCAAGTGAAGGCGAAGGCGATGGTGAGCAGGAAGGCGCTTGCCATGGCGGAGGCGCCGCCGAGATTGGTTGCCTCGATATCGCTTGGCAGCGTCAGCGCCATCGTCAGCGCTGAGCCGAAGCACAGGCAGCCCTGGATGACGAAGACGCCCATCAGCTTGACGCGGGTGCGCTCGCGGCGCATGTCGCCGGCGGAAACCGCCAGGGCAAGCGCCGTCGCCCCTGTCGCCGAAGCGAGGTTGTAGAGCACCACCCGGTTTGAATAGTCGCTGTTGACCCAGGGCAGGAAGACGCCAGCGAGCCAGATCGCCGGCGGCAGCAGCGCCCACCATTCGATCTTCTTGCGGTCGAGCGCCAGAAAACCCGCCACCCAGGCGCTCTGGCCGAGCAGCGCGATGGCATTGCCGATCTCAATCGACAGCAGGCTGGGGACCTGGTCGCGCAGCGCGATCATCGCAAAACCGATGCCGGTCAGCAGGAAGCCGAGGCCCCAATAGAGATAGGCCTCGTTCCGGACATTGTGGCGCCAGGCGACGAACAGCACCAAAGCGAGCGTCATGGCCTCCGAACACCAGATGGCGAGACCTGTAGCGATATTGAACACGGCAGCAACCCCTTGCCCGTCTGTCTTATCGGGTGGCCTTGTCTGTCGGCCCCGATCTGTTGGCTTGCATCCTTGCCGAGGAAGCTCGCCACTTCCTTAATGCTGCTGCGCTGCGGTATGGTTTTGGGCGGATATCTCCCGGTAAGCTTTCCGCCGGGTAAATGTGTGTGAGCACTCTCGAATGGAGTAAGCATTCCTTCATCCTGTCATGGAGAAAAGCCGGGGAAGGCGGTGCCATGGGCTCGCCGTTAACAGGCGCTTGTTGGAAAGAGGCTACAGCCAGGGCCACCTTGCCCGCCTTCTTAACGTTATCCGCATGCGTGTCTTGAAGAGAAGGGCACGGACACTCTATGTAGGGATAAGACATTTTCTTTGATTCCCGGCGCCGGCCGGCGAGACGTTGACAAAGGACGCACATGAGAAACCCAGTCGATACCGCAATGGCCCTCGTGCCGATGGTCGTGGAACAGACCAACCGCGGTGAACGCTCCTACGACATCTATTCCCGTCTGTTGAAGGAGCGCATCATCTTCCTGACCGGTGCCGTCGAAGACCATATGGCAACGCTCGTGTGCGCCCAGCTTCTCTTCCTCGAGGCCGAAAACCCGAAGAAAGAAATCGCCCTCTACATCAATTCGCCGGGCGGCGTCGTCACCGCCGGCATGGCGATCTACGACACGATGCAGTTCATCAAGCCGGCGGTTTCGACGCTCTGCATCGGCCAGGCCGCATCCATGGGCTCGCTTCTGCTGGCCGCCGGCCACAAGGATATGCGCTTCGCCACGCCGAATTCCCGCATCATGGTGCATCAGCCGTCGGGCGGCTTCCAGGGCCAGGCCTCGGACATCGAACGCCACGCCCGCGACATCCTGAAGATGAAGCGCCGCCTGAACGAGGTCTATGTCAAGCACACCGGCCGCACCTACGAGGAAGTTGAAAAGACCCTCGATCGTGACCATTTCATGGATGCGGACGAAGCCCAGGGCTGGGGCGTGATCGACAAGGTTCTGACGTCGCGCCTCGAAATGGAAGGCGAACAGGCCTAGTAATTAATTGGGATGGTGTTTTCGTCGCCACAGTTCTATCTCATTTGTGATCGAACAAGGCTTTCAACTGGCGACGAAGACGCTAATAGTAGCTATTAATGCTATGTTGAAATTTTATGACATAGCATCGGCATTCGAAGGGGAATTCGTTGCCACCGGAACCCGGACATGATCGATTGGGCCCGGTTCGTAGCCCCTGAAGCCCTTCTCGGCAAAGGCTCCGGTGACGGAGTGCCGCCAGGAGCTGATTGAGTGGACCGCGATTTCGCCTTGAAATGCGGCGTGCTGGAAGGAAAGTGATATGAGCAAGGTCAGCGGCAGCAACGGCGGCGACTCCAAGAACACACTCTATTGTTCGTTCTGCGGAAAGAGCCAGCACGAAGTCCGGAAACTGATTGCCGGGCCGACCGTCTTCATCTGCGATGAATGCGTCGAATTGTGCATGGACATCATCCGCGAGGAGAACAAGTCCTCGATGGTCAAGTCCCGCGACGGCGTTCCGACGCCCCAGGACATCATCAAGGTCCTCGACGAATACGTCATCGGCCAGCGGCAGGCGAAGAAGATCTTGTCGGTCGCCGTTCACAACCATTACAAGCGCCTGGCGCACGCTTCCAAGAACGGCGAAGTCGAGCTGGCGAAGTCGAACATCATGCTGGTCGGCCCGACCGGCTGCGGCAAGACCTATCTCGCCCAGACGCTCGCCCGCATCATCGACGTTCCGTTCACCATGGCCGATGCGACGACGCTGACCGAAGCCGGTTACGTCGGCGAAGACGTCGAAAACATCATCCTCAAGCTTCTGCAGTCGGCCGACTACAATGTCGAGCGCGCCCAGCGCGGCATCGTCTATATCGACGAAGTCGACAAGATTTCGCGCAAGTCCGACAATCCGTCGATCACCCGCGACGTCTCGGGCGAGGGCGTGCAGCAGGCGCTGTTGAAGATCATGGAAGGCACGGTCGCTTCCGTTCCGCCGCAGGGCGGCCGCAAGCATCCGCAGCAGGAATTCCTCCAGGTCGACACGACCAACATCCTGTTCATCTGCGGCGGCGCCTTCGCCGGTCTCGACAAGATCATCTCCGCACGTGGCGAGAAGACATCGATCGGCTTCGGCGCCACCGTCAAGGCCCAAGACGACCGCCGCGTCGGCGAAGTCCTGCGCGAACTGGAGCCGGAAGACCTGGTCAAGTTCGGCCTCATCCCCGAATTCATCGGCCGTCTGCCGGTTCTGGCGACGCTGGAGGATCTCGATGAGGATGCGCTGATCCAGATCTTGTCGGAGCCGAAGAACGCGCTGATCAAGCAGTATCAGCGCCTGTTCGAGATGGAAGACGTGGAACTGACCTTCCACGAGGATGCCCTGCGCGAAATCGCCCGCAAGGCGATCGTCCGCAAGACCGGCGCCCGGGGCCTTCGCTCGATCATGGAGAAGATCCTGCTCGACACGATGTTCGAATTGCCGACGCTGGAAGGTGTGCGCGAAGTCGTCATCTCCGAGGAAGTGGTGCGCGGTTCGGCCCGCCCGCTTTACATCTATGCCGATCGTCAGGAAGAAAAGGCCAACGCTTCGGCGTAACCTTTGCGCTTTCGCACGATTATTTTGGGGGCTTGCCATCGGCGGGCCCCTTTCTATTTGAAAAACCATCCGAGGCACTGTTAGTATTCTGCCGGTGGGAACCGGAATTGACTTTGCCGATGTTGGGAAGGGGCCGATGTTGTGCAAGGAAGAGTGCTTGGCAATGATGCCGTGATTCCGTAAGCCTATTGTCGGTGCTTGTATTTTAGTCGGTTGGAAGTGGTAAGCGCCGGTCCAGCCACGCGCTTCATAGTGTTGGTGTTCCGTTGTAATAAAGCTGTCACATCCGGGGAACGCGGGCGTTAGCGTGGCTTGAAAAGCGTAGTCAGAACCTCCACTTGTAGCAACAAGTGAGAGTGCCGGCCGGTCCCAAGCGGCCGTGCAGAGAGCCCGGTAACGGGACGATGGAAAGGACTTAAAAATGACGAAGAAAACGTCTGTAGCGAGCAGCACTGCCTACCCTGTTCTGCCTTTGCGCGACATCGTGGTTTTCCCGCATATGATCGTGCCGCTGTTCGTCGGACGGGAAAAGTCGATCCGTGCGCTCGAAGAGGTCATGGGTTCCGACAAGCAGATCATGCTGGTGACGCAAATCAACGCCAGTGACGACGATCCGGATCCCTCCGCGATCCACAAGGTCGGCACCGTGGCGAACGTATTGCAGCTCTTGAAGCTGCCCGATGGCACGGTCAAGGTTCTGGTCGAAGGCCGCGCCCGCGCCGAGATCGACACCTATACCAGCCGCGAAGATTTCTATGAGGCGCTCGGCCATGTGCTTGAGGAGCCGCACGACGATCCGGTCGAGCTGGAAGCCTTGTCGCGTTCGGTCGTCTCCGAATTCGAAAGCTATGTGAAGCTCAACAAGAAGATTTCGCCTGAGGTGGTAGGTGCCGCCAGCCAGATCGACGACTATTCCAAGCTCGCCGATACGGTCGCTTCGCATCTGTCGATCAAGATCACCGAGAAGCAGGAGATGCTGGAAACCACCAGCGTCAAGGCCCGCCTCGAAAAGGCCCTCGGCTTCATGGAAGGCGAGATTTCGGTCCTGCAGGTCGAAAAGCGCATCCGCTCGCGCGTCAAGCGCCAGATGGAAAAGACCCAGCGCGAATACTACCTGAACGAACAGATGAAGGCGATCCAGAAGGAACTCGGCGACGGCGAAGAAGGCCGCGACGAGATGAGCGAACTGGAAGAGCGCATCGCCAAGACCAAGCTCTCCAAGGAGGCCCGTGAAAAGGCTGACGCGGAGCTGAAGAAGCTGCGCCAGATGAGCCCGATGTCGGCTGAAGCCACCGTCGTGCGCAATTATCTGGACTGGCTGCTCGGCATCCCCTGGGGCAAGAAGTCGAAGATCAAGGCCGATCTCAACAATGCCGAGAAGATCCTCGAAGCCGATCACTTCGGTCTCGACAAGGTCAAGGAGCGCATCGTCGAATATCTGGCCGTGCAGGCTCGCGCCACCAAGATCAAGGGCCCGATCCTGTGCCTCGTCGGCCCTCCCGGTGTCGGCAAGACCTCGCTCGCCCAGTCGATCGCCAAGGCGACCGGCCGTGAGTATGTCCGCATGGCGCTCGGCGGCGTTCGTGACGAAGCCGAAATCCGCGGCCACCGCCGCACCTATATCGGCTCGATGCCCGGCAAGGTCATCCAGTCGATGAAGAAGGCGAAGAAGTCGAACCCGCTGTTCCTGCTCGACGAAATCGACAAGCTCGGCCAGGACTATCGCGGTGATCCGTCTTCGGCCCTGCTCGAGGTGCTCGATCCGGCGCAGAACTCGACCTTCATGGATCATTACCTGGAAGTCGAATACGACCTGTCGGACGTGATGTTCATCACGACGGCGAATACGCTGAACATCCCGGCGCCGCTGATGGACCGCATGGAGATCATCCGTATCGCCGGCTACACCGAAGATGAAAAGCGCGAGATCGCCAAGCGGCATCTGCTGCCGAAGGCCATCAAGGAACATGCGTTGCAGCCGGAAGAATTCTCGGTCAGCGACGACGCTCTGATGGCGATCAGCCAGCAGTACACCCGTGAAGCCGGTGTGCGCAGCTTCGAACGTGAACTGATGAAACTCGCCCGCAAGGCGGTCACCGAGATCATCAAGGGCAAGACGAAGTCCGTGCATGTGACGGCCGCCAACATCTCCGACTATCTGGGTGTTCCGCGCTTCCGCCATGGCGAAGCCGAGGGCGAGGATCAGGTCGGCGTTGTCACCGGCCTTGCCTGGACGGAAGTCGGCGGCGAACTGCTGACTATCGAAGGCGTGATGATGCCGGGCAAGGGCCGCATGACGGTCACCGGCAATCTGAAGGAAGTCATGAAGGAATCGATCTCGGCGGCGGCCTCCTACGTCCGCTCGCGCGCTGTCGATTTCGGCATCGAGCCGCCGCGCTTCGACAAGAGCGACATCCACGTGCACGTGCCGGAAGGCGCGACGCCGAAGGATGGCCCCTCGGCCGGCGTCGCTATGGCGACCGCCATCGTCTCGATCATGACCGGTATCCCGGTGAACAGACACGTGGCCATGACCGGTGAAATCACCCTTCGCGGCCGTGTGCTGCCGATCGGCGGTCTCAAGGAAAAGCTGCTCGCAGCGCTTCGTGGCGGCATCAAGAAGGTGCTGATTCCGGAAGAAAACGCCAAGGACCTGGCGGAGATTCCGGACAACGTGAAGAACAGCATGGAGATCATCCCGGTGTCCCGCATGGGCGAGGTGATCAAGCATGCGCTGGTCCGGCGGCCGGAGCCGATCGAATGGGACGGCACGGTGGAAACGCCTGTCATCACCTCGGTCGAAGGCCTCGACGAGACGGGCGCGACCATAGCGCATTGAGTGGCCTCGGCCACATTTATGCCCCATTGGCTGAAAAGACGGAAAAAGGCTGGCGAAAACGCCAGCCTTTTTTGTGAAAACGTCATGTAGACGCTTGCTTTTCCTTGATTTGCAGGGCTTTTGGGTTCCCGGCGGGCCTGATGAAACCTATTCTGCGCCTAGCTTACTTTTGAGTCGTTTCGTACCATTTAGAAAGGGGTGGAAACATGAACAAGAATGAACTCGTGTCCGCAGTCGCCGAAAAGGCAGGACTGACGAAGTCTGACGCGGCTTCCGCTGTTGACGCGGTTTTTGACGTTGTCCAGGGTGAACTCAAGAACAAGGGCGACATCCGCCTCGCAGGGTTCGGCAGCTTCACCGTTTCTCATCGTGCCGCATCGAAGGGCCGCAACCCGTCGACGGGCGCTGAAGTCGACATTCCGGCTCGCAACGTGCCGAAGTTCACGCCCGGCAAGGGCCTGAAGGACGCCGTCAACGGCTGATCTGAGATTATCCGCCAGCCGTAAACGAGACCGGCTGTGCAGGATTTAGGAGGGGTTCGGCTTTGCCGGACCCCTTTTGCTTTCGCCGCTTGCCGCATGCGGCCCTTTGTTCTACGACAGAGCTGTTCTCAGGGCGGGGTGAAACTCCCCACCGGCGGTAAGGGTCTCGGCCCGAGCCCGCGAGCGCTTTCCCAAGCTGTCGCTTGGGAAGGGTCAGCAGATCCGGTGCGATTCCGGAGCCGACGGTCAAAGTCCGGATGGAAGAGAATGAGCATGGCCGCGTGCGGGGCAGGGGACTGCCAGCGTCAGCGTGCCGTCGCTCGTTGCGTCCTGATTTATGTTGGTCCCTGGTTTCGGATGAAAGACATGAATCAGAATTCCCTTGCAGTCTCGCAGTCGCGCGCCTTTGCCGGCGCAGCTTTCATGGTGCTTGGAGGCGTAGTCTTCTCGCTCCTCAACGTCGTCACCCAGTGGCTGACGATGAAGCTCGCCTTTCCCTCGGCTTCCGCGGCCTTCTGGCAATATGCCTTCGCGTTTCTGTTCTCCTTGCCCTTCCTGCGCAAATCAGGCCTTTCGGCAATGCGCACCGATTATCCCTGGCGGCATATTGTGCGCGTCATCTTTGCCGCGCTCGGCGTCGAGGCCTGGATTTCCGGCCTAGCGTCGGTGCCGATCTGGCAGGCGATCGCCCTCGTCATGACCTCGCCTTTCTTCATCATTCTCGGCGCCCGCCTGTTCCTCGGCGAACGTGTCGGTCCTGTCCGGTGGGCGGCGACCGGTGTCGGCTTTGCCGGCGCGATGATCATCCTGCAGCCATGGTCCGACAGCTTCACCTGGGCAGCCCTGCTGCCGGTGCTCTCGGCGCTGCTCTGGGGCGCCTCGTCGCTGATCACCAAGAGCCTGACCGGCATCGAAAAGCCCGAGACGATTACCGTCTGGCTGCTGGTGCTGCTGACGCCGATCAATGGCGGCCTGGCGCTCGCGGCGGGCTTTGCCGTGCCGACGGGCACCGCGCTTGCTCTCTTCCTGCTGGCCGGCCTGCTGACGGTCGTGGCGCAATACCTGCTGACCCTTGCCTATGCCAGCGCCGACGCCGCCTACGTCCAGCCCTTCGACGATCTGAAGCTGCCGTTGAATGTGCTGGCCGGCTGGCTGTTCTTCGGTTATGCGCCGGCCGGTTATCTTTGGCTCGGAGCTGCTCTCATCCTTGCCGCCTCGCTTTTCATCATGCGCGACGAGATGCGCCGGGAAAAGGGCGGCCCGACGCAAACCGCGTGAAATGGCGGGGGGCTGTCATGCCTCTGTCATGGCAGTCCCGCAGAAAACCCATGTTTCGACTATTCGACACATGGGGGATTTTCATGACCATTTCATCGCGCAAGGCAGCACTTGCTGCCGTGCTTCTCGCTTCCGTTGCCTTCCCGGCCGCCGCCGAGCCGGTTTTCAACCGCATCGCCTCCTTCCCGGTCGCCCAGAACCTGCCTGCCGACAAGGACAAGCTCTCGGCGACTTCAGCCGAAATCATCACCGCGACCGACGACGGCAACACGCTGATCTATAGCGACAGCCCGCTCGGTGCGATCGGCTTCATCGACATCACCGATGCCAAGGCCCCGAAATCAGGCGGCGCGCTGATGATGGACGGCGAGCCGACTTCGGTCACCTCGAGCGCCGGCAAGGCGCTGGTCGCCGTCAATACCTCCGAAAGCAAGGCCAAGCCCTCGGGCCGTCTGGCGATCGTCGACGTGGCGACGAAGAAGATCGAGAACACCTGCGATCTCGGCGGCCAGCCGGATTCGATCGCGCTCAACAAGGACAAGACGCTCGGCGCCATCGCGATCGAAAACGAGCGCGACGAAGAGGTCAATGACGGCAAGATCCCGCAGATGCCGGCCGGCGATCTGGTCGTCTTCCAGCTCAAGAAAGGTGCCGTCGATTGCGCCACCATCAAGCACGTGGCGCTGACCGGTCTTGCCGGCGTCGCCCCTGAGGATCCGGAGCCGGAATTCGTCGCCTTCAACGGCTTGAACGAGATCGCACTGACGCTGCAGGAAAACAATGAGATCGTCATCATCGACGCCACTACGGCTGAGGTGAAAACGCATTTCTCCGCCGGCAGCGTCGATCTTACCGGCATCGACACCAAGCGTGACGGCACTCTGAAATTCACCGGCGAATTGAAGGGCGTTCCGCGTGAGCCCGACGCCGTGAAGTGGCTGGACGACAACCGCCTCGTCATCGCCAACGAAGGCGATTACCAGGGCGGCTCGCGTGGTTTCACCATCTTCGACAAGATGGGCAAGCTTCTCTACGAATCGGGCGCATCCTTCGAACGCGCCGTCGCTCATATCGGCCACTATCCGGAAAGCCGTTCGGGATCGAAGGGCGTCGAGCCGGAAGGCCTCGAAGCCGCCAAGTTCGGCGACGACCAGTATTTCTTCCTGCTCGCCGAGCGCGCCTCGGTCGTCGGCGTCTTTAAAGATACCGGCGCCGATCCCGAGCTCGTGCAGCTGCTGCCATCGGGCATTTCGCCGGAAGGCGGGATCGCCATTCCCCAGCGCAACCTCTTCGCCACCGCCAACGAGCTCGACCTCGGCAAGGACGGCGGCACGCGCTCGCATGTGATGATCTATGAGCGTTCGGAAGGCGAGAAAGCCTATCCTCAGATCGTGTCGGCCGAAAAGGACGGCAATCCGATCGGCTTCGCAGCCCTATCGGGTCTCGCTGCCGTTCCCGGCAAGCCGGGCATGCTCTATGCCGTCAGCGACAGCGTTCTCGGCTCGCAGCCGACGATCTACACGATCGATGCCAGCAAGAAGCCGGCGGTAATCACCGATGCGCTCATCGTCAAGCGCGACGGCGCCCCGGCCCAGAAGCTCGACATCGAAGGCATCGCGGTGGCCGCCGATGGCTCATTCTGGCTCGCCTCGGAAGGCTACAGCGAGCGTCTCGTCCCACACGCCCTCTACAACGTCAACGCCAAGGGCGATATCAAGGCCGAGATCGCCCTGCCGAAGGAACTCGCCGCCAACGAAATCCGCTACGGCTTCGAAGGCGTCACCATTGTCGGCACCGGCGACGATGCCACGCTCTGGATGGCTGTCCAGCGCGAATGGGGTGACGACGAGAAGGGCTTCGTCAAGCTCGTCTCCTACAATCCGAAGAAGAAGGAATGGGGTGCCGTGCGCTATCCGCTCGACAAGACGGGCAGCGGCTGGGTCGGCCTGTCTGAAATCTCGGCGCAGGGCGACAGCGTCTACATCATCGAACGCGACAACCTCGTCGGCGACGCTGCCAAGCTGAAGAAGCTCTACAAGGTGGCGATCTCGGAGCTGAAGCCCGCCAAGCTCGGCGACGAACTGCCGGTCGTCAAGAAGACCGAAGCTCACGACTTCCTCGGCGAACTCAAGACCGCGACCAACGGCTATGTGCTCGACAAGCTCGAAGGCTTCACCTTCGACGCCTCGGGCAAACCCTACGCCGTCACCGACAATGACGGCGTCAGCGATTCTTCCGGCGAGACGCTGTTCTTCCCGGTTGAGCTGAACGCGACGAACTGAGTTGGGATAAAGAGATAAAGGAAGAGGCCGGGCGAAAGCCCGGCCTCTGTCGTTGAATCCAAGACCCCTCCGCCACAAGGGGAGGGGCTAAGATGCCGCACCGCTTTACGCAAACTCCATCGTATGAATTCGTCGAACGGTAACAGCCAGCAAGACCTCTGCTTTTGGTCGCTGCCGGACAACAGCGCCTAGTCGCTCCCCCTTATGGAGAGGGGTAGAGCGGCAGCCCACAACCCTCAAAAACAAGCAGCTCCAGCCCTACCAGCGCTGATGCACATGCGGCGCGATCAGCCGCTCGTAGAGCTCGCGTGTCGCCGCCATGACATCGGCCGAGAGCGGCGCAAGATCGGCTGCCGCCGCATTGGCTCTCGCCTGTTCGCCATTGCGGGCACCGGGGATGACGACGGTGACGGCGTCGGCCATCAGGATCCACCGAAGTGCAAAGGCGGCCATAGTGGCGCCTGTGGGCACCAGCTTGCGCACCTCCTCCACCGCCTGCAGGCCGACTTCGAAGGGCACGCCGGCAAAGGTCTCGCCGACGTCGAAGGCCTCGCCGTGACGGTTGAAATTGCGGTGGTCGTCGCTGGCAAAGTGCGTTTCCCCGGTGATCTTGCCGGAGAGCAGACCGCTGGCCAACGGCACGCGGGCGATGATCGCCACGTTCCTGCGGCGCGCCTCCTGGAAAAACAGGTGGTCGGGGCGCTGGCGGAAGATGTTGTAGATGATCTGGATGCTGACGACGCCGGGATATTCGATCGCCTTCAGCCCGTCCTCGACCTTTTCGACGCTAACGCCATAACCCCTGATCTTGCCGGCCTTCTGCAGCGCGTCGAGACCTTCGAAGACCTCCGGCTGGTAAAACACCTCGCGCGGCGGGCAGTGAAGCTGCACGAGGTCGAGGCTGTCGACGGCAAGATTCTCAAGGCTGCGGTCGATGAAGCCTTCGAGATTGGCCTTGGTATAACCTTCGGCGACATGCGGGTTGAGCCGGCGGCCCGCCTTGGTGGCGACCATCGGGCGCTTGCCGCCACGCGTCTTGAGCACGTCGGCGATGATCTTTTCCGAGCGGCCGTCGCCATATACGTCGGCTGTATCGATGAAGGTCATGCCGGCATCGAGTGCGGCATTCAGCGCCGCGCGTCCATCCGCTTCGCTGATATCGCCCCATGAGCCGCCGATCTGCCAGGCGCCGAAGCCGACATTGGTGACCGTGACGGGCATGCGGCCGAAAGCATGGTGTTTCATGAGAAATTCTCCCAATGCATGTTGCCCGGAAGTGTGCAGCGGTTCCGGGATAGCGACATGCGTAAAAACAGAGAACTAAAGCGCGTCCCATCAACCAAGTTCAATGTGACGCGCTTTAGGTGATGAAAGAGATTGGCCTATCAGCCGGGCGAGGATGCGGCAATTGTCGATCCGGCCTTGATTGGTCGCCTCGATGAAATATCGTCGGATTACAAGGCTTCAACTGCAATGGAATGGAAAAGGAAAGATGATGGAGATCAAACCCGCCGGCTCTCGCCCCTCGATGACGCCGCCGGCCGACTATTTCACCGGCGCCGTTCGCCAGGACCCGCTGATGGAGCCGCCGGCACCGGCCCGGGTGAAGGCAACCTCGGTTACTTTCGAGCCCGGCGCCCGCACCGCCTGGCACACGCATCCGCTCGGCCAGACGCTGATCGTCACTTTTGGCAAGGGCCTCGCCCAGAGCTGGGGCGGGGAAATCCGCGAGATTCGCGCCGGCGACACGGTCTGGTTTTCGCCGGGCGAGAAACATTGGCACGGCGCTGGCGAGGATACGGCGATGACGCACATCGCCATTCACGAGGCGCTGGACGGCAAGCATGTCGACTGGATGGAACAGGTCAGCGACGCGCAATATTTCGGCAAAAGCTGATCAGAGCCGTTTCAGGCAATAGGAAAAATGCGCATGTGATTCGACCGTCAGGAACTCGAATTGCCAGCCGTAATCCTTGCAGAACTTGGTGACCGCCTCGACGACGCCATAGACGATCGGCTTGACCGTGTTGCCGGTGCAGAAGTCGTGCCCGGCGATGCGCCCCGTCCGCTTCACCTTCTTTTCGCAGAGCAGCAGTTCCTGCCAGGTGAGCTCGAAGGAATGATCGGTATCGATATAGGCCCAATCGAGGAAATCGTCCTCGAATTCGGCGAGCTTTTCCAGCGATGTACCCTGCATCAGATGCAGCCGGCCGGCGTCGATCTCGGCCGCGAACTTGGTGTGGATCGTATCGAGCCCGGAGCTGTAGCGGTCCATCGACCAGGGATCGATGAGGTAGAGCTGCGCTGGGCGATTCTTTTCCAGAATCTCCGCCGTATATTCGCCGAAGGCAGCCCCGACCTCGACGCCGATGCCGCCGTTCGGGATCCGGTAGAGCAGCTCGCCGCGATCCGGCAGCAGGCGGGCATTTTCCATATGATGAGCGCTGAGCGGGGTGCGCGGCATGCTCGCCCGGAGTGCCTGCCTGTCTTCACGTGTCTTCATCTCTGATCTCGGGATTGCGGGCGTCTGACGGCCCTGATGCGGTCTGCGGCGAACGTAGGAGCAGCCGACCTCGATGACAACCACATGACGGGAATTTGCTTCTTTCGAACAAATCGCTAAGTTTCACCTGTGGACTGACGAGAGCCCCGGGAGGAGCGATTTCATGAGACGCATATGGCCTGAAGAGTTCAACGCCATCATCAACGGAGCCGAGGAGGTGATGTTGGAAGCACCCGCAGAGGCCGGCGAAGCACCGCTGAATCGCAAGGCGCTGAAGGCGCGCATCAGCATGGCGGATTACGAGCGGATCTGGCCGCTGGCCGAGATGCGCTTCCGGCTTGGCGAGGAAGCCCTGGAAGGCAAGGCCATCACACTGATCACCACCAACCCCCATTACCACTCCTGGCACCCGAAGGACGGCGGCAGCGTCGAATCCGTGTCCGACAGCGGTCGCCATTACAAGACGGATTATATCGTTGTGCACTTCCTGCTCGACGACGTGAAGGAAACATCCCCCGCCTGATGTGCTGACCGCCGGTGCAGGCCGTAGCCCGCACCGGCGTCCTGCTAACGCCGAGTTGATTCCGACGTTGATGACAACGGCGGCGATATCGCTAAGTTGGCGAGACATATCTTATCAATTTGGAGGTTCCCATGGCGGGCAATGTGCTGGATATCCCTGTCAAATCAGTGGATGGTCGTGAAACCACACTCAGCGAATACAAGGGCCGCGTGCTCCTGGTCGTCAACGTCGCCTCCAAATGCGGGCTGACCGTTCAATATGAGGGTCTCGAAAAGCTCTACGGCGAAAAGCGCGAGCGCGGCTTCGTCATCGCCGCTTTCCCCGCCAACGACTTCAAGGGTCAGGAGCCCGGCACCGACGCCGAGATCCTCGACTTCTGCACCAGCACCTACGATGTCACTTTCCCGATTTTCTCGAAGATTTCGGTCAAGGGCGAGACCCAGCACCCGCTCTACCGGCAACTGACCAGGTCCGGTGTGAAGACCACAGGTGACGGCCCGATGCGCGAACGCCTGAAATCCCACGGCATATCGGGCGGCGACGAGGACGACATTCTCTGGAACTTCGAAAAATTCCTGATCGGCCGCGACGGTAAAGTTGCCGCCCGATTCGCGCCTGACGTGACGGCCGATGATTCGCGGCTGGTCTCGGCGGTGGATAAAGAACTGGCGAAGGGGTGAATGGTCGGCGATGAGCCCGGCTGTCACGATTCCAGAACGCCACTTCGGAATCCCGAAATTCCCCGCTTCGGGATTCCGAAATCCGCAGCGTTTCGCACGGTGTCGACAGAAAAAATCATGCAATGATTTCAATCCCGCAACCAATTTCGGGATTCCGAAGGGCTATATAGAGTCTGGTAGGAAGTCTGAGCCAAGGCATTTCGCCACGATCAGAAACACTGTCGCACCGAGCCATGAATGCCCTTCGGCTGCAAAACGCGCCAGGACTGCGATGATTCGTAAAGAGGCTGAGCTTCAGATCCCAAGCACGGTCACAAGCGGGGGCGTAAAGTCCTTGAAGCCCACCCTCGGCCAGTCGCACCTTCTGTCAAACCGCGTCTTTGGTTCGTGGCGCTGGCATTGCGGATTCGTTTTGAAGGCGTAACCGGGCAGGCTGACATATCTGGCGCTTGGCGCATAAAGAGCGACCGCGATGCACAGCGTCAGTGCGGAGCAGAGAGTCCTCATGGAACACCTCCAGGTGTAGCAAGCGCGGAGATTTTCCGGGCGGTGAATTCTCACACTTTTGCCCGCGCCCATCCATTCGCCCAATAGGAGGTGGCGCCGCGCCCGGAGTAGTCCGTTCTGGTGGAGTGCTGATTTCAGACGCCGCGCCGCATCGCGACCTGCCGGACGCGCCAATGGATCCAATTGGAATTCCAAATACATCACGACGCAGCTGAGGCATCCCACTGCGAAAGCTGCGATTTGGCACGTAAGGGAGAAAATGGTGGGCGATGAGAGACTCGAACTCCCGACATCCTCGGTGTAAACGAGGCGCTCTACCAACTGAGCTAATCGCCCATCGCTGACGAAGCCGGATCGGCCTGCCGCGTTGGTGGCCGTGATCTATGCGGATCGCGGCAAAACCGCAAGAGTGTTTGTGAAGATTTTTTGATTTTTTTGGTGGCGGTCCCGCTCCTTGTGATGGCGATCGGGCGTCACCGGGCTGTGGATAAAGGGGAGGGGGCCTGTCGACGTCGACTGCGCTGCCGGCTTCGATCGGGCGTCAGTGTCGTAGTGGGTAGGGGAATTGCCGGCCTTGCCGAAACAATTCAAACGACTGTCATGGTTTTGTCTCCAAACCTGCTTGACACTAAAAGACGAACCCCGTAGTTAGCCGCTCATCGAAACGGGCAGCCGTTTTGGTGAGGGTGCGAAGGCATCCGGACTGCTTGAAATGAATTGCGGGTGTAGCTCAGTTGGTTAGAGTGCCGGCCTGTCACGCCGGAGGTCGCGGGTTCGAGCCCCGTCACTCGCGCCATTTCAAGTCTTGTAGAACGCAAATGTGATTTGTCGTTTGTCCGGTTTCTTCATCCCAGCGGCCGCAAAAGGCCGATCAATGCGCGGGTGTAGCTCAGTCGGTTAGAGTGCCGGCCTGTCACGCCGGAGGTCGCGGGTTCGAGCCCCGTCACTCGCGCCATTCTCTTTCGAAAGCCATGCAGTTTCCAGGGGTCAGGCATGCAGCTTGAATCGGTTTGTGTGGATTTGTCGCGACATCGTTGCATCTGCTTGATAATGTCCGCGCGCGGCGCGTCGAATTGCCTCTGTAAATCTCTTGCGCCGGGGCGTCGGCTGCGCTAACCACGGCTTGTTGCAACGCACGTTCGCTTGCCGGGCATTTGCCCAAATGCGCCGCCTGGCGCCTCCGGCAAGCAGGGATGAACATGATGACTGAACTGCTCAGTTCCTATATTCCGATCGCTATCTTCATCGCTATCGCTCTCGTTATCGGCCTGGCGCTGCTCATTGCGCCGTTCGCCGTCGCTTTCAAAGCGCCCGATTCGGAAAAGCTCTCGGCTTACGAATGCGGCTTCAACGCGTTCGACGACGCCCGCATGAAGTTCGACATCCGCTTCTACCTCGTGTCGATCCTCTTCATCATCTTCGACCTCGAAGTCGCCTTCCTCTTCCCCTGGGCCGTTTCCTTCGGCGCCATCGGCTGGTTCGGCTTCTGGTCCATGATGGTCTTCCTCTTCGTGCTGACCATCGGCTTTATCTATGAATGGAAAAAGGGAGCCCTGGAATGGGAGTGACCCCTGTGAGCAATCAGCCGCTCGTCGCCCAGCAGCCGAAGGGGATCATCGATCCCGCCACAGGCAAGCCGATCGGCAGCAACGACGCATTTTTCGGCGAGATCAACAATGAGCTTGCCGACAAGGGTTTCCTCGTCACCTCGACCGACGAGCTGATCAACTGGGCCCGTACCGGCTCGCTAATGTGGATGACCTTCGGTCTGGCCTGCTGCGCCGTCGAAATGATGCAGCTGTCGATGCCGCGTTACGACGTCGAGCGCTTCGGTTTTGCGCCGCGCGCTTCGCCGCGCCAGTCCGACGTCATGATTGTCGCCGGCACGCTGACCAACAAGATGGCGCCCGCTCTGCGCAAGGTCTACGACCAGATGCCCGAGCCGCGCTACGTCATCTCGATGGGCTCCTGCGCCAATGGCGGCGGCTATTATCACTATTCCTATTCGGTGGTGCGCGGCTGCGATCGCATCGTGCCGATCGATATCTATGTGCCGGGCTGTCCCCCCACGGCAGAGGCGCTGCTCTACGGCGTGCTTCTGCTGCAGAAGAAGATCCGGCGCACCGGCACGATCGAACGCTAAGGGTTAAGGACAAGGCATATGAGTGAAGCCCTGACTGAGCTTGCGTCCTACCTTGGCGAAGCGCGCGGCAATCTGATCGCCGCATCGCAGATGAAGTATGGCGAGCTGACGCTGACGACGACGGGTGAAAACCTGATCGCGCTTCTGACCTTCCTGCGCGACGACGCCAAGTGCGGTTTCGTCAACCTGATCGATATTTGCGGCGTCGACTGGCCGCAGCGCGAGCTGCGTTTCGACGTCGTCTATCACCTGCTGTCGCCGAAGCAGAATCTGCGCATCCGCGTCAAGGTCGCAACCGACGAGGATACGCCGGTTCCGTCGGCCTGCGCCGTCCATCCCGGCGCCGACTGGTTCGAGCGCGAAACCTGGGACATGTACGGCGTGCTCTTCACCGGCCATCCGGACCTGCGCCGCATCCTGACCGACTACGGCTTCGAAGGCCATCCGCTGCGCAAGGACTTCCCGACGACCGGTTTCGTCGAGGTCCGCTACGACGACGCCGCCAAACGCGTTGTCTACGAGCCGGTCGAGTTGAAGCAGGAATTCCGCAACTTCGACTTCATGTCGCCTTGGGAGGGGACGGAGTATGTGTTGCCGGGGGATGAGAAGGCGAAGCAGTGAGTAGTGATTAGTTGGTAGTGAATAGTGGGCAGATATTTGGGTGACGAACGGGAAAATAAGTTCCTACCGTGATTTGAAAGTCTGGCAATTTGCTATCGAGCTGTCTGTCGTTTGTTATGAGGTGACGAGAACCTTCCCGCGCGAAGAGATCTATGGAATGACCAGCCAGATTAGACGATCTTCCGTTTCCGTGGCCGCGAACATCGCGGAGGGATACGGAAGAGAAAATCGAGGTTCGTTTGCCCAATTTCTCAAGATCGCACAGGGCTCGTTGAAAGAGTTGGAGACGCATTTGATCATCGCCGGAAGAATTGGCGTTCTTCAAGCCTCGGCCTTGGACGAATTGCTCGACCAATGCGACGAAATTGGAAAGATGCTGGGATCGCTTATCCGAAGCGTTCAGCACAGGAAAGCTGACGAATAGCGAGAGTGATGAAAACTAATCACTGCTCACTATTCACTACTCACTCTAAGCGAGTTAATCGCCATGACCGAACATAACGTCCGCAACTTCAACATCAATTTCGGACCGCAGCATCCGGCGGCGCATGGCGTTCTTCGTCTTGTCCTGGAGCTTGACGGCGAAATTGTGGAGCGGGTTGATCCGCATATCGGCCTGTTGCATCGCGGCACCGAGAAGCTGATCGAAACCAAGACCTATCTTCAGGCCGTGCCCTATTTCGATCGTCTCGACTACGTCGCGCCGATGAACCAGGAGCATGCCTATGCGCTGGCGGTGGAAAAGCTGCTCGGCATCGAGATCCCGATTCGCGGCCAGTTGATCCGCGTTCTCTATTCGGAAATCGGCCGCATCCTCTCGCATCTTTTGAACGTCACGACGCAGGCTATGGACGTCGGCGCGCTGACGCCGCCGCTCTGGGGCTTCGAAGAGCGTGAAAAGCTGATGGTGTTTTATGAGCGCGCCAGCGGCTCGCGCATGCACGCCGCTTATGTCCGACCGGGCGGCGTCCATCAGGATCTGCCGGAACAGCTCGTCCAGGATATCGGCGACTGGTGCGATCCCTTCCTGAAGGCGCTCGACGATATCGACAATCTGTTGACCGGCAACCGCATCTTCAAACAGCGCAACGTCGATATCGGCGTCGTCTCGCTGGAGGATTGCTGGGCTTGGGGCTTCTCCGGCGTCATGGTGCGCGGGTCGGGCGCTGCCTGGGATCTGCGTCGCTCGCAGCCTTACGAATGTTATTCCGATCTTGAATTCGACATTCCGATCGGCAAGAACGGCGACAATTACGACCGCTACCTGATCCGCATGATCGAGATGCGCCAATCGGTCCGCATCATGAAGCAATGCGTCAACCGTCTGCTGTCGGATGCCAAAACCGGTCCCTTCTCGTCGATCGACGGCAAGGTCGTGCCGCCGAAGCGCGGTGAGATGAAGCGCTCGATGGAAGCGCTGATCCACCACTTCAAGCTCTATACCGAAGGCTACCACGTGCCGGCCGGCGAAGTTTACGCCGCGGTCGAAGCGCCGAAGGGCGAGTTCGGGGTCTATCTTGTCTCCGACGGCTCCAACAAGCCCTATCGTTGCAAGATCCGTGCGCCCGGTTATGCGCATCTGCAGGCGATGGATTTCATGTGCCGCGGCCACCAGCTTGCCGACGTCGCAGCCGTGCTCGGCTCGCTCGACATTGTCTTCGGCGAGGTGGACCGCTGATGCAACGTCTGCCGCTTGCTGTCGTACTTCTTCTTGCGGCATCCGGGGTTTCGGCCCAGGAGACCGATACGCTCGGCACGCCGCTGGGCCGTAAGGAAGTGACGCCGCCGGCGGCGCAAACGTCCATGGGCGATCTTTTGTCCAAGGGCTATCAGATCAAGGCTGCCATTCCGAATGGCAGCAAATTCGTAGTGTTTATGCAGAAAGACCAGTCGGCCTATGCCTGCGAAATGCAGTCTTTGACCGCTTCGCGGTGTGGAACCCTAAACTGACAAGGCGTGAGGAAGAATGTCCGTTCGTCGATTAGCCGAAGATCAATTTCAGCCTGCCGCATTCGCTTTCAGCGATGAAAATGCGGTCTGGGCGGACAAGACGATCCAGAAATACCCCGCCGGCCGCCAGCAGTCGGCGGTCATCCCGCTGTTGATGCGGGCGCAGGAGCAGGACGGCTGGGTCACGCGCGCGGCGATCGAAAAGATCGCCGACATGCTCGATATGGCCTATATCCGGGTGCTCGAGGTCGCGACCTTCTATACGCAGTTCCAACTGCATCCTGTCGGCACCCGCGCCCATGTCCAGGTCTGCGGTACGACGCCCTGCATGCTGCGCGGCTCGGAAGCGCTGATGTCGGTCTGCAAGAGCAAGATCCACGCCCACGCCTTCGAGCGCAATGCCGAGGGCACGCTGTCCTGGGAAGAGGTCGAATGTCTTGGCGCCTGCGTCAACGCCCCGATGGTGATGATCGGCAAGGACACCTATGAAGACCTGACGCCGGCGCGTCTCGAAGAAATCATCGATACCTTTGCCGCCGGCAATGGCGCGAGCATCAGGCCCGGCACCCAGATCGACCGGATTTTCTCGGCACCCGAAGGCGGCCCAACCTCGCTGACGACGGAAGAGCCGAAGACAAGGACGCGCGCCAAGAAGGCCGATGCCGAAAGCATTTCGGCTCCGGTCGACGCCGCTCCGGTTCCGCCCTCCGAGGCTGCCCGCCCGAAGAGCACCGATGCCGAAACCAACGCCGCCCTAAAGACGCCGGCAACGGCGCCGAAGGCGGCTGCCAGGAATGCCAAGGCTGCCGAGCAGCAGCCGGTTTCCGGCACTGCGCCCGCCGAACCGGCACCGGTGGCTGCCGCCAAGGCCGAAGCCGCCCCGGCGGCAAGGCTTGCGCTCACCGACAAGAACCGTCCGGCCGGCATCGAAAAACCCGCCGCGCCGGATGACTTGAAGATGATCTCCGGCGTCGGCCCGAAGATCGAGGCGACGCTGAACGAAATCGGCATCTTCACCTTCTCGCAGGTCGCGGGCTGGAAGAAGGCCGAACGCGAATGGGTCGACGGCTACCTGAACTTCCGCGGCCGCATCGAGCGCGACGACTGGGTCAAGCAGGCCAAGGCGCTCGCCAAGGGCGGCGAAGCGGAATATATCAAGGTCTTCGGCAAGAAGCCGCGGTAAGAGGTGAAGCATGTTACAAGATAAAGACCGCATCTTTACCAACATCTACGGCCTCAAGGACAAGTCCCTGAAGGGCGCAATGAGCCGCGGCCACTGGGACGGCACCAAGCAGATCCTCGAAAAGGGCCGCGACTGGATCATCAACGAGATGAAGGCCTCGGGCCTTCGCGGCCGCGGCGGCGCCGGCTTTCCCACCGGCCTGAAATGGTCCTTCATGCCGAAGGAAAGCGACGGCCGCCCGCATTACCTCGTCGTCAATGCCGACGAATCGGAGCCCGGCACCTGCAAGGACCGTGATATCATGCGCCACGATCCGCATACGCTGATCGAAGGCTGCGTCGTCGCCAGCTTCGCCATGGGCGCCAATGCCGCCTACATCTATGTGCGCGGCGAATATATCCGCGAGCGCGAAGCGCTGCAGGCGGCGATCGACGAATGTTATGATTACGGCCTGCTCGGCAAGAACAACAAGCTCGGCTGGGACATGGACATCTTCGTCCATCACGGCGCCGGCGCCTATATCTGCGGCGAGGAAACCGCGCTGCTCGAAAGCCTCGAGGGCAAGAAGGGCCAGCCGCGCCTGAAGCCGCCTTTCCCGGCCAATATGGGCCTCTACGGCTGCCCGACGACGGTCAACAACGTCGAATCGATCGCCGTTGCCCCGACGATCCTGCGCCGCGGCGCCGGCTGGTTCTCGGCCATCGGCCGCCCAAACAATGTCGGCACCAAGCTGTTCATGCTCTCCGGTCACGTCAACAAGCCGTGCACGGTCGAAGAGGAAATGGGCATCACCTTCCGCGAACTGGTCGACCGCCATGCCGGCGGCATCCGCGGCGGCTGGGACAATCTGCTCGCCGTCATTCCGGGCGGCGCATCCTGCCCGATCGTGCCGGCCAAGGACATCATCGACTGCCCGATGGATTTCGACGGCCTGCGTGGCGTCGGCTCCTCTTTCGGCACGGCGGCCGCGATCGTCATGGACAAGTCCACCGACGTCATCAAGGCTATCGCCCGCATCTCCGCCTTCTTCAAGCATGAGAGCTGCGGCCAGTGCACGCCCTGCCGCGAAGGCACGGGCTGGATGTGGCGCGTGATGGAGCGCATGGCCAAGGGCAATGCCCAGAAGCGCGAAATCGACATGCTGTTCCAGGTGACCAAGCAGATCGAAGGCCACACCATCTGCGCGCTCGGCGATGCCGCCGCATGGCCGGTGCAGGGTTTGATCCGTAACTTCCGTCCCGAGATCGAAAAGCGCATCGACCAGTATACGGCAAGCGCTCTCGATCATGGCGCGGTTCTGGAGGCGGCTGAATAATCATGGCGGACAACGCATCGAAGAGTGGAAAGAAGGAAGACGCCGCCGATTTCGCGGCCGGCTTCGGCCGTCTCGCCGCCGAGATGCTGGAAAATGCACGGGCAATGCCCGTGCATCCGCTGATGGCGCATCCGGCCGCCGCCTTTGCCGCTGCAACGGCGATCGGCTTCGGCCTCTCGACGCAGATGGCGGGCGCCTTCTTCGGCGCCTTCCAGAGCGCGCTGGAAACGACCGGCAAGGTCGCTGCCGCCCTCGATGATACGCCGCCGGACGAACTCACGCCCGACGTCGAGATCCGTCCGGAGAATATTCGCCCTGCCGTGAAGGTTGTCGTCAAGCCGGCGGCCGCGAAGAGGGCAGGGCCGAAATTGACGGTTGTCAGGCCGGTCAGCGAACCGGTACCGGCAAGCCAGCCGAAGCCGGCTGAGAAGGCAAAACCGGTCGCGCGAGCGAAAAAGGCCGATGATCTGAAGCTGATCGCCGGCATCGGCCCGAAGCTGGAGCAGGTGCTGAACGCCAGGGGCATTCGCAGCTTCGCCGAAATTGCCGGCTGGAACGATGAGGACATCGCCCGTCTCGACGCCGAGCTTGGCTTCAACGGCCGCATCGGCCGCGACGATTGGAGCGGCCAGGCGAAAGTTCTGGCCGGGCGGGCGCGCCGCAAGAAATGAACTGTCCGGCCGTGCAATCGGCCGGAAAAATGGGCAGATCGGCGGACGGGCGGGGGCACGCTGCAGAAGCCGATGCGGGTTCCGGACCTGGAACACGCGACAGAGAATTTGGGCGGCATCAGATGTCGGCAGGACGAAAGATCCGGCTTGGCAATGAGACTGTTGCAAAAATAGGTTTGTTTGCCGTCATCAGGCAAACGGGAAACAGGACTGAGCGACGATGGCAAAACTGAAGATTGACGGCAACGAGATCGAAGTTCCGGATCATTTCACGCTGTTGCAGGCGTGTGAGGATGCCGGTGCCGAGGTTCCGCGCTTCTGCTTCCATGAGCGCCTGTCGGTTGCCGGCAATTGCCGCATGTGCCTTGTCGAGGTGAAGGGCGGCCCGCCGAAGCCGCAGGCTTCCTGCGCCATGAGCGTACGCGACATCCGCGGCGGCCCGAACGGCGAACTTCCCGAGGTCTTCACCAACACGCCGATGGTCAAGAAGGCCCGCGAAGGCGTGATGGAATTCCTGCTGATCAACCATCCGCTCGATTGCCCGATCTGCGACCAGGGCGGCGAATGTGACCTGCAGGACCAGGCGATGGCCTTCGGCATCGACACCTCGCGTTACCAGGAAGACAAGCGCGCCGTCGAAGACAAGTATATCGGCCCGTTGGTCAAGACGGTGATGAACCGCTGCATCCACTGCACGCGTTGCGTCCGCTTCACCACCGAGGTCGCCGGGATTTCCGAGCTTGGCCTGATCGGCCGCGGCGAAGATGCCGAGATCACCACCTATCTCGAACAGGCAATGACCTCCGAACTGCAGGGCAATGTCGTCGACCTCTGCCCGGTGGGCGCGCTGACTTCCAAGCCCTTCGCCTTCACCGCGCGTCCCTGGGAATTGAACAAGACCGAATCGATCGACGTCATGGATGCCGTCGGTTCGGCGATCCGCGTCGACACCCGCGGCCGCGAAGTCATGCGTGTCCTGCCGCGCGTCAACGAGGCGATCAACGAAGAGTGGATCTCCGACAAGAGCCGCTTCATCTGGGACGGCCTGAAGACCCAGCGCCTCGACCGACCCTATGTCCGCCGCGACGGCCGCCTGCAGCCCGCCACCTGGGCTGAAGCCTTCGGCGCCATCAAGGCCGCCGTCGGCGCCACATCGGGCGACAAGATCGGCGCGATCGCGGGCGACCTTGCCTCGGTCGAGGAAATGTATGCGCTTTCCGAACTGGTGAAATCGCTCGGATCCGCCAATCTCGACTGTCGTCAGGATGGGGCGGCACTCGATCCGTCGCTCGGCCGTGCAAGCTACCTCTTCAACCCGACCATTTCCGGCATCGACCAGGCCGACGCGCTGCTGATCATCGGCGCCAATCCGCGTTTCGAGGCAGCCATCCTCAACGCCCGTATCCGCAAGCGCTGGCGCCGCGGCAAGTTCCCGATCGGCGTCATCGGCGAGCCGGGCGAACTGCGCTATAGCTATGACTATCTAGGCGGCGGTCCGGACACGCTGAAGGATCTGGTTGACGGCGGCCACGCCTTCGCCGAGGTGCTGAAGAACGCGGCCAAGCCGATGATCATCATCGGCCAGGGCGCGCTGTCGCGCACCGACGGCGCCGGTGTTCTCGCCAGTGCCGCCAAGCTTGCCGGTTCGGTCGGCGCAGTCGTCGAAGGCTGGAACGGCTTTGCCGTCCTCCACACCGCCGCCTCGCGCGTCGGCGGCCTCGACCTCGGCTTCGTGCCGGGTGCCAAGGGCGTCAATGCCGCCGAAATGCTGACGGCGATGGATGTGCTCTTCCTGCTCGGCGCCGACGAACTCGATTTCACCGCCAAGAAGGCCAAGCTCACCGTCTATATCGGTTCGCATGGTGATAACGGCGCCCATCATGCCGACGTCATCCTGCCGGCCGCAGCCTATACTGAAAAGTCCGGCACCTGGGTCAACACCGAAGGCCGCGTCCAGATGGGCAACCGCGCAGGCTTTGCGCCAGGCGACGCCCGCGAGGACTGGGCCATCATCCGCGCCCTTTCCGACGTGCTCGGCAAGAAGCTTCCCTTCGATTCGCTGAGCGAATTGCGCGTCCGGCTCTATGCCGCTTTCCCGCATTTCGCCGCCATCGACGAGATCGCCGAAACCGATAGCGCCCAAATTGCCGCAGTTGCGAAAAAAGCCGGCAAGATGAACAAGTCAGGGTTTGCGTCGCCGGTGAAAGACTTCTATTTGACGAACCCGATAGCGCGGGCCTCGGCAGTGATGGCGGAGTGCTCGGCATTGGCCCGCAACAACTTCAAAGTCGCGGCAGAGTAAGGGCAGGGGACTATGGATTCTTTCTTTTCGACCTATGTCTTGCCGGCGATCATCATGATCGGTCAGTCGCTGCTGCTTCTGGTCTGCCTGCTCGTCTTCATCGCCTATGTTCTGCTCGCCGACCGCAAGATCTGGGCGGCCGTGCAGCTGCGCCGCGGCCCGAACGTCGTCGGCCCCTTCGGCCTTTTCCAGTCTTTCGCCGACCTTCTGAAATTCGTCTTCAAGGAGCCGATCATTCCGGCCGGCGCCAACAAGGCGGTGTTCCTGCTTGCCCCGCTGGTGACGGTGCTTCTGGCACTGTCCACTTGGGCGGTGGTGCCGCTTGCCGACGGCTGGGTGATTGCCAATATCAATGTCGGCATCCTCTACATCTTCGCGATTTCCTCGCTCGAGGTCTACGGCATCATCATGGGCGGCTGGGCTTCGAACTCGAAGTATCCGTTCCTCGGCGCGCTGCGTTCGGCCGCACAGATGGTGTCCTATGAAGTCTCGATCGGCTTCGTCATCGTCACCGTGCTTCTCTGCGTCGGTTCGCTGAACCTGACCGATATCGTCAATGCGCAGCATACCGGCCTCGGCACCATGCTCGGCCTGCCGGCGTCGTTCCTCGACTGGCACTGGCTGTCCCTCTTCCCGATGTTCATCATCTTCTTCATTTCGGCGCTCGCCGAAACGAACCGTCCGCCCTTCGACCTTCCGGAAGCCGAATCGGAACTCGTTGCCGGCTTCATGGTCGAATACGGCTCCTCGCCATACATGATGTTCATGCTCGGCGAATATGCGGCCGTCTGCCTGATGTGCTCGCTGACGACGATCCTCTTCCTCGGCGGCTGGCTGCCTCCGGTCGACATCTGGATCCTCAACTGGGTCCCGGGCATCATCTGGTTCATGCTGAAGGCCTGCTTCGTGTTCTTCATGTTCGCGATGGTCAAGGCTTTCGTCCCGCGCTATCGCTACGACCAGCTCATGCGCCTCGGCTGGAAGGTTTTCCTGCCGCTGTCGCTCGCCATGGTCATCATCGTTGCATTCGTGCTGAAGCTGATGGGATGGGCATGATGACGCCCTCTCTCGTTTCCGGCAAAATTGGAGGTTGAAGATGGGAAGCTTGTCCAGCTCCATCAGCTCGCTGTTCCTCAAGGAATTCTTCGGCGCGTTCTTTCTGTCGATGCGCTATTTCTTCCGCCAGAAGGCGACGATCAACTATCCCTTCGAAAAGGGACCGGTTTCCCCGCGTTTCCGTGGTGAGCATGCGCTGCGCCGCTATCCGAACGGCGAGGAACGCTGCATCGCCTGCAAACTTTGCGAGGCGATCTGTCCTGCCCAGGCCATCACCATCGAGGCCGGTCCGCGCCGCAACGACGGCACCCGCCGCACGGTGCGCTACGACATCGACATGGTGAAGTGCATCTATTGCGGCTTCTGCCAGGAAGCCTGCCCCGTCGATGCGATCGTCGAAGGGCCGAATTTCGAATTTGCGACGGAAACCCGCGAAGAGCTCTATTTCGACAAGGCGCGCCTTCTCGACAACGGAGACCGTTGGGAGCGCGAAATCGCCCGCAATATCGCGATCGACTCGCCGTACCGCTGATCGAGTTTTGAAATGCCGCAAGGGAGCTTTGCTGCTCCGGTCGCGGTCAATATGCACAGGAGCTTTGCCGGTCAGCCGCGCAAACTCTATCGGGCAGAAAAACTCCCGGCTGCCCGGGGGAAGATGAAAAAGGCACCAACATGGGTCTGCAGGCTCTATTTTTCTATCTTTTCGCCTTTGTCGCGGTGGCGTCGGCGTTCATGGTCATCTGGGCGAAGAACCCGGTTCACTCGGTTCTGTTCCTGATCCTGGTGTTCTTCAACGCGGCCGGCCTCTTCCTGCTGCTCGGTGCCGAATTCCTCGCGATGATCCTGCTGGTCGTCTATGTCGGCGCCGTCGCCGTGCTCTTCCTCTTCGTGGTGATGATGCTCGATATCGACTTCACCGAGCTCAGGGCAGGGGTTCTCGAATATGCGCCGATCGGCGGCCTGATCGGGATCATTCTCGCAGCCGAGCTGATCGTCGTCATCGGCGGCAGCGTCATCTCGCCTGAGATCGCCAAATCCGTCGCCATGCCGATCCCGGCGCTCAGCGAGCGCACGAATACGGCTGCTCTCGGCGACGTGCTTTACACCAACTACGTCTATTTCTTCGAGATCGCCGGTCTGGTGCTGCTGGTCGCGATGATCGGCGCCATCGTGCTGACGCTGAGGCACCGCACCAACATCAAGCGTCAGAATATCCCGAGGCAGGTTGCCCGCACGCCCGCCACCGCCGTCGAGGTGGTGTCGGTCAAGCCCGGGCAGGGCGTCTAAGGCAGGTCAAGGAACAAAGAACATGGTCATCGGACTTTCCCACTACCTGACGGTCAGCGCCATCCTCTTCACGCTCGGGGTGTTCGGCTTCTTCCTGAACCGGAAGAACGTCATCGTCATCCTGATGTCGGTCGAACTGATCCTGCTTTCCGTCAACATCAACATGGTCGCCTTCTCCTCCTTCCTGAACGACATCGTCGGCCAGGTTTTCGCGCTGTTCATCCTGACGGTGGCGGCTGCCGAAGCGGCGATCGGTCTTGCAATTCTCGTTGTCTTCTACCGCAACCGCGGCTCGATCGCGGTCGAAGACGTCAATATGATGAAGGGCTGAGTGGCTCATGTTCCTCTATAAGGCTATCGTCTTTCTTCCCTTGATCGGTGCGATCGTCGCCGGCCTGTTCGGCCGCGCCATCGGCGCCAAGGCTTCGGAATATGTCACCAGCGGCCTGATGATCATCGCCGCCATCCTCTCCTGGTACGTCTTCTTCACCGTCGGCATGGGCCACGGCGAAGGCGGCCCGATCAAGGTCGAGGTGCTGCGCTGGATCCAGTCCGGCGGCATCGACGTCTCCTGGTCGCTGCGCGTGGATACGCTGACCTCCGTCATGCTGATCGTCGTCAACACGGTCTCGACGCTGGTTCACGTCTATTCGATCGGCTACATGCACACCGATCCGCATCGCCCGCGCTTCTTCGCCTATCTCTCGCTCTTCACCTTCGCCATGCTGATGCTGGTGACGGCCGACAACCTGGCGCAGATGTTTTTCGGCTGGGAAGGCGTCGGTCTTGCCTCCTATCTGCTGATCGGCTTCTGGTTCAAGAAGCCGTCGGCAACGGCTGCGGCGATGAAGGCCTTCATCGTCAACCGCGTCGGCGACTTCGGCTTCGTGCTCGGCATTGCCGGCGTCTTCGTGCTGTTCGGTTCGATCAACTTCGACACGATTTTCGCCAATGCCTCGAACTTCGCCCCGCATGAAGGCGGCGGCGAGGCGAGCGAAGTGATCCTCAACCTCTTCGGCATGCAGCTCGACAAGGCGCATGCGCTGACCGGCGTCTGCCTGCTGCTATTCATGGGCGCCATGGGCAAGTCGGCGCAGTTCCTGCTGCACACCTGGCTCCCTGATGCCATGGAAGGCCCGACCCCGGTCTCGGCCCTCATCCATGCCGCCACCATGGTCACCGCCGGCGTCTTCCTCGTCGCCCGCATGTCGCCGCTCTTCGAACTGTCGCCGGACGCACTCGTCGTCGTCACGGTGATCGGCGCGATCACCGCCTTCTTCGCGGCGACGGTCGGCCTGGTGCAGAACGACATCAAGCGCGTCATCGCCTATTCGACCTGCTCGCAGCTCGGCTACATGTTCGTGGCGCTCGGGGTCGGGGCCTACGGCGCGGCAATCTTCCATCTGTTCACGCACGCCTTCTTCAAGGCGCTGCTTTTCCTCTGCGCCGGCTCAGTCATCCATGCCGTCGATGGCGAGCAGGACATGCGCTACATGGGCGGGCTTTGGCCGCATATCAAAGTTACAGGCGGCCTGATGATCATCGGCACGCTGGCGATTACCGGTGTCGGCATTCCCTTCACGCCGATCGGCTTTGCCGGCTTCTTCTCCAAGGACGTGATCATCGAGGCGACCTATGCTTCGCATTCGCCGGTCGCAGGCTTTGCCTTCTCGCTGCTGGTCATCGCGGCTCTGTTTACGAGCTTCTACTCCTGGCGCCTGATCTTCATGACCTTCTTCGGCAAGCCGCGCGCTTCGCACGAAGTGATGCACCACGTTCATGAATCGCCGCAGGTCATGCTGGTGCCGCTCTATCTCCTCGCGATCGGCGCTGTGCTTGCCGGCGTGATCTTCGAAGGTCGCTTCTACGGCGAGGAATATGCCGAGTTCTGGAAGGGCGCGCTCTTCACCGGCGCCGAGAACGAACTCGTCGAACAGTTCCATCACGTGCCGGCGCTCGTGGGCCTGAGCCCCTTCATCGCCATGCTGCTCGGCTTCGCCCTTGCCTGGTACATGTATATCCGTTCGCCGCAGACGCCGCGCACCCTCGCCAGGCAGCACCGGGTTCTCTATCAGTTCCTGTTGAACAAGTGGTACTTCGACGAACTCTACGATTTCCTCTTCGTCCGCACCGCCAAGGCGCTTGGCCGCTTCCTGTGGAAGAAGGGTGATGTCGGCGTCATCGACACCTACGGCCCGAACGGCGTGGCCGCCCGGGTCGTCGCCGTCACCGACCGCGTCGTCCGCCTGCAGACCGGTTACCTCTATCACTACGCCTTCGCCATGCTGATCGGCATTGCGGCGCTTGTTACCTGGATGATGCTCGGGAGTTCCTTCTGATGACCGATTGGCCTATTCTTACAACGGTCACCTTCCTGCCGCTCGTCGGCGTGGTGCTCCTGCTCTTGATGAACGGCGAGAGCGCGAGCGGCCGGAAGAACGTGCTGTGGATCTCGCTGATCACCACCGTCTTCACCTTCGTCGTCTCGCTCTTCATCTGGATCGGCTTCGACAATGCCAATCCGGGCTTCCAGATGGTCGAGAAGCATGACTGGCTCGGCACCGGCATCGGCTATCATGTCGGCACCGACGGCATCTCCATGCTGTTCATCATTCTGTCTACCTTCCTCATGCCCTTCTGCGTGCTGGCGAGCTGGCTTTCGATCGAGAAGCGCCTGAAGGAATACATGATCGCTTTCCTCATCCTGGAAACGATGATGGTCGGCGTCTTCGTCTCGCTCGATATCGTGCTGTTCTACGTCTTCTTCGAGGCGGGCCTCATTCCGATGTTCCTGATTATCGGCGTCTGGGGCGGCAAGGACCGTGTCTATGCGAGCTACAAGTTCTTCCTTTATACGCTGCTCGGCTCGGTGCTGATGCTGCTCGCCATCATGGCGATGTACTGGCAGGCCGGCACGACCGACATTACCGCGCTGCTCGCCTATAAGTTCCCGCCGGCGCTGCAGACCTGGTTATGGCTTGCCTTCTTCGCCTCCTTTGCGGTGAAGATGCCGATGTGGCCGGTTCATACTTGGCTTCCCGATGCGCACGTTCAGGCGCCGACGGCGGGCTCGGTGATCCTGGCCGGCGTGCTCTTGAAGCTCGGCGGCTACGGTCTGATCCGCTTTTCGCTCGGCATGTTCCCGGTCGCATCCGATTATTTCGCGCCGTTCGTCTTCGCGCTGTCGGTCATCGCCATCATCTACACCTCGCTGGTGGCGATGATGCAGGACGACATCAAGAAGCTGATCGCCTATTCCTCGGTGGCGCACATGGGCTATGTCACCATGGGCATTTTCGCCGCCAACATGCAGGGTGTTCAGGGCTCGATCTTCCAGATGCTCTCACACGGCATCGTCTCCGGCGCGCTCTTCCTCTGCGTCGGCGTCGTCTACGACCGCACCCACACCCGGGAGATCAACGCCTATGGCGGCCTCGTCAACAACATGCCGAAGTATGCCGTCGCCATGATGGTCTTCACCATGGCCAACGTCGGGCTTCCCGGCACATCGGGCTTCATCGGTGAATTCCTGACGCTGCTGGGTGTCTTCCGGGTCAACACCTGGGTCGCGCTCTTTGCCGCCACCGGCGTCATCCTTTCGGCCGCCTATGCGCTCTGGCTTTATCGCCGGGTGATCTTCGGCGCGCTCGAGAAGGAAAAGCTGAAGGCGCTGCTCGATCTCTCCAGACGCGAACAGCTGATCCTCTACCCGCTGGTCGCACTGACCATCTTCTTCGGCGTTTACCCGGCCCCGGTCTTCGATGCGACGGCCGCCTCGGTGGATCTGCTGGTCAACAACTACACGGCCGCCGTGCACGCAGCGCAGAATATTGCGCTGTCTATGAATTGATGACGGGACTTATCGGACATGACCGCTGAAACAATTCTCCTCAGTCTGCATCTTTCCGCGCCGGAGCTCATCCTCGCGGTCGGCGCCCTTGTCCTGTTGATGGTCGGCGTCTTCTCAGGCGAGCGGTCTGGCCTCGTCGTCACCGGCCTCGCCATCGTCCTGCTGCTCGCCGCCGGTCTGTGGCTGCTCTTCGTGCCGGCGGAAGGCCTTGCCTATGGCGGCGTCTACATGGCCGACGGCTTCTCGCGCTTCATGAAGCTGGTAGCGCTCATCGGTTCACTGGTTGCCCTGTTCATGACGATGGGCCATGCCAGGGAAAATCAGCTCGACAAGTTCGAGTTCCCGGTTCTGCTGGTGCTGGCGACCCTCGGCATCCTGCTGATGATCTCGGCCAACGACCTGATCTCGCTCTATCTGGCGCTGGAACTGCAGTCGCTGGCGCTCTATGTCGTTGCCGCGATCAACCGCGACAGCCTGAAGTCGACCGAAGCCGGTCTGAAATATTTCGTCCTCGGCGCGCTTTCCTCCGGCATGCTGCTCTACGGCATGTCGCTGGTCTACGGTTTTACCGGCCACACCCACTTCTCCGAGATCGCCCAGGCGCTTTCGGTCGAGGGTGCGCGTTCGCTCGGTCTGATCTTCGGCCTGGTCTTCATCCTCGCCGGCATCGCTTTCAAGATCTCCGCCGTTCCCTTCCATATGTGGACGCCGGATGTTTATGAAGGCGCGCCGACGCCGGTCACCGCCTTCCTGGCCGCAGCCCCCAAGGTTGCCGCCATGGCAATGATGACCCGCATCGTCATCACTGCCTTCCAGCCGGTTCTGGCCGACTGGCAGCAGGTCGTCGTCTTCATCTCGATCGCTTCGATGCTGCTCGGCTCCTTTGCCGCGATCGGCCAGAAGAACATCAAGCGGCTGATGGCCTATTCCTCGATCGGCCACATGGGCTATGCGCTGGTCGGCCTTGCCGCCGGCAATCAGACCGGTGTTTCCGGTGTCATGCTCTACATGGTCATCTATATGGTCATGACCCTCGGTACCTTTGCGATCATCATGTCGATGCGCCGCAAGGACGGCACCGTGGTCGAGGAGGTCAACGATCTCGCCGGCCTCTCCACCACCAACCCGTTCATGGCGGTGGTGCTGACGGCGCTGATGTTCTCGCTTGCCGGCATTCCGCCGCTCGCCGGCTTCTTCGCCAAATACTTCGTCTTCGTCGCTGCCATTGAAGCCAAGCTGTATGCGCTTGCCATCATCGGCGTTCTCGCCTCGGTCGTCGGCGCTTACTATTATCTGCGCGTCATCAAGCTGATGTGGTTCGATGAGGCGACCGGCGAATTCGCCCGCGTCTCCGGTTCGTTGCGTCTGGTCTTCGGTCTCTCCGGCCTCTTCGTCACCGCCTATGTCCTAATCGGCGGCCCGATCGGCGGCGCGGCAGAGCTGGCCGCCGCGACGCTCTTTTGATGGCTTCCGACGGACGGCGCCGGATATCGCTCGGCGATTTCAGGCACGAGGCTCTGTCGGAAACATCGTCCACCAACAGCGAATGCCTTGCCCGGGCTCGGGCGGGCGACGGCGGCAATCTCTGGGTGACGGCCGAACGGCAGACCGGCGGACGCGGCCGCCGCGGCCGGCTCTGGGTGTCCGAACGCGGCAATCTTTACGCCTCTCTATTGCTGATCGATCCGGCGCCGATGGAGCGCCTGAGTTCCCTGCCGCTTGCCGTCGCCGTTGCCGTGCACCAGGCGATCCGCCATGTGCTGCCGCCGGGCGCCGAGCCGCTCGAGGTCAAATGGCCGAACGACATCCTCATCGGCCGCAAGAAGACCTGCGGCATTCTCGTCGAAGGCGAGAGGCTACCGGACGGCCGTTACGCTCTGATCGTCGGCATCGGAATCAATGTTTCGGTCATGCCGGATAATCCGCTCTATCCCGTCACTTGCCTGCGTGACCATGCAAGTGCGGCGTCGCCGGAAGAACTCTTCGCCCATCTCTTCGCGGCGATGGCGGATGTGCTTGATCAATGGGACGAGGGCCGGGGCATCGCCGAGATCACAGCACTCTGGCGCGCGATCGCCTGCGGCATCGGCGAAAAGATCACGGTGAATTTGCCGGACAGATCGATTTCCGGACAATTCGCCGGAATTGATGATAATGGCTTGTTGATGCTCGATACCGGCACTGGCAGGATAATGCCCATTGCTGCCGGTGATGTGTTTTTTGGATAGCGGAAAAAACGAAAATTATGGCGAAACAGGACGAGTTGGTATTCCTGCCTCTGGGCGGCGTTGGCGAGATCGGCATGAATCTCGCTCTTTATGGCTACGGCCCGCCCGAGCATCGCCAATGGATCATGGTCGATTGCGGCGTCACCTTTCCCGGCCCCGACCTGCCGGGCGTCGACCTCGTGCTGCCCGATATCCGCTTCCTCGCCAGTGAGCGCAAGAATCTCAAGGCGATCATCATCACGCATGCGCATGAAGACCACTATGGCGCGCTCGCTGATCTCTGGCCGGGCCTGAACGTGCCGGTCTATGCCTCGGGCTTTACCGCTGGTCTGCTCGAAGCCAAGCGCAATTTCGAAAAGGCCAGGATCGGCGAAGTGCCGGTGACGCCGTTCAAGGCGGGCGACACGATCAATGTCGGCCCCTTCAGCATCGAAGGCGTTGCCGTCAACCATTCGATCCCCGAGCCGATGTCGCTGATGATCCGCACGCCGGCCGGCAATGTCATCCATACCGGCGACTGGAAGATCGACCACGAGCCCTCGCTTGGCCCCCTGACCGATGAGACGCGGTTCCGCCAGCTCGGCGACGAGGGCGTGCTGGCGCTGATGTGCGATTCCACAAATGCGCTGCGCGACGGTGTTTCGCCCTCCGAAAAGGATGTCTCGGAAAGCCTGCGCAAGATCATCGAAGATGCCGAGGGCCGGGTGGCGATCACCACCTTCTCGTCGAATGTCGGGCGCATCCGCACCGTCGCCGAGGCGGCCGAGGCGGCTGGCCGCGAAGTGCTGCTGCTCGGCAGCTCGCTGAAGCGGGTTGTCGACGTCGCCCAGGATATCGGCCTGATGGAGGGCGTGAAACCCTTCATCTCCGAGGAAGAATACGGTTACATCCCGCGCGATAAGGTCGTCGTCATCCTGACCGGCAGCCAGGGCGAGGCACGGGCAGCGCTTGCCAAGCTCTCCCGCGACGAGATGCGCAATGTTGCCTTTGCGGCAGGCGATATCGTCGTCTTTTCCTCCCGCGCCATTCCCGGCAACGAGAAGGCGATCCAGGACATCAAGAACGGCCTCGTCGAGCAGGGCGTACACATCATCACCGATACCGAGGCGCTGGTTCACGTTTCCGGCCATCCCCGCCGCAACGAGCTGCAGCGGATGTATGAGTGGACGCGGCCGAAGATCGTCGTGCCGGTGCATGGTGAGGCGACGCATCTGACGGCGCATAAGGAACTTGCCGAGCAATCCGGCATCGCCATCGTGCCGAGGGTGCGCAACGGCGACATTCTGCGGCTGGCACCCGGCCCCGCCGAGGTGATCGGCCAGGCGCCGCATGGCCGCATCTACAAGGACGGCTCGCTGATCGGCGATTTCGACGAGATGGGGATCGGCGAGCGCAAGAAGCTCTCCTATGTTGGCCATGTCGCAGTCAGCGTCGTGCTCGACGCCCGTTATGACATCGTCGGTGATCCCGATCTCGTTTCGATCGGCCTGCCTGTCTACGACGACGAGGGCGAAGAGATGGAAGATACGCTCTTCGATGCGGCGATCAGTGCTATCGAAAGCATTCCGCGCGCCCGTCGCAAGGATATCGACATGGTGCAGGAGGCCGTGCGCCGCGCTATCCGCGCCTCTGCCAACCATGCCTGGGGCAAGAAGCCGATTGTCACCGCCTTCGTCACCAAGGTCTGACCATGCTTGGCCGGGTAAACCACATCGCCATCGCCGTTCCCGATCTGGAAGCGGCGACGGCCGCCTATCGCGACACGCTGGGTGCTGCCGTATCGCAGCCGCAGGCTCTGCCGGAACACGGCGTCACCGTCGTCTTCGTCGAATTGCCGAACACGAAGGTCGAATTGCTGCAGCCGCTTGGGGAAACCTCGCCGATCGCAGCCTTCCTCGAAAAGAACCCGTCCGGCGGCATGCACCACATCTGTTATGAGGTGGACGATATCCTGCTTGCGCGTGATCGGCTGGTCGCGGCCGGGGCGAGGGTGCTCGGCGACGGCCAGCCGAAGACCGGCGCGCATGGCAAGCCGGTGCTTTTTCTGCATCCCAAGGATTTCTTCGGCACGCTGATCGAACTCGAACAGGCGTGAAGCCTGCGGCAGAATGCCCTCAAGGCGGCCAAGCGCTTCATCGGCTTTGAGTTGGCTGCCATTCCGCCGTATAAGGGCGCCTAGCTCAAAGTGACAGAACGTCTGTCGGCGCGACACCACCGGGAACCCCAATGCTCCAGATATTTCTTCAGGGATTTGCCGTCTACTTCATCATTTGGTGGATGACGCTTTTCGCTGTCCTGCCGATCGGTCTGCGCACCCAGGCCGAGGACAATGATGTCGTGCTCGGCACCGTTCCAAGCGCGCCGAGCCGCTTTCGTGCCGTCTTCACCTTTTCGCTGACGACGCTGATCTCGGCTCTGGTCTACGGCACCTGGTATGTCTGCGACACCTATTTCGGCTG
The DNA here is from genome assembly GCF_014194045.1 of Rhizobium sp. BK456. Classification (NCBI taxonomy): domain Bacteria; kingdom Pseudomonadati; phylum Pseudomonadota; class Alphaproteobacteria; order Hyphomicrobiales; family Rhizobiaceae; genus Rhizobium; species Rhizobium sp. BK456. The sequence goes on from NZ_JACIAO010000011.1 coordinate 236,140, forward strand.
GGGCTTCGATGCCCTTCCACAACTCGGGCCGAGCTTCTATTAAGATCAAACTTTTGCCCAAACTTTGGGCATATGTATATCATTAAAAAGCGACCTTCGTCATACCAGCGTCATGGTGTTGCGGCAAAAGAGCTGCCGTTACGGAATGAGCATCATTCCCTTACGGTAGTTGGCTGGATTTTTGGGGTCGGATGAAGCCGAAAAGCCAAAAAAAAACAAGGCTAAAAGCCTTGTTTTAAGTATCGCGTGATCTGTAACCGTTGCCGGGGCAGCGACGAGCGCGCCTAAGATCTGATCCTCCCAAGACTTGACCGCGAATTCGGCAAGAATTTATCCTTCCTGCCTGTTTTGTGAGCTAAAGCTAGCTCAAACATTGGGCTTTGTCATTAGCTTTTTTTGCATTTTTGCTACACTCTAGCAAAATTTTTCTGTTGACAAGATTTTCGTTTAAGTCCTTATAAACACGCGCTTTTTCATGCCCTGTCATTTTGCGGGGCCGAACATGCGCGTGCGGGAGGTTGCCGGCATCAGTTGCGGGTTTCCTTCCTGCCGCGAAGCGGCTATGAACGCTCCCGACATTAACCATTGTCTTTCGATTCCGCCTGCTGCGGGATCTCAACTGCTTCGGAATCCGCCATGCGTCTGTCCCGCTATTTCATGCCCATCCTCAAGGAAAACCCCAAGGAGGCGGAAATCGTCTCCCACCGGCTGATGCTGCGCGCCGGCATGATCCGCCAGCAGTCGCAGGGCATCTATTCCTGGCTGCCGCTCGGCAAACGCGTGCTCGACAAGGTCAACGCCATTATTCGCGACGAGCAGAACCGGGCCGGCGCAATCGAGTTGTCCATGCCGACCCTGCAATCGGCCGAACTCTGGCAGGAAAGCGGCCGCTACGACGCCTATGGCAAGGAGATGCTGCGCATCAAGGACCGCCAGGATCGGCCGATGCTCTATGGTCCCACCAATGAGGAGATGGTGACGGATATTTTCCGCTCCTCGGTCAAATCTTATAAGGACCTGCCGCTCAATCTCTATCACATCCAGCTGAAGTTTCGCGACGAGATCCGTCCGCGCTTCGGCACGATGCGCTCGCGCGAATTCATGATGAAGGATGCCTATTCCTTCGATCTGACGCGCGAAGGGGCGGAGCATTCCTATAACAAGATGTTCGCCGCCTATCTCAGAACCTTCGATCGGCTCGGCCTGCGCGCCATTCCGATGCGCGCCGATACCGGCCCGATCGGCGGCAATCTCAGCCACGAATTCATCATCCTCGCCGATACCGGCGAATCCGAGGTCTTCTGTCACAAGGATTTCGTCGGCTTCGATATTCCCGACGACCGCACTGATTTCGACAGCGTCGAGGGCCTGAAGTCGATCTTCGACAAGTGGACCTCGCTCTATGCGGCGACTTCGGAAATGCACGACGAGGCGGCCTTCAACGCCGTCCCCGAAGGCGAGCGCCTGTCGGCGCGCGGCATTGAGGTCGGCCACATCTTCTATTTCGGCACGAAATATTCCGAGGCGATGGGCGCGAAAGTGCAGGGCCCCGACGGCAAGGAACACTTCGTTCACATGGGTTCCTACGGTATCGGCCCGACACGCCTTGTTCCCGCCATCATCGAAGCATCGCATGACGACAACGGAATCATCTGGCCGGCCTCGGTCGCGCCCTTCGATATCGTGGTGATCAACATGAAGGCGGGCGATCAAGCCTGCGACGATACTTGCGAGCTGATCTATGCGGCGCTCACCAAGGCCGGCAAGGATGTGCTCTACGACGATACCGACGACCGGGCCGGCACGAAATTCGCGACCGCCGACCTGATCGGCGTACCCGTCCAGATCATCGCCGGCCCGCGCGCGGTCGCCAACGGCGAGGTCGAAGTGAAGGACCGCAAGACTGGCGCCCGCGAAACGATGACCATCGAAGCGGCGATCAACAGGTTCGTGGCTTAAGGAAACGGAGGCGAAATGGCAGAGGCAGCAGTGGACCGGAGTTCGAAATCCGGCTTGGGTCCGGCTGGCAAGCCATTTTCCACTTTCGAACGCCTCGTGGCGTGGCGCTACCTGCGCGCCCGCCGCAAGGAAGCTTTTATCTCAGTGATCGCCGGCTTTTCTTTCGTCGGCATCATGCTCGGTGTTGCGACGCTGATCATCGTCATGGCCGTCATGAACGGCTTCCGCACCGAGCTCGTCTCGCGCATCCTCGGCATCAACGGCCATATGATCGTCCAGCCGTCCGATGGCCCCTTCACCGATTATGCCGACCTTTCCAGCAGGCTCGCTGCCGTACCGGGAGTGAAGATGGCGCTGCCTTTGGTGGAAGGCCAGGTGCTCGCCTCCGCCCAGGCCGGTGGTAGCACCGGCGCGCTGGTGCGCGGCGCCCGCGCCGAGGACCTGACCAAGCTCAAGACGATCTCCGGGAACATCAAATCCGGCGACATGGTCGGTTTTGCCTCCGGCCAGGGCGTGCTGATCGGCACCGGCATGGCCAACCAGCTCGGCCTGAGCGTCGGCGACCTCATCACTCTGACCTCGCCGGATGGTGACATTACACCGATGGGCGTCAGCCCGCGCGTTAAGTCCTATAAGATCTCCGGCCTCTTCGAGATCGGCATGTCGGAATATGATTCTTCGATCATCTTCATGCCGCTCGAGGAAGCGCAGCTTTATTTCAATGCCGAGGGACTGGTGCAGTCGATAGAGCTTTTCGTCGATCACCCCGACGATATCGACACTCTGCGGCCCAAGGTGGAGGAAGCGGCCGGCCGCCAGATCAACCTCACCGACTGGCGCCAGCGCAACCAGACCTTCTTTTCGGCGCTGCAGGTCGAGCGCAACGTCATGTTCATGATCCTGACGCTGATCGTGCTTGTCGCGGCTCTGAACATCATCTCCGGCCTGATCATGCTGGTGAAGGACAAGAGCAGCGATATCGCCATTCTGCGCACCATGGGCGCCAGCGCCGGCGCGATCATGCGCATCTTCTTCATGACCGGGGCGGCGATCGGGATCGTCGGCACTGTTGCCGGCGTGCTGCTCGGCGTTCTCGTCTGCGTCAACATCGAATCCATCCGTCAGTTCTTCTCCTGGATTTCAGGCACGGTGATCTTCAATCCGCAGGTCTATTTCCTCAGTCAGCTGCCGGCCGAGATGCAGCTCAGCGAAACGATCTCGATCGTCATCATGGCGCTGACGCTCTCCTTCATCGCGACCATCTTTCCGGCCTGGCGCGCGTCCAGGCTCGATCCGGTGCAGGCCCTGCGCTACGAATAAGGAATGCCGCCTTTATGAAACGCAACGTCGTTCTCAAGCTTACCGGCGTCGAGCGCCATTACGGGCAGGGCGATACGCTGCTGCCGATCCTGAAGGGCGCGGATTTTTCGATGTCGAAGGGCGAGATCGTCGCTCTCGTCGCTCCCTCCGGCACCGGCAAATCGACCCTGCTGCATATCGCCGGCCTGTTGGAGCATCCGGACGGCGGTGAAGTCAACATCAGCGGCCATGCCTGTGACGGCCTGAGCGATGAGAAACGCACCGCGATCCGCCGCAGCGAAATCGGCTTCGTCTACCAGTTCCACCACCTGCTGCCGGAATTTTCCGCACTTGAGAACATCATGATGCCTCAGCTAATCGCCGGGCTGTCCTGGAAGGAAGCCGGAGAGCGGGCCGGCCAGCTTCTCGATTACATGCGCATCGGCCACCGCGGCGCCCATCGCCCTGGCGAACTCTCCGGCGGCGAGCAACAGCGCGTGGCGATCGCCCGGGCCGTCGCCAATGCGCCGACCCTGCTGCTTGCCGATGAGCCGACCGGCAATCTCGACCCGGAAACGGCAAGCTACGTCTTCGATGCGCTGGAGGCGCTGGTGCGCCAGTCCGGCCTCGCGGCCCTCATCGCCACCCACAATCACGAACTCGCCCGCCGCATGGATCGGCGTGTGACCATCTCGGATGGCAAGATCGTCGATTTCTGAAACTGAGGTCAGGGGATGACTAGCCCGCCGCGATAATCGAGCATATAGGCTTTCCGGTCATCGACCATGATGCATTCATTGCCGCTGAACCGCTCGCAGTTCCCTTCGCTGTGATCGATGTAGCGGCCGAACGCATGATCGAATTCCATTCCGTCGAGAAAGCGCCCCTGCTGATACATGGCTGAAAGTGCCGCCTTGATCACCGCGCCGGCGGCAGCGCCGTCGATGAGCTCAGGGACAACGATCCAGCCGAAATAATTCATCACCCAGACAGGCTCCCCGGCAAACCAGACAACCTCCTGTCCCGCGAAATCGGTGCCGCCAAAGTAGCTGTCGAGATAGCGCCAGTCGCCGCACTCATAGCCGATATCGTGGGCACCCGGCCGGCAGGGCACGCGCGGCACACCGCCGCCGACATAGGTCGCAGCCTTGGCCTCCACGACGAATTCATTGAGCATTGCAATGTCGAGCATATCCCGTTCTCCTCTCGGCCGGATGCTGGCAAATATGCTGCGGCATGTAAAGAACAGAAACAGAACAAAAACGGCAAGCAAGGCGGGTCGCTGCGAGAGGCGCACTGCCGTTTGAGTAGCCTGTCCGATCCGTCACCGATCGCGAGAGAACAGGCGCAGCCCATCGTATCGCTTGGCACTCTCATCGATTCGCGATTCGCGTCCTGGATTTTAAAACGCAAGAAAGAAGGAAAAGATTCCTGTTGACAATGGAACATAAATCGAACAAATTGAAAACATAACGAGTAAATGAGAGCCAAATGACTGACATGATCCGTGATATCGCAGCATTCACCTCCATCGCAATGTTCGTCGCCAGCTTCTCGCTCATCGTCATGGCGATCTAAAGTTTTCAGGGGACCGCATGGCCATCATGCGGTCCGCAAGCGGGACTTGTTCTGGACATCATCGCCCTCTATGCCGACAATGCGTCCGACTCATTCGGGTGATTGGGAAGGCATGACATGGCGGATACGGCAAAGGGTTCTACGGGCGAGGCGATCGGCGGCACGCCGGGCTTCATCCACCTGAGGGTCCACTCCGCCTATTCGCTTCTCGAAGGCGCCTTGCCGCTGAAGAAGATCCTCTACAAGGCAACCGGCGACAGCCAGCCGGCGATCGCCATCACCGATACCAACAATCTGTTCATCGCGCTGGAATTCTCCCAGAAGGCGATGGACGACGGCCTGCAGCCGATCATCGGCTGCCAGGTCTCGATCGACATGGAAGACGGGCTGGAAACGGAAAAGCGCGGCGGCCAGCAGGCGCTGGTCAAGCTGCCGTCGATCGTTCTTCTCGCCGCCACGGATGCCGGTTACGAACGACTGGTCGATCTCGTCAGCCGCGCCTATCTCGGCGGTGAAAGCAACCAGGCTATCCATATCCGTGCCTCCTGGCTGGAGGAGGCCGGCACGGAAGGGCTGATCGCCCTGACCGGCGCCCTGACCGGGCCTGTCGACGCGGCGATCAAGGAAGGCCATCCCGCGCAGGGGGAGGCCCGGCTGCTTGTGCTGAAACGTCTCTTCGGCGACAGGCTCTACGTCGAATTGCAGCGGCACGGCACTTACGACAAACGTCACGAACAAAAGATCATCGGCCTCGCCTATAGCAATGACCTGCCGCTGGTTGCGACCAACGAGGCCTTCTTTCCGACACGCGACGATTACGACGCCCATGATGCGCTGATGGCGGTCGCCCACAATGCCATCGTCTCCGACGACAGCCGCTTTCGCCTGACCCCGGACCATTATCTGAAGAGCCGGGCCGAGATGGCCAAGCTCTTCGCCGATCTGCCGGAAGCACTGGAAAACACGATCGAGATCGCCAAGCGCTGCTCCTTCGTGCTGAAGACGCGAAAGCCGATCCTGCCGCGCTTCACCGGCGCGACTGACGACGCCGAGGAGGCTGAACGCGCCGAGGCGAGCGAACTGCGCCGCCAGGCTGTGGAAGGGCTGGATATGCGGCTTTCGACGCTCGGCATGTCACCGGGCTACGAGGAAAAGGATTATCGCGAGCGGCTGGATTTCGAACTCAGCGTCATCGAGCGCATGCGTTTTCCCGGTTACTTCCTGATCGTTGCCGACTTCATCAAATGGGCCAAGCAGCACGACATTCCGGTCGGTCCCGGCCGCGGTTCGGGCGCGGGTTCCCTGGTTGCCTACGCTTTGACGATCACCGACGTCGATCCGCTGCGGTTTTCGCTGCTCTTCGAACGCTTCCTCAATCCGGAACGCGTCTCGATGCCGGACTTCGACATCGACTTCTGCCAGGACCGCCGCGAAGAGGTGATCCGCTACGTCCAGGCCAAGTATGGCCGCGAGCAGGTGGCGCAGATCATCACCTTCGGTTCGCTGCAGGCGCGCGCCGCCCTTCGTGACGTCGGCCGCGTGCTTGAGATGCCTTATGGGCAGGTCGACAAGATCTGCAAGCTGGTGCCGAACAATCCGGCCAATCCGACGCCGCTCTCCAAAGCGATCGAGGAGGAGCCGAAGCTGCAGGAGGAGGCGGCGAAGGAGCCCGTCGTCGCCCGCCTGCTCGACATTGCCCAGAAGATCGAGGGGCTTTACCGCCACGCCTCGACGCATGCCGCCGGCATCGTCATCGGCGACCGCCCGCTTTCCAAGCTGGTGCCGATGTATCGCGATCCGCGCTCGGACATGCCGGTTACCCAGTTTAATATGAAGTGGGTGGAGCAGGCCGGCCTCGTCAAATTCGACTTCCTCGGCCTGAAGACGCTGACGGTGTTGAAGGTCGCCGTCGATTTCGTCGCCAAGCGCGGCATCAAGGTCGATCTCGCGGCCATTCCTCTCGACGACAAACCGACCTACGAGATGCTGTCGCGCGGCGAGACGGTCGGCGTGTTCCAGGTGGAAAGTGCCGGCATGCGCAAGGCGCTGATCGGCATGAAGCCGGACTGCATCGAGGACATCATCGCGCTGGTGGCGCTCTATCGCCCGGGTCCGATGGAGAACATCCCGACCTACAATGCCCGCAAGCACGGTGACGAAGAGCTGGAATCGATCCATCCGATGATCGACCACCTGCTCAAGGAAACCCAAGGGGTCATCGTCTATCAGGAACAGGTGATGCAGATCGCCCAGGTCCTGTCCGGTTACTCGCTCGGAGAGGCCGATCTTCTGCGCCGCGCCATGGGCAAGAAGATCAAGGCCGAGATGGACCAGCAGCGCGAACGCTTCGTCGTCGGCGCCGTCAAGAACGGCGTCTCGAAGCCGCAGGCCGACAATATCTTCGAACTGCTGGCGAAGTTCGCCAATTACGGCTTCAACAAGTCGCATGCCGCTGCTTACGCGATCGTCTCCTACCAGACGGCCTATATGAAGGCGCATTATCCGGTCGAATTCCTCGCCGCCTCGATGACGCTCGACATGTCCAACACGGAAAAGGTCAATGACTTCCGCCAGGATGCCAAGCGGCTAGGCATCGAGGTGATCGCACCCTCGGTGCAGACGTCCTTCCGCCATTTCCAGACCGGCGACAACCGCATCTATTACGCGCTGGCCGCCCTCAAGGGCGTCGGCGAATCCGCCGTCGACCATATCGTCGAGGTGCGTGGCGACAAGCCCTTTGCCGGCATCGAGGATTTCTGCCTGCGCATCGATCCGCGCCAGGTCAACCGCCGTGTATTGGAAAGCCTGATCTTTGCCGGCGCCTTTGATTGTTTCGGCACCGATCGCGCCCAGCTTTCAGCCGGCCTCGACCGCATCCTCGGTTATGCCCAGCGCGCCCAGGAGAACAAGCTGAGCGGCCAGTCGGATATTTTCGGCAGCACGCTGACCTCGGGGCCCGAGAAGATTTCCCTTCCACCGTTTTCGCCCTGGCTTGCCTCCGAGCGGCTGCTCAAGGAATTCCAGGTGCTAGGCTTCTATCTCACCGCCCACCCGCTCGATTCCTACAACAACCTCCTGCAGAAGATGCGGGTGCAGACCTTTGCCGAATTTTCCCAGGCGATCAAACAGGGCGCCTTCAATGCGCGCCTCGCCGGCACCGTCATTTCGAAGCAGGAGCGCAAGACCCGCACCGGCAACAAGATGGGCATCATCGTCTTTTCCGATTCTTCGGGCCAGTTCGAGGCGGTGCTGTTTTCGGAAATGCTCAACCAGTACCGCGACGTGCTGGAGTCGGGAAAATCCTTCGTGCTGACCGCCACCGGCGAGGAGCGGCCGGAGGGGATTGGCCTGCGCATCCAGACGATCCAGTCGCTGGAGGAAAAGTCGCTGCAGATGCAGAAGGCGCTGCGCGTCTATATCAGAGATTCCGGGCCGCTGAAGATGGTCGCCGGCCATCTCAACGCCAGGGGCGATGGCCTCGTTTCCTTCATCGTCATCAAGGAGGAGGGCAAACGCGAGGTGGAAGTGGCGCTGGCTGAGAAATACCGCATCACGCCGGAGATCGCCGCCGCTCTTCGCGCCGCCCCCGGTGTTGTCGATGTCGAGCTTGTCTGATCATCTCGGGGTGATGCACATCACCCTGGGCGATTTGATCATCCCGGGGTGATTGCGATCAACCCCGGGTGATGGTGATGAAATCCGTGCCTTCGCCGGTATCCCGGCCAAGGCCGGTATCGGAGATCGTCAGCGTCGAGCCGGGTGCGATCAGCGCCTCGATCCTGTGCCGGGTCTCCTCCGGGATCGTGATGCGGTTGAGCGACCGGGCGATCGGCCTGCCGCTGACGATCGAGCTTTCCTGATTGGTGACGCCGAGCCGCTTCATCGTCTCGCGGGAGAGATTGTTTTCGAGCGTGATGCCGAGCCAATCCGCCGAACCGGCCTTTTCATCGAGTGCATGCAGCGTGAAGAAATGCGTGCCAAGCGCCAAGCCCTGATCGGCGATCGTCACCGGCGCTTCGAAGATCGGCTTGAACGCCCGGCGCACCATGATGACGCCGTTCGGCGGCTCGCCCTTGCCTGTTGCGGCATAGACCGATTTCAGCAGCGTGTCGGAGATGAGGCTCCTGTCGCCGGCAAATTCCGCCGGCCGCAGCGTCTTGAACGCCTTGATCGCCTGCACGGTCGCCGGCCCGAGCAACCCGTCCGGAACGCCGGCGGAAAAGCCGAGCTGGTTCAGCAGCGTCTGGATGTCGATCACCGTCTCGCGCAACGTGCGGCGGGTGATCAGCATGCTGATCGGTTCGGATGGCCGCTCCGCTTCGGGCGCTGCAACCGGCGGTGCTGCCGGCATCGGCATCGCAGCCGTGTCGTTCATCGCCACCTGCACCGGCGTGCCCGGGCTGTCGGGCATCGAAGGCCGCAGTTCGACATCCGAAAGCAGAAGCATCGGCGCCGGCGCCTGCGGATGGAAAAGGGTCGGATGGTCGATCGGCTGCGGCACCACTTCGCCATCGCTGATGATGACGGGAATGCCGGGCTCGGTCATCCCGTATAGCTTTTTTGCAAAGGCGCCGGGCATGCGCACGCAGCCGTGCGAGGCCGGATAACGCGGCACGGAATTGGATTCATGCAACGCAATGCCCGACCATGTCAGCCTCTGCATGAAGGGCATTGGCGCGTTCGAATAGAGATTGGATTCGTGGTATTTCTGCTTTTCGAGCACCGAGAAGATACCGCTCGGCGTCGTATGTCCGTCCTTGCCGGTCGAGACTTTCGAGGTCGCGACGACCTCGGTGCCGTCATAGACCGCAAGCGACTGCTTGTCCTTCGAGACGATGATCTGCAGCGTGCGCGCGTCCGCGGCCAGAGCAGGGTGCACGAGTGCGGTGGCCGACAGCAAGCCGAGGCCGAAGACGAGACGCGAGAACATGATAGCCAACCATACGCAATACTTGCCCGGCACATTATGGGACGAAGTTTAAGGAAGATTTTATAGGTCGCACGGCGCTCACGCCTCACGCTTTAGTGATCGCGCTTGCCGCTGCCGAAGGTGTAGCCGGTCTCGACGGTGTTCTTGCCGAACTTGTCGCGCAACTTGTCCATCGCCGCTTCGGCGGCCGCCCGCCGGCCCGATTGCCGGTCGATGAGATCGGGCGGATCGGCGCGGGCGGCATCGCCGAGATCGGTGACGCCGATGCCGATCAGCCGGAACTTCGTGCCGTCGGTTTCTTTTTCGAGAAGCTCAAGCCCGACGCGAAAGATCCGGTCGGCAAGCTGGGTCGGGTCTTCGAGCTTGCGGTTGCGCGTGCGTAACTTGAAGTCGGCGGTCTTCATCTTCAGGACCACTGTCTGGCCGGCGATGTCGTTTTTCTTCAGTCGCCAGGAGACCTTTTCCGAGAGATTGCGCAGGATCGGCACCAGATCGTCATAACGCCAGATATCTTCGAAGAAGGTGGTCTCCGATGAAACGCTCTTGGCCGCATCATTGAGATGCACTTCACGGTCGTCGATGCCGCGCGAAAGCCGGGCGAGCCGCTGGCCGATGCTGCCGTAGCGGCGCATCAGGTCGTTTTCCTCCATCTGCTGCAATTGGCTAATGGTGCGGATGCCGTCCGCTTCCAGCGTCGCCGCAAAGGCCTTGCCGACGCCCCAGATCGTAGTGACCGGACGCGGCGCCAGAAACTCGACCGCTTCCTCACGCCCGATGACGGAAAAGCCGCGCGGCTTCTGCAGGTCGGAGGCGACCTTGGCGAGGAATTTGCAATAGGAAAGCCCGACCGACACGCTGATGCCGATCTCCTTTTCGACCCGGCGGGCGAATTTGGCGAGTGTACGGGCCGGCGGATCGTGATGCAGCCTCTCGGTACCGCCGAGCTCCAGGAAGGCCTCGTCGATCGACAGCGGCTGCACCAGCGGCGTCAGATCCTGCATCATGGCGCGCACCTGGCGCCCGACTCGGACGTATTTTTCCATGTCCGGCCGGATGACGATCGCCTGAGGGCAGGCTTCCAGCGCCTTGAACATCGGCATCGCCGACCGCACGCCGTGGATGCGGGCGATATAGCAGGCGGTGGAGACGACGCCGCGTTTGCCGCCGCCGATAATCACAGGCTTGTCGGCAAGATCCGGATTGTCGCGTTTCTCGACGGCCGCATAGAAGGCGTCGCAATCGATATGCGCAAGCGTCAAGGCATAGAGCTCCCGATGGCGCACCAGACGCGGGCTGCCGCAGGACACGCAACGGCGCGCCTCGCCCTTCTGCTCGGCAAGGCAGTCGCGACAGAAGCCGGGTGTCTTGTCGGGCGCGGGCGTCATCATGAGAACAAAGGTTGAACGCCGTGACACTACGCCTTAAGCTTCCGAGTCTCAAGAGAGGCGGGAGCTTTGCCTATGGATAACGATCTTCGTTTCGAACCGGTAACGGCAGAACGCTGGGACGATTTCGAAACCCTGTTCGGGCCGCAGGGTGCCTTCTACAATTGCTGGTGCCTCGCGTTGCGCCTGCCGCATGCGATCAGAACGAAGATGGCGGCCGACGAGCGCAAGGCGCATATGCACGACCGGATCAAGGCCGGGCCGCCGCCGGGCATTCTCTGTTATGCCGGTGGCGCGCCGGTCGCCTGGGTCCAGATCGGGCCGCGCCATGACGTGCCGCAGTTCAATTCTTCGCGCACGGTCTCGCGGCCGTTGGAGGAGGGCGATGCGGACGATCCGTCGATCTGGGCCGTCAGCTGCTTCTTCCTGCTACCGCGCTTGCGCGGCAAGGGCATGAGCCATCGCCTGCTTTCCCTAGCGATCGATCACGCCCGGCGCCAGGGCGCGCGGCTGCTCGAGGCCTGTCCGATCGATCATGTGAAGCAGTCGAAATCGGTGACTCTCTGCATCGGCTCGACGGCGATCTTCGACGCGGCCGGTTTTGAGACGGTGGCTCGGCGCAAGGACGGCCGTCCGCTCATGCGGCTGGAACTGCAGGGCTGAAAGCGCCGGCAAGGAAATGCGCCTCGATCAGCGCGGCGGCATCAGTCCAGTCGCTGACGCGGGTGATGCCGTCGGCGGCCGCCGGCGCGAAACGATGGACGGGAGAGTCGGGCATCAGGTGAATCAGCAGGCAATCGGCAACATGTTCCCTAACGGAATGCAGATTGCGCGCCATATCATCGATGAAGACGACGGGAAGGGAGCGGCTGGCATGCAATGCGTGAACGATCGGCCCCTTAGGCTCTTCGCTGGCAAGCAGTGGAAAAAGCAGGCCGATCCGGTCGAGGAGGCGGCGGCGCTGATCCTGGAACCGCGGCTGCATGGCCGTCAGGAACAGCACGTCGGCGGCCTCAGAAAGCCGGCCGAGCGTTTCGACGACGCGATCGAGCGGCGTCTGCCACAGCTCCTGCGCCTCGAAAAACTCCTCGATCAGTCGGCTGACCTGCTGATCCTCGATCTCCGCGCCATCCGTCTGCGAGACGATGTTGCCGTGGAGCCGGAACGAGCGCGGCAGGAACGCATGACCCTGGCTTTCAAGAAAAAGCTGGAAGGGGCCGATGAACTGCAGCACGACATCGTCGACGTCGCAGACGATCAGCGGCCGTTTGCCGAGCCGGATATGCGAGATATCGAGTTCCCCCATGCCGGTCACCGTCAATATTCCCCGGAATCGAGGCCCGGCGAAGAGAAATGCTGCCAGGCGGCAGTGACCGCTTCCGGGCTGATGCCGCTCGCCGCGCAAAAAGCCATCGCCGTCGGTTCGTGGTTCATCAGGAAATCCATCATGCCGGCGAGAAAGCTGGGGTCGTTGACGGCGCTGCGCACCTGGCCGGGCGCGACACCGGTCAGCGCAAGAAATCGGCCGAACATGTCGGGGTCGTCGGCAAGCCAGCCGAGCACGGCGATCGCGGTCGCGTGCGGGTCGGCGGCCTGTTGTTTCGAAGTCTTGAAGTTGCTTTGCATTTTGAGGGGTAAGTTACCTTTTCTTCAACCAAATGCCGCTAGCGTGCGCTATCGGTTTCACGGAGCTCTTGTCCGCATGTGCCTTTCTCATGGGACGAACCGCTGCGCGAACGGACGTAGGGACAGCTTGTCATGCCCAAACAGGTGATGATTGTAGAAGATAACGAGCTCAACATGAAGCTCTTTCGCGACCTCATCGAGGCGTCCGGCTATACCACGATCCAGACCAGAAACGGCATGGAGGCGCTCGATCTGGCGCGCAAGCATCGCCCCGACCTCATCCTGATGGATATTCAGCTTCCCGAGGTCTCCGGCCTCGAAGTCACGAAATGGCTGAAAGAAGACGACGAGCTGCACGTGATTCCCGTCATCGCCGTCACGGCTTTCGCGATGAAGGGCGACGAGGAGCGGATCCGCCAGGGCGGCTGCGAAGCCTATGTTTCCAAGCCGATCTCGGTTCCGAAATTCATCGAGACGATCAAGACCTATCTGGGCGATGCCTGACGCATCGGAAAGACAGCTATGACTGCGCGAATACTGGTGGTTGACGATATTCCGGCCAACGTGAAGCTGCTCGAAGCGCGGCTGCTTGCGGAGTATTTCGACGTGATGACCGCGGCCGACGGCTACACGGCGCTGGCGATCTGCGAGCGCAACCAGGTCGATCTGATCCTGCTCGACATCATGATGCCCGGCATCGATGGTTTCGAGGTCTGCGAGCGGCTGAAGGCCAGCCGCAAGACCGCCCATATCCCTGTCGTCATGGTCACGGCACTTGATCAGCCGGCCGACCGCGTCCGCGGCCTGAAGGCCGGCGCCGACGATTTCCTCACCAAGCCCGTCAACGACCTTCAGCTGATTTCACGGGTGAAGAGCCTGCTGCGGCTGAAGACGTTGAGCGATGAACTGCGCATCCGCGCCGACACCGCCCATACGATGGGCATCGACGACCTCATGCGGGCAGGCGAGGGCCGTGCCGACGAGACCGGTCAGATCCTGCTCGTCGACGGCCGCGCCAATTCGCAGGAGCGCATCATCAAGGCGCTGAAGCCCGTCGCCGACGTGCTTGCCCTTTCCGATCCGCAGGCAGCGCTCTTCGAGGCGGCCGAAAGCCCGTTCGACCTCGTCATCGTCAACGCCAATTTCGACGATTATGATCCGCTGCGCCTCTGCTCGCAGCTGCGCTCGCTGGAGCGCACGCGCTTTCTGCCGATCCTGATCATCACCGAGCAGGGCGCGGACGAGATGGTCGTGCGTGCGCTCGATCTCGGCGTCAACGACTACATTATCCGCCCGGTCGATCCCAACGAGCTTGTTGCCCGCAGCCTGACGCAGATCCGTCGCAAGCGCTGCAACGACCGCCTGCGCGCCAGCGTCAAGCAGACGATCGAGCTTGCCGTGACCGATCCGCTGACCGGCCTTTATAACCGGCGCTATCTCGACAATCACCTGAACGTGCTCTTCAACCGTTCGATGGCGCGCGGCCGGCCGCTTTCGGTGCTGATCACCGATATCGACCGCTTCAAGCAGGTGAACGACACCTATGGTCATGACGGCGGCGACGAAGTGCTGCGGGAGTTTGCCAATCGTGTCCGCTCGACCATTCGCGGCGCCGATCTCGCTTGCCGCTACGGCGGGGAGGAATTCGTCGTCGTCATGCCGGATACCTCGCCGGAAATTGCCGCCGCTGTCGCCGAGCGCCTGCGGGCGGCCGTCGAAAACGCGCCCTTCAGGCTGAAACACGCGGGAGAGGCGCTGAATGTCACCGCTTCCTTCGGCATCGCGTCGCGCGTCGGTTCGGTGCTGACCCCGGATCAGCTGATGAAGCAGGCCGATCTTGCGCTCTACGAAGCCAAGAATACCGGCCGCAATCGCGTCGTCGCTGCCGCGGCCTGACGAATCAGCTGTCGCCTTATGTGCCGTTTATGGGTTTTCCACCGTGGTAAGCGGACTATTACCGATTTTTAATGCTCGCCCACACAGCGCGGCGTGAAAAATTTGCAGTCAAATAGCCCAAAAATGGATTTCCGGCTTTGCTGCGGATGCGCCGCTGCCCGATAGTCTTGAAGGCGTCCGGCCATAGCTAAAAATAAAACCCCGACTATAAAAACCGCCTTCGGCCGATGGGCGGAAATAGAGTCCCGCCGCACCACATCACGTAGGGGGAGGGCAGGTGTAGGTTATTACGTTATATTGTCGAATTTCTTGGGTGGGTCAGCGTCTAGGCTTCATCCCTAAGCAGAGGCGATAAATCTTTGTATGTACCAAAACTGGACTTTTAACCATAGAATCAAGTCCGCAAAAATCATCATTAAGAATTTGTTGATTTTCTTTCATTTTTGCGCAAATTATCGGCTCATAAGAGAAGCGCTCCCGCTGAGGAGTTGTCGATACCCCATGATGCTCAGGTCCGCCGCATCTCCTGGGTCGTGGGGTCGGTCGGCTAGTAGGCAAGTTATAGCGGTTCCTCGTGCCGTTTTGCATGCTGGCCGACCCCCTTTCAAGAAAACGCCGCCACTTCCCGAAGATGGAAGGGCGGCGTTTTTCTGTTTGCGCTGTCATTTTCAAGAGGGCCAATTCGGGCAATAAAAAACGCGCAACCCGAGGGCGCGCGCTTTTTGCGAAATCCGGCAACCAAGTGATTACTTGATCTTGGTTTCCTTGAACTCGACGTGCTTCTTAGCAATCGGGTCATACTTCGTCTTCGTCATCTTGTCCGTCATCGTACGGCTGTTCTTCGTCGTGACGTAGAAGAAACCGGTGTCGGCTGTCGACAGCAGCTTGATCTTGATTGTTGTAGCCTTGGCCATGGTCGTCCTGCCTTTAAGAAAATGAAAGCCGTGGAAGCCGGATGGGCTCCACGGCAAATTCTGGCGCGAAACTACGAATCCCGCCCGAAAAGTCAAGTCCGTTTTCGAATGAACATCAGTCTGATGCCGGAAAGTAGGGCGTAGAGGCCGAAGAATGCGGCAATCGCCCAGGCAAAACCGTTATTTCCGGCGACATCGATCGCCGCACCGATTGCCTGCGGCCCGGCCACGGTTCCCATCGCATAACAGAAGACGAAGGCGGCATTGGCCGCCGCAAGGTCGGAGCCCGTCAGCCGTGAGCCGAGATGACTGAGGCCGACCGTATAAAGGCCGGAGACGCAGCCGCCCCAGAAAAGCAGGAGCCCGGCCATCAGCAGCCAGTTGTCAACCAGCAGCGGCAGCATCATCGAACCGACGAAGCCCATCAGCGCCATGCCGGCCAGAAGCGGCCGCTTGTCGGGAATGCGGTCGGAAAGCAGGCCGAGCGGGATCTGGAAGATGACATTGCCGACGCCCATCATGGTAAGCAGAAGTGCGGCCTGCGATTCGGTGAAATGGGCGCGTACGGCAAAGATCGGGAACAGGGACAGGCCGCCCGCTTCGACCGCGCCGAAGATGAAGACCGCCGCCGTTGCCGTCGGCACCAGGAAGACGTAGCGCATGAAATGCAGCTCCGGTTTTTCCTCGAGCACCGGGCTCTCGTCGCGGGCAATGAAGATCGGAATGGCGGCCAGCAGGATAGCGCCGGCGCCGATCAGGAAGGGGAAGATGCCGTCGCTGCCGAGGATCGAAAACAAGAGCGGCCCGGCCGCAAAGCCGAGGGAAAGCACGGTCGCATAGATGCCGAGCACGAAGCCGCGTTTGGACGGCGGCGAGGCGGCATTGATCCAGAATTCGGAAAGGATGAACAGCGTCGTCGTTGCGCCGTGAAAGGCGAAACGCAACGGAAACCACATCCAGAAATCCTGGGCATAATAAAACCCAAGCGCGCTCAGCGCCGAAATCAGCACCGCCCAGAGCATAGTCGGCGCAACGCCGTATTTATGCGCGAGCCTGGTGGTGATGGGTGCGGCGGCCATCGCCGCGACGCCTGCCATCGCCGTGTTCAGCCCGATCAGTGTAGACGAGATGCCGCGTTTTTCCAGGATGATGCTAAGAAGCGGGAGCCCGAGGCCGATTGCTATGCCAACGGCTGAGATCGACGAGATGGCTGCCACCAGAGAAGGCCAATGGATTTCCTCGACATCGCCCGGTGTGCCGTTTCTCGGCTGAGACATTTATCCATCCTTAGAAAGCTGCGCGAGCGAATCGGCCGGTCCCCGTCGGACAGATAGACACAGACGTGCCAAATCCGGGTGACGGATGCCGCTTCGCAGTATTTCCGATGTGAGTGACCATCTGCGGAATGTAAAGCCCGTTCGGCCAAGAAATGCTTACCATGTCGGGTTGAGGATCGTCGGCTGCCGCATTTGGGTGGTGGTCGGTGGAGCGCTGGCACTACACGGTAAATATGTCTGGAAGGTGAAAGTGATCACTCCGGGGGTCCGGGGATGTCATAATCGTCCGGACCATCGCTCTCGCCGCCGAAACCGTGCATGCGCAGCGCCCATTGCAGGCCGATGACGCCGCCCTTGATCGGCTGGATCGAGGCGAGCGCGGTGATGACGGTGATCGGTGCCCAGATGGCAATATGCACCCATATCGGCAGCACGAAGGTCATGTCGGTCAGCATGTAGCCGCCGACCACGACGTGTCCGAGAACGAGGATGACGATGTAGGGCGGCAGGTCGTCGGCGCGTTGGTGATGCATCGCCTCGCCGCAGGCCGCGCAATGATCGACCGGCTTCAGGAAGGCACGGAAAAGTTTGCCGCTGCCGCAGGCCGGGCAGCGGTTCACCAGCCCGCGCAGGATGGAGCGTCCCAGCGGACGCTCGGCCTCGGGCCTGTCGCCATAGCGGACGACCGGTTCGGTCGGTGTTCTCATCGCATCTTCCTCTTCAGGCCGCATAGGCTGGTGAATCTCGCCCAATGCCGCTTTCGGACAGCCGGAACATTTCAATGCCGCCCGCGCGGTGGCCTCGTTCCCGGCTTCTTGCGAAGCTGGCCCCGGTCGCGGCGGCCGGCTTTGTGGAAGGAGCGCACCGCCGCCGGCATCGCGCGCCCTTCGCTGACCATCTCGAACCGAAGCGCGCCGGCAAGCGGGATTGCTTCGGCAAGCTTCACCGTGACGTTGTCGCCAAGGCGATAGCCGAGCCCCGTACGTTCACCCGAGAGCGCCTGATGCGCCTCGTCATAGATGAAATAGTCGGTGCCGAGCGTCGATATCGGGACGAAACCGTCGGCGCCATACTCCGGCAGGGCGATGAAAAGCCCGGATTTCGTAACACCCGAGACCCGCCCGGCAAATTCCTCGCCGACGCGTCCGCTCAAATGATGCGCGATCAGCCGGTCGACCGTCTCACGCTCGGCCGCCATCGCCCGGCGCTCGAAGGTCGAAATTTCCGCGGCGATATCGTCGAGCGCTGCCTCTTCCTCTGTCGTGATGCCGCCTTCGCCGAAGCCGAGCGAGCCGACGAGGGCGCGATGCACGATGAGATCGGCGTAACGACGGATCGGCGAGGTGAAATGCGCGTATTTCATCAGGTTGAGGCCGAAATGGCCAATATTCTCGGGGCCGTAGATCGCCTGGCTCTGCGAGCGCAGCACCATCTCGTTGACCATGGTCTGGTGCGGCGTGCCGTCGGCCTTCGCCAGAATGCCGTTGAAGTTGTTGGCGCGCATATTGCCGCCCTTGGCAAGCGGGATGCCGAGCGTCGCCAGGAACTCGCGCAGGATTTCCTGCTTGGCAAGCGTCGGCCCGTCATGGATGCGGTAGATCAGCGGCTGGCGTTTCTTTTCCAGGGTCTCGGCGGCGGCGACGTTCGCCTGGATCATCATCTCCTCGATCAGCTTGTGCGCGTCGAGCCGCGGCGGCACGTGGACCCGGTCGACGGTGCCGTCGGGCTTCAGCAGGATCTTGCGCTCCGGCATGTCGAGTTCCAGCGGCTGGCGCCGGTCGCGGCCGCGCTTCATCACCTCGTAGGCGTGCCAGAGCGGCTTCAGGATCGGCTCGAGCATCGGCCAGGTCTTGTCGTCCGGCTTGCCGTCGATCGCCGCCTGCGCCTGCTGGTAGGAGAGTTTGGCCGCGCTCTTCATCATGACGCGATGAAACGTGTGGCCGATCTTGCGGCCTTCCCCGGAAAAGCTCATGCGCACGGCAAGCGCCGGGCGGTCGACGCCTTCCTTCAGCGAGCAGAGATCGTTGGAAATGCGCTCCGGCAGCATCGGCACGACGCGATCCGGGAAATAGACCGAGTTGCCGCGCTTCAGCGCCTCGCGGTCGAGCGGCGACTTCGGGCGGACATACCAGGAGACGTCGGCAATCGCCACGGTGACGATGACGCCGCCGGGGTTGTCGGGCGAGGGGTCGAGTTCGGCATAGACGGCGTCGTCGTGGTCCTTGGCATCGGCCGGATCGATGGTGATCAGCGGCACGTCGCGCCAGTCCTCGCGATGCGACATCGTCGCCGGTTTTGCGTCCTCCGCCTCGGCGATGACGGCTGGCGGGAAGACATGCGGAATGCCGTGCGCATGGATGGCGATCATCGAGATCGCCTTTTCCGAGCCGACCGAACCCACGACCGAAAGCACCTTGGCGCGGGGCAGGCCGAAGCGCCCGAGACGGGCGACTTCGATCTCGACCAGGTCGCCGTCTTTGGCACCGCCGGTGAAGTCTGGATCGATGACCATCTCCTCGCCGCGCCGCTCGATCGGCAGCAGCCGGCCGCCGCCGCCGGGTGCTGCGCGGAAAACGCCCATCGAGGCGCCGCGGCGCTTGTCGATCACTTTGATGATCCGCGCCGTATAGGCCGGCCCGCCGCGATCGACGGCCGGGAAGATCTTCGCCAGAATGCGGTCGCCGAGGCCGGCGACCGGTGCCTTGCCCTTGCCCTGGCGGCCTGCGGGCGATTGCTGGCGGATGGCGACGGCGGGCGCGACACCCTGATCCTCGGGCCATTCCGCCGGCCGGCCGATCAGATCGCCGTCCTTGTCGCGCGTGGTGATATCGAGAACGGTGACCGGCGGCAGCGCGCCGGGGCGGATTAGCGACTTGCGGTTCTTCTGCAGCATGCCTTCTTGCTCGAGCTCCTGCAGCATGTGCTTGAGCTCGACGCGGCTGTCGCCCTTCAGCCCGAAAGCCTTGGCGAGTTCCCGCTTGGAAGCTTTCTGCGGATGATCGGCGATGAAGCGCAGGATCACCTCCCGCGACGGCAGCGCGCCGTGGACGATATTCAGCGGCTCGACGGCGGGAGCATCCTTGCCGGCACGGCCGATCTTGCCCGGGCGCTTGCCCGCAGGGTTCGTTCTGTCGCGCGGTATTCTGCTCACGTCAGCTCTTTTTCGATTTCGCGGGCGCTTTCGCCTTCGTTGCCTTTGGCTTGGCCGCCGTCTTGGTGGTCTTGGCTTCGGCCGCCGCCGCCTTCGGCTTGGCTTTCGCCTTGCTCGTCTTGCCCGCAGGCGCCTTGCCGGCCTTTTCCGTGATCAGCGCCAGCGCCTCCTCGACGGTGATGGCCTGCGGATCCTTGCCCTTGGGCAGTGTGGCGTTGACCTTGCCCCAGTTGACGTAAGGACCGTACTTGCCGTCGCGAACAGTAATGGCGCCGCCATCGGGATGATCGCCGAGCGTCTTCAGCGCCGCCGGCGTGCCGCGCGAACCGCGGCCCGGCGCCTGTTTTGCCTTTTCGGCAATGACGGTCACGGCGCGGTTGAGGCCGACCGAGAACACATCCTCGATCGTTTCCAGATTGGCATAGGAACCGTCATGCAGCAGGAACGGCCCATAGCGGCCGATGCCAGACGAGATCATCTTGCCCGATTCCGGATGTTTGCCGATATCGCGCGGCAGCGAAATCAGCGCCATCGCCTTTTCGTAGTCGATGTCCTCAGGCTTCCAGCCCTTCGGCAGCGAAGCGCGTTTGGCCTCCTTGCCGTCGCCGCGCTGGATATAGGGGCCGAAGCGGCCAGAGCGCAGCGTCAGTTCCTCGCCGGTCGTCGGATCGGTGCCGAGGTTCTTCGGTTCGTTGAGGGCGGCACCATCCGCTTCTCCGCCGTTTTCGGAGGAGAGCTGGCGGGTGTAATTGCATTCCGGATAGTTCGAGCAGCCGACGAAGGCGCCGTATTTGCCGAGCTTCAGCGACAGGTTGCCGGTGCCGCAGACCTGGCAGATCCGGGGATCGCTGCCGTCTTCCCGCTTCGGGAAGACCAGCGGCGCCAGCGCCTCGTTCAGCGAATCGAGCACATTGGTGACGCGCAGTTCCTTGGTGTCTTCGATCTGGGCGAAGAAATCTTTCCAGAAATCGCGCAGCACCTGCTTCCAGTTCAGCTCGCCGGCGGAAATCCGGTCGAGCTTTTCCTCGAGATCGGCGGTGAAGTCGTATTCGACATATTTGGTGAAGAAGCTTTCGAGGAAAGCCGTCACCAGCCGGCCCTTGGCCTGCGGGATCAGCTTGCGTTTGTCGATCGTCACGTAGTCGCGGTCGCGCAGCGTCGTCAGCGTCGCGGCATAGGTGGAGGGGCGGCCGATGCCGAGCTCTTCCATCTTCTTGATCAGCGAGGCTTCCGAGTAGCGCGGCGGCGGCTCGGTGAAATGCTGGGTCGAATTGATCTTCTGCTTGGCGAGCGTCTCGCGCGCATTGATCTCCGGCAGGCGGCCACCCTCGTCGCCGTCGTCGCTCTGCTCGCCGTCTTCCTTCTGATCGGTATAGGCGGCTATGAAGCCATCGAAGCGGATGACCGAGCCGACGGCGCGCAGCCCGGCCTTCTCGCCCTTGTTGTCGGCGGTGATTTCAGCCGTCGTGCGCTCGATTTCGGCCGAGGCCATCTGGCTGGCGATACCGCGCTTCCAGATCAGGTCGTAGAGCCGAATCTGGTCGGCGTCGAGGAATTGGCGCACGCGGTCGGGCGAGCGGTAGAAATCGGTCGGGCGGATCGCCTCGTGCGCCTCCTGGGCGTTCTTGGCCTTGGTGGAATAGAAGCGCGCCTTTTCAGGCATATAACGCTCACCGAACTGGTCGACGATGGCGCGGCGCGCCGCCTCGATCGCCTCGGGCGCCATCTGCACGCCGTCGGTTCGCATATAGGTGATGAGACCGACGGTCTCGCCGCCGATATCGACGCCTTCATAAAGCTTCTGGGCGATCTGCATGGTGCGCGATGCGGAGAAGCCGAGATTGGAGGAGGCAGCCTGCTGCAAGGTCGAGGTCGTAAATGGCGGTCCGGGATTGCGCTTGACCGGCTTGGCTTCGACCGCGTCGACGACATAGCTCGCGCCGTCCAGCAACGCCTTCAGGCGGCCCGCGTCCTCGCCGTTGCCGATCGCGCGCGGCTGCAGCCGCTTGCCGTTGGCCGAAACCAGCCTTGCCTCGAACTCGTCGCCACGCGGCGTCTTCAGCAGCGCCGAGATGTTCCAGTATTCTTCCGAAATGAACCGCTCGATTTCGGATTCGCGGTCGCAGACCAGGCGAAGCGCCACCGACTGGACGCGGCCGGCGGAGCGTGCGCCGGGCAGCTTGCGCCAGAGGACCGGCGAAAGATTGAAGCCAACGAGGTAGTCGAGCGCGCGGCGCGCGAGATAGGCGTCGACCAGCGGCACGTCGATGTCGCGCGGATCGGCCATCGCGTCGAGCACCGCCTTCTTGGTGATCGCGTTGAAGACGACTCGCTTGACCGGCTTGCCGTTCAGCACCCGCTTCTTGTTGAGCATGTCGAGGACGTGCCAGGAAATCGCTTCGCCTTCGCGATCCGGGTCGGTCGCGAGAAAAAGGCCGTCGGAAGATTTCACCGCGTCGGCGATATCCTTCATCCGTTTGGCCGAGGCCCCGTCGACCTCCCAAAGCATTTCGAAATCCTGATCGGGGAGGACCGAGCCATCCTTGGCAGGCAGATCGCGCACATGGCCGAAGGAGGCGAGCACTTTGTATCCCGAACCCAGATACTTGTTGATCGTCTTGGCCTTGGCAGGCGATTCCACCACTACAACATTCATGATGATTCTCTAAAAAAGGAAACGACGCCAGCGTTGAAACCAGCGCAACACACACCGCAACATGGATGTCGGCCCTCCGACATGGACAGGGAAATCGCTGCGGTCAAGGGGTTAGCTACAATTTTACGTCTTGCGGCTGCTGCAAAGCGGCCGGCCCGTATCGCGCAAAGCTCAATCGGAAAGCGAGATGAGACCGCCCTGATGCCGGTGCAGCCTGCCTGCGATGTCGAGTTCCAGCAGGATCAGATAGACCGCCGATGCCGACAGTCCGGTGTGGCGGATAATATCGTCGATCTCGACCGGCGTCGGCCCGAGCGCATCGATGATGCGATTGCGATCCGTATCGCCGGGCGGCATCGTCATTGCCCCGCCGTCACGCGGCGGCTCCTCCGCCATCGACGACGGGAACAGCTCGAATTGCACAAGCGGCGCCAAGGCCTCGATGACATCGGCGGGTGCGGTGACGATCGAAGCGCCGTCCTTGAGCAGGCCGTTGGTGCCATGGCAGCGCGGATCGAGCGGTGAGCCCGGTACGGCAAATACCAGCCGGCCGAACTCGCCGGCAAGGCGGGCGGTGATCAGCGATCCCGAGCGCGTTGCCGCTTCCACCACGACGAGGCCGAGCGCGATGCCGGCGATCAGCCGGTTCCGCCGCGGGAAATCACGGGCGCGGGGCTCCCAGCCGAAAGGCATTTCGCTGACCGCCAGGCCGTTGCCGCCGGTTATCTCCGCAAGCAGGCCGATATTCTCCGGCGGGTAGGGTTGGTCGAGACCGCCGGCAAGGGCCGCGATCGTGCCCGTCTCCAGGCTTGCCCGATGCGCCGATGTGTCGATGCCGCGCGCCAGGCCCGAGACGACGGTATATCCAGCCCGGCCGCAGTCGCGGGCCACCATCGCCGCGAATTTGGCGCCGGCGATCGAGGCGTTGCGCGAGCCGACGACGCCGACAGCAGGTCGTTTGGCGGCGGCAAGCGTGCCCTTGACGGCCAGCAGCGGCGGCGCGCCGTCGATCTGCTTCAGCGCCTGTGGATAGTCCGGCTCGCCGATGCCGACGAAGCGGGCGCCGAAACGATGCGCCGCCTCCAGCTCCCGATGCGCCTCGGCCTCGCTGGCGATACGGATTGCCCGCGTCGCACCGCCGCGCGCCGAAAGCTCCGGCAACGCCGCAAGCGCCGCCTCGGCCGAACCGAAATGATTGATGAGGTCGCGAAAGGTCGCCGGGCCGATATTGTCGGAACGGATGAGGCGCAGCCAGGCAATTCTCTGCCGTTCGCTCAGCACAGTGCCTTTTGGTCCCGTGCTCAGCGCATCCATTATCCCTTCGCCCCGATCTTGCTTTCCGTCCCGCCCATCAGGCGGGAGATATTCGTCCTGTGCTTCCAGTAGGAGATCAGCGTCATGATCGCCATGACGGCTGCAACCTTTTCATTGCCCAATATCCACAGCGCAACCGGGATGACAAGCATGGCGACCAGCGCCGACAGCGAGGAATAGCGGGTGGTGAAGGCGATTGCCAGCCAGACGGCGGCGAAGAGCACGACCATGATCGGTGCGACGCCGAGCAGGGTGCCGATATAGGTGGCGACGCCCTTGCCGCCCTTGAAGCCGATCCAGACCGGGAAGAGGTGGCCGATGAAGGCGAAGAAGCCGGCGATGATCGCAGCCTCCTCACCGAGAAAGTAACCGACGACCCAGGCCGCCGCCGATGCCTTCAGCGCATCGAGCAGCAGCGTCGCCGCCGCGAGCTTGCGATTTCCGGTTCTCAGCACATTGGTCGCGCCGATGTTGCCGGAGCCGATGCTGCGCACGTCGCCGAGCCCGGCGGCGCGCGTCAGGATCAGGCCGAAAGGAATGGAGCCGAAGAGATAGCCGATGACGGCGGCGGCAAGCGCGATCGGCAGCGTGATCTGCCATGACATGAGATTGGATAACATATACCGCCTCAGCCCCTCCGTGGCCTATCCCTAATATGCCGTTTTAAGGACACCGTTTCCTAAAGCGCGTGGACAAGCTTTCCCGAGACATATGTCGCGACCGCCCGCCCGCTGAAGCGCGCATCTTCGAACGGCGTGTTCTTCGAGCGAGAGAGAAGCATGTCTTTGGCGACAAGCCAAGGCTCATCGAGATCGATCAGCGCGATATCGGCCGCAGCCCCCGGCTTCAGCGTGCCGGCGGGGAGGCCGAAAATCTCAGCCGGGCGGGTGGACATGGCGTCGATCAGCCGCATCAGGCTCACTTGGCCGCCATGGTGAAGCCTCAGAGCCGCCGCCAGCGTGGTTTCGAGGCCGATCGCCCCGTCTTCAGCCTCGCCGAAGGGCAGTCGCTTCGTATCGACATCCTGCGGGTCGTGCGAGGAGACGATGATATCGATCGCGCCGCGTGCCAACGCCTCGACCATGGCGCCCCGGTCGTCTTCCGGGCGCAGCGGCGGGTAGAGCTTGAAGAAGGTGCGATATTCGCCGATGTCGTTTTCGTTGAGCGCCAGATTGTTGATCGAGATGCCTGAGGTCACCTTGGCACCGCGGCTGCGGGCGCGTTCGATCGCCTCGACCGACTGCGGCACCGAGATCATCGCGGCATGATACCGGCCGCGTGTCAGCTCTGCGATCCTGAGATCGCGTTCGAGCGGGATCAGCTCGGCTTCTCTTGGAATGCCGGAGAGCCCGAGCCAGCTGGCGAAAAGCCCCTCATGCATGACGCCGTTGGCGCCAAGATATTTGTCGCGCGTTTCGCAGCAGATGACGGCGCCGAATTCGCGCGCATAAGTCATGATCCGCCGCAGCACCTGCGTGTCGTGGACGCTGGAATGGGCGTCGGTGAAGGCGACGGCGCCTGCTTGCATCAGCAGGCCGATCTCCGTCATCTCCTCGCCGGCAAGCCCCTTGGTCAGGGCGGCGGCCGGATAAACGTTGACGGCAGCGGTGTCGCGCGCCGTCTTCTTGACGAATTCAACGAGCGCGATGTCGTCGATGACGGGATCGGTGTCCGGCATCATGATGATCGAGGTGACGCCGCCGGCTGCGGCCGCCCGGCTCGCCGAGGCGATCGTCTCGCGGTGCTCGCCGCCGGGTTCGCCGATATGGACGCGCGCATCGACGAGGCCGGGCGTGGCGACAAGGCCGGCGCAGTCGCGGATATCAGCGCCTTCGGGCGCGCCCTGGTTCTGCGCCGCGCTGCCGGCAGCCAGGATCACCCCGTTTGCGGCGATGATCGAACCCACCTCGTCGAGATTGCGCGAGGGATCGACGATGCGGACGTTCTGGAGGACGATCGGGTTGCTCATGCCTTCAATCCATCGGTTCGGGGGCCTTGGTTCTGCGATACGAGCAGCGTCTCCATCACCGCCATTCGCACCGCGACCCCCATTTCCACCTGTTCGGCGATCACGCTCTGCGGACCGTCCGCCACCTCGGAGGCGATCTCAACGCCGCGGTTCATCGGGCCGGGATGCATGACTAGCGCATCCTCTTTCGCCGCCTTCAACGTTTCGGCGTCGAGTCCGTAGAAATGATAGTATTCGCGCACCGAAGGCACGAAGGCGCCGGACATGCGTTCGCGCTGCAGCCGCAGCATCATCACCACATCGGCGTCCTTCAGTCCTTCCTTCATCGAATGGAAGACCTCGACGCCCATATCGGCGATGCCGGCGGGCAGCAGAGTGGCGGGCGCGACGACGCGCACGCGGGCGCCCATCGCATTGAGCAGCAGGATATTGGAGCGCGCCACCCGCGAATGCAGCACGTCGCCACAGATCGCCACGATGATGCGCGAGAGCTTGCCTTTGGCGCGGCGGATCGTCAGCGCATCGAGCAGCGCCTGGGTCGGATGTTCGTGCTGCCCGTCGCCGGCATTGACGACCGAGCAGGAGACCTTCTGGGCGAGAAGGGCGGCCGCCCCCGCGCTCGAATGGCGGATGACCAGCACGTCGGGGCGCATCGCATTCAGCGTCATCGCCGTATCGATCAGCGTCTCGCCCTTCTTCACCGAGGAATTGCCGACCGACATGTTCATGACGTCGGCGCCGAGCCGCTTCCCGGCAAGTTCGAACGAGGCCTGCGTGCGTGTCGATGCCTCGAAGAAGAGGTTGATCTGCGTCAGTCCGCGCAGCGTCGATGTCTTCTTCTCTCGCTGGCGGCTGATCTTGACGGCTTCGTCGGCCTTGTCGAGCAGATAGGTGATATCCTGCTCGGTGAGGCCCTTAATGCCGATGAGGTGGCGGTGGGGGAAAAAGACCATGACCCTGCCTCTTGCTGTCTCTGGCGGGTCTATAAAGAGTGCGGCCCGCCGGGGCAAGCATGCGCTGTGGGCAAAGGCTTATGTCCCCATGCATTTTCGCCAGAATTCCGATAGAGCAGAATGAACCGAATCATAACTTCCGGTTTCCCTTTGCCGGGTTCTTACACTAGAAGCGAATTATGACCTCCGCCAACCGGACTGACGAAAAACTCGCAGAACTCAACCAGCCGAGCCTGTGGTCTGGCATCAACGCCTATCGGTCCGATCCGCTGATCGTCGATCTGACGGCGGCCCTGCCGCGCGGCATTCGCGAAGACCTGGAAAACATGGGCCGCTACGTCACCTCGCCAGAGGCGCAGGAACTGGCGCGCATGGCAAACCAGGGCGCGCCGCAGCTGCGCACCCACGGTCCGCGCGGCGAGCGCCTCGACGTCGTGGAATTCCACCCGGCCTGGCATGCACTGATGCGCCGCTCCATGTCGGTCGGCCTGCATTCTTCCGTCTGGGATCCGCAGGCCGATGCCGATGCCAAGGATGAGGCCCACAAGGTTCGCGCCGCCCGCTTCTATCTGACCGCGCAGCTGGAATCCGGCCATCTCTGCCCGCTGACGATGACCAGCGCCTCCGTTGCCGCGCTCTCGGCCTCGGCCGCGGTGCAGAAGGACTGGGCGCCCAAAATCCTCTCGCGCAAATATGATTCGTCGAACAAACCCGCCATGCAGAAATCCGCCGTCACCATCGGCATGGGCATGACGGAAAAGCAGGGCGGCACGGATGTGCGCGCCAACCGCAGTGCTGCCGAAAAGGTCAGCGAAGGCATCTACCGGCTGTCCGGCCACAAATGGTTCATGTCCGCTCCGATGAGCGATGCCTTCATCATGCTGGCGCAGACGAAGGAGGGCATGGGCTGCTTCCTCGTGCCGCGGCTGCTGGAGGATGGTTCGGCCAACGGCTTGCAGTTCCAGCGGCTGAAGGACAAGGTCGGCAACCGATCCAACGCCTCTGCCGAGGTCGAGTTCACCGATACCTTCGGCTTCCTGCTCGGCGGCGCGGATGCCGGGATCCGCACCATTCTCGACATGGTGACGCTGACGCGGCTCGACTGCGCGCTGGCCTCGTCAGGCATGATGCGCGCCTCGCTGGCCGAAGCCGTACACCACACCCGCGGCCGCAACGTCTTCGGCAAGATGCTCGTCAACCAGCCGATCATGACGCGCGTGCTGGCCGACATGGCGCTCGATGTCGCCGCCGCCACCGCACTGTCCTTCCGTCTGGCCGACGCCTTCGACAAGGCGCGTGGCAATGCCGAGCAGGCAGCCTATGCCCGCGTCATGACGCCGGTCGCCAAATACTGGTGCTGCAAGATCGCGCCGGCGCTGATCTACGAGGCGATGGAATGCATCGGCGGCAACGGCTATATCGAGGAACGCCCGATCGCCCGCCATTACCGCGAAGCTCCCGTCAACGCCATCTGGGAAGGCTCCGGCAACGTCATGGCGCTCGACGTGCTGCGCGTGCTCAACCGCGGCAAGGACCTATTCGAGACGGTGTTCGCTGGTCTTGCCCGCGATCTCGGTCCGGCCGGCAAGAAGACGATCGACGTGCTGCGCGCTGCAATCGCGCTCTGCGAACAGGACGAGGGGGCCGCGCGCCTGCTCGTCGAGCAGCTGGCGCTTGCCGCCGGTGCCGCCGAACTCTATCGGCTGGGCGCTGGGCGCATCGCCGATGCCTTCATCGAGACGCGCCTTGCCGGCGGCTGGCGCTCCACCTACGGCATGCTCGATTCCCGCTTCGACGCCAGCTACATCGTCGACCTGCTCTATCCGCCGGCGGGCTGACCGCAGGCGGCGTATTGTTCACCTCGCCTCGTCGATCCAATCGATAGCGAAGCGCTGCGCCGACGGCTGCCCCTCACCCTAACCCTCTCCCCGTAAACGGGGCGAGGGGACGTGCCCCGCGAGACGCTGGCGACGGATGGAGACGTTGCGGCATATCCCCTTCTCCCCGCGCGCGGGGAGAAGGTGCCAGCAGGCGGAGGAGGGGGGTGTCGACGATCTCCCGGACCTGGCTGGCCACACTTGTCCCGCGCTGATGCACGATCCACCACCAGTGTGGATGACGATCACTGTCCGTCGTCCGGCTGGTCGCAACGTCTCACTTCCAGGTCGCCCTCCCAGCCTATGCCTGCGAGATCGGCGATCGCATTTTTCCGGCGGTGCTTCTCGATGAGGTTTCGCAAAGCCTGTTCGACGGCGGCATCTTTTGTCGCCAATCCCGTGACGATCATTGCTGCGTCGAGCAAGCCGTCATCGATATCGATCGTCGTCCGCATGACCACCTCGGCTGTACCAATATGATGAAGGTACACGCCCATCCCTTGGGGTTCAACTTCACTGAAGGTACCGTTGCCACAAGCAAAAATCCGACCGCGTCGCCGCGGCCGGATTGATCATTTACGTCCGAAAATCAGCGTTCAGAAGAAGCCACGGCGCTGCCACCAGCCGGCCTTTTTCGGCTTGCCGTCGTCGCTTTCGCCATTTTCGCTGCGGGTGGATTTCACAGTCGGCTCGGAGGAGGTGATGTTGGATTCGCGGTTGGCGCGAACTGGCTTTGCCTCTTCCGGGGCCTCTTCCTGAGCGGGCGTTTCGAGATCGGCGGAGGCCTCGACCAGCTCCGGCTCGGCTTCGGCGACAGGAGCTGCTTCTGCTACTGGCTCCTCCACAGGCGCTGGGGCGGCTTTGCGGCGGCCGCGGCCCCGGGCTGGCTTCACATCCTCGGTGACAACAGCCGCACCCTCGACAGCGGCAGCTGCGGCTTGGCTTTCGCCAGGCTGCTCGGCAACCGCTTCGACTGTTTCGGCTTCTCCAGCAGCGCCGTTGTTCGAAACGTCGTCGCCTTCGCTCTCTTCGCCGCCCTCGTCAGCGCCATTGTCTTCACCGGCTTCGCCGGCCATCAGTTCGGAACCGTCCTCGGCGCGGTTGCGGCGGCCGCCGCGCTTGCCGCGACGGCGGCGCTTGCGGCGCTGCGATTCTTCGCTCTCAGCCAGCGTCTCGGACGTGGCTTCGGTGGTTTCATCACCTTCGCCGCCCTCGTCGTCGCCGTCTTCATCCTCGTCGCCGGCTTCGCCTGCTGCCGATGCCGGCTGCTCGGCATTGCCGTTGCGGCCGCGCCGGCGCCGGCGGCGCTTGCGCTTGCGGTTGCCGTCACCTTCGCCTTCGGAGCGTGCCGCGACGGGTCGCTCAGTGGCTGCCGGCTTTTCCTCGAGTTCCTCGTCTTCTTCCTCATCCATTTCGATGACGATGTCGTCGTCGTCATCCTCGGGAATGGCTGCGAAATTGAAGAGCGTCTCGATCTTGACCGGGTTCTCCACGGCCTCGCCGCGATCGATGGCGAAATGCTGCGCCCCGACCGAACCGTCCGCATCGATGACGATAGCGACGCCGAAACGGTTTTCGTAATCGATGATTGTCTGGCGCTTGTGGTTGAGCAGGTAGAGCGCAATGTCAGGCGTGGTGCGTACGCTGATATTGTGCGTGGTATTCTTGAGCAGATATTCCTCGATACCGCGCAGGACATGCAGCGCGACGGAGGACTGCGAACGCACATGGCCGCTGCCGCCGCAATGCGAGCAGACCTGCGTCGTCGATTCGAGAACCGAGGCACGGATGCGCTGGCGCGACATTTCCAGCAGGCCGAAATGCGAGATACGGCCGACCTGGATGCGGGCGCGATCGTTCTTCAGGCATTCCTTGAGCTTCTTCTCGACAGCGCGGTTGTTGCGCTTCTCTTCCATGTCGATGAAGTCGATGACGATCAGGCCGGCGAGGTCGCGCAGGCGAAGCTGGCGGGCGATTTCCTCAGCGGCTTCGAGGTTGGTTTGCAGCGCGGTGTCCTCGATCGAGTGTTCGCGCGTCGAGCGGCCGGAGTTGACGTCAATCGAAACCAGCGCTTCCGTCTGGTTCATGATCAGGTAGCCGCCGGAGCGCAGCGTCACCTGCGGCTGCAGCATGCGGTCGAGCTGGGCTTCGATGCCGGAGCGCGAGAAGATCGGGTGAATGTCGCGATAGGGCTGAACCACCTTGGCATGGCTCGGCATCAGCATCTTCATGAAGTCTTTCGCTTCACGATAGCCTTCCTCGCCGGCAACGATGATCTCGCCGATATCCTTGTTGTAGAGGTCACGGATCGAGCGCTTGATCAGCGAGCCTTCCTCATAGACGAGGCAGGGAGCCGTGGACGCCAGCGTCAGCGTGCGCACGTTCTCCCAGAGCCGCATCAGATATTCGAAGTCGCGCTTGACCTCGACCTTGGTGCGGTTGGCGCCGGCCGTGCGCAGGATGACGCCCATGCCCTGCGGCACCTCGAGCATGCGCGCGATTTCCTTCAGGCGCTTGCGGTCGGCCGGGTTGGTGATCTTACGGGAAATGCCGCCGCCGCGCGCCGTGTTCGGCATCAGCACGGAATAGCGGCCGGCAAGCGATAGATAGGTGGTGAGCGCTGCACCCTTGTTGCCGCGCTCTTCCTTGGCGACCTGGACGAGCAGGATCTGGCGGCGCTTGATGACTTCCTGGATGCGGTACTGCTTGCGCGGCTTGCGCTGCACGCGATCCGGCACTTCCTCCATCGCGTCTTCGGCGCCGACGGATTCGATGACTTCCTCTTCGCCGTGATCGTCATCATCGTCGTCATCATCGTGGCGACGCTTGCTGGTGTCGACGTCTTCGGAGATCGAGTCTGTTTCCACCATGGCGGCCATCGCGCCGCCGGTCGAGCCGTCATCCTCGTTGTCGACGCTCGAAGCGCCTTCGGCTTCGACGTCTGTGGGAACGGCGTCCTCGGTCGCGGTCGTCTCGGCAGCCGGCTCGGCTGCCTTCTTGCGGCTGCGGCGCGGTCTGGCCTTCTTGGCCGGCGCTTCCTCAGCGGCCTCGGGCGATGCAGCGGCCTCTACCGCTGCCGGCTCTTCCGTCGCAGCAGCCGTTTCCGGCGCCTCTGCCGGCACGATGCCGACATCCGGCTGATCCTGCTTGGAAAGATCGACCATCGGCGCGGTTTCGACATGCTCGACATCTTCATCGCGGCGATGCTCCTCGGCCTCGGCCCGAAGCAGCGCCTGACGGTCGGCAAGCGGTATCTGATAATAGTCGGGATGGATTTCGGCGAAGGCCAGGAAGCCGTGCCGGTTGCCGCCGTAATCGACGAAAGCGGCTTGCAGCGAGGGCTCGACCCTCGTTACCTTTGCCAGATAGATGTTGCCGCGGATCTGCTTCTTGTGCTGCGACTCGAAGTCAAATTCTTCTATGCGGTTCCCGCGAACGACAACGACGCGCGTCTCTTCCTCGTGAGACGCATCGATAAGCATTTTGTCTGCCATGTAAGCTGTGCTCCTCGGCGTGGCCGCGAGAGCGCATTCCCGACTGCTGTTGAAACAGAAAGAATGCGGTCCACTGTAGCCGCGCCGGATAATGAAAGTCGCGCCTGATGCGAGGGGGAGGGCAGCAGCCAGACCGCAGCCGGAACCATTTCGGTCCGGGGCCTGTACACTTCAGATAAAACCTGCTGCGAAACCATCAACAACCAAGCGTGATCGACAAATACGAAGACCCGTTCGGGTCCGATGAGTTTGCTCCCTGAGAGCGTGGTGGCTGATCCACCAATGAATTCCGACAATAAGCCGGAAAATCAGGATCCAGTTCTAGGGATGAAGCGCATGAGACGGCGGACGATGACCGGTGGTGGCGCCAGGTCCTGATCTGGCTGGCAGCCTTTGCGGCGACTCTATCCCGTCAACACTTTACCCTAAAATTCGTTGTATGTTTTCTGTGTCACAATAGCAAGGGAAAAGCCAAATGTGCCATAATATTGATGGATTTCGTAACGCATAGAAACTGGGGATAAAGTGATTGCGATTCGGCGGGCCGCAAAGGGTGTTTCGTCCAGGCGACGTTCGACGCGGCCGCGTCGGCTCCATCGCAACACAGATAGGGTGTGGCGGGTTATTGTTTAAGAGGGATCGGATCGCGGCGAAATCCGCAGGGCGGCGGCGATCGACATTCGCAAGGCGGATTCTGGCAGCACTTCTGGCCGTCGGTCTGCTGCCGGCCGTTGCCGGTTCCGTCGAGGCCGGGGATCCGCTGCTTGCTTATGGCGCGCGCATCGTCGGCGACGATGCAAGGACCCGTATTGTCATCGATTTCGATCGCGAACCGCGCTTCTCGGTCCACTATATCGCCAATCCGGAACGCATCGTCATCGACCTGCCGGCGACCGCCTTCGGTTTTCCGGCCGAGGATCTCGCTGCCCGCGGCCTGTTCAAGGATATCCGCTACGGCAAGATGGACGAGGAAAGCGCCCGCATCGTTCTGACGACGGCACGGCCGGTGAAGCTGGCGCTCGCCAAGGTGCAGGCCGACGAGGCCGGCAAGGGTCATCGTCTTGTGCTCGATGCCGAGATGATCGACAAGCAGGCCTTTGCCGAACTGGTGAAGACGCAATCCTGGAATGATCGGACGTCGAGCGATGGGAGCGAGGCGGCCCAGACGACGAGCGCCATTCCGGCGCCTGAAAAACCCGCCCCCGGCGATTTCGTCATCGCCGTCGACGCCGGTCATGGCGGCATCGATACCGGCGCGATCGGGGTCGACACCAAGACCGAGGAAAAGCAGGTGACGCTTGCCTTCGCCAAGGCGCTGACCGAGCGGCTGAACAAGGAGCCCGGCATCAAGGCTTTCCTGACGCGCGAAGATGACGAGTTCCTGTCGCTTTCGCAGCGTGTGCTGATCGCCCGCCAGAACCATGCCGGCCTGTTCATTTCGCTGCATGCCGACACGCTGAAGCAGAAGGATATCCGCGGCGCTACCGTCTACACCATCTCCGACAAGGCATCCGACAAGCTCGCCGCCGACCTTGCCGAACGCGAAAACCTCTCCGACCAGATTGCCGGCAAGGAGACGGTCGCCGAGCCGCCCGAGGTCGCCGATATCCTGCTCGATCTGACCCGGCGCGAGACCCAGGCTTTCTCGATCTCGCTCGCCGAAAGCGTGCTGAATTCTTTCAAGGACCAGGTCGGCACCATCAACAACCCGCACCGTCATGCCGGTTTTCGCGTGCTGCAGGCCCCCGACGTGCCGTCGATCCTCCTCGAACTCGGGTTCCTCTCGAATGCCGACGATGAGAAACTGCTGCTCGACGAGACCTGGCGCGGCAAGATCGTCGGTCTTTTGACCGATGCGGTGAAGCGCTACCGCGCTGCCGTCATCGCCAATGGCGGCTGATGCCTGACCGACCCATAAATCCATAGGGGTTGTGGGTCGGCGAAATTAATGAAAACAAAGACTTAATGTAAGTCGCATGACTCAAAGTCTGAGCGGGATGGTTCGGATTGGCGGCGGGGGCGGGCGTTGCTTGGATGTGACAGTTCTAATGAAACGCGGCCGCAGCGGTGAATGCGGCGGGCAGAGCCCTATTTTCCTCACAATCGCGCCGTTACTCCGGCTTATGTTTCGTAAGCCTGTGGCGCGGAATCGGCTTGTGGCGGTAGCGCTCATGGAGTAAGCCGCGCAACGTGCAAATTGCCTTGATCCGTGCAATCGTTGCGTTCTGCGCCGATTGAAGATCGAAGAGACCGGTAGCTGAAAATATGGTTAGACTTTTTGGATATTTCTTCGGAATGGCCTGCGTCCTGTTTCTGGTCGCGGCGGCGGGTGTTGCCATCTATCTCGCCAACGTCGCGAAGGATCTCCCGGATTATGCCGTTCTGAACAGCTATGCGCCGCCGGTGACCACCCGTGTCCACGCCGGCAACGGTGCGCTGATGGCCGAATACGCCAAGGAAAAGCGTCTCTTTCTGCCGATCCAGGCCATCCCCGACCGCGTCAAGGCGGCTTTCCTGTCGGCCGAAGACAAGAATTTCTACAACCATCCGGGCGTTGATCTCACCGGTCTCGGCCGCGCCATCCTCGTCAACCTGCAGAATTTCGGTTCCGGCCGCCGCCCCGTCGGCGCGTCGACGATCACCCAGCAGGTCGCCAAGAATTTCCTTTTGAGCTCTGACCAGACGATCGACCGCAAGATCAAGGAAGCGATCCTGTCCTTCCGTATCGAGCAGGCCTACAGCAAGGACAAGATCCTTGAGCTCTACCTGAACGAGATTTTTTTCGGCCTGAATTCCTATGGCATCGCCGGCGCGGCACTCACCTATTTCAACAAATCCGTTACCGAACTGACGGTTGCCGAAGCCGCCTATCTGGCATCGCTACCGAAAGGTCCGGCCAATTATCATCCTTTCCGCCATCCCGAAGCTGCGCTCGAGCGTCGCAACTGGGTGATCGACCGCATGGTCGAGAATGGCTATGTCAGCCAGAGCGACGGCGAGGAAGCCAAGAAGCAGCCGCTCGGCGTCACCGCCCGCACGACCGGCCCCTCGCTTTTTGCTTCGGACTATTTCGCCGAAGCCGTGCGTCGCCAGTTGATCGACCAATATGGTGAGAAAGTCCTCTATGAAGGCGGCCTTTCGGTGCGCACCTCGCTCGATCCGCAGATGCAACTCGCTGCCCGCAAGGCGCTGCAGGACGGTTTGGTGACCTACGACGAGCGCCGCGGTTTCCACGGGCCCATCAAGCAGATCGATGCAAGCGGTGACTGGGGTAAGGCGCTTGCCGATATTCCTGCGCTCGCCGACGTCCCGGAATGGCGGCTTGCCGTCGTGCTCGCCGTCTCCGACAGCACCGTCGATATCGGCCTGCAGCCACCCAAGGATGGAAGCGGCAAGGTTTCGGCCGACCGTCAACGCGGCACGATCGACGCTAAGAACATGCAGTGGGCCTTCCGTTCGGCCGACAGCGCCCGCAAGAGCACGAAATCGCCGGTCGGCGCCGTCGCCCCCGGTGATGTCGTCTATGTCGCAAAGCTCGGCGACGACGCCTCGACCTCCTATCGCCTGCAGCAGCCGCCGAAGGTGCAGGGCGGCCTGGTCGCCATGGATCCGAAAACCGGCCGCGTGCTCGCCATGGTCGGCGGCTTCTCCTATTCGCAGTCCGAATTCAACCGCGCCACCCAGGCGATGCGCCAGCCGGGCTCCTCGTTCAAGCCCTTCGTCTACGCCGCCGCGATGGACAATGGTTATACGCCGGCCTCCGTCATCATGGACGCGCCGATCGAGATCGTCTCGGGCGGCCAGGTCTGGAGGCCGGAAAACTACGGCGGCGAATCCGGCGGCCCGTCGACGCTGCGTTCGGGCATCGAGCATTCCCGCAATCTGATGACGGTGCGCCTCGCCAACGATCTCGGCATGAACATCGTCGCCGAATATGCCGAGCGCTTCGGCATCTACGATCACATGCTGCCGGTTCTCTCCATGTCGCTCGGCGCTGGCGACACGACGGTGCTGCGCATGGTCTCGGCCTATTCGGTCATCGCCAATGGCGGTAAGCAGATCAAGCCGACATTGATCGACCGCATCCAGGACCGCTACGGCAAGACGATCTTCAAGCATGAGGAGCGTCTGTGCGAGGGCTGCAATGCCGGCGACTGGCAGAACCAGGAAGAGCCGAATGTCGTCGACAACCGCGAGACCGTTCTCGACCCGATGACCGCCTATCAGATCACCTCGATGATGCAGGGCGTCATTCAGCGCGGCACCGCCGCCGGCAAGATCGATCTCGGCGGCCGCGACGTCGCCGGCAAGACCGGCACCACCAACGACGAGAAGGATGCCTGGTTCGTCGGCTTCACACCGGATCTGGTCGCCGGCCTCTATATGGGCTTCGATACGCCTGGCCCGCTCGGCCGCGGCGGCACCGGCGGCGGTCTCTCCGCCCCGATCTTCAACGAATTCATGCAGGCCGCCGTCAAGGACACGCCGGAATCGAAGTTCGTCATCCCGCCGGGCATGAACCTGATTTCGATCGACCGCAAGACCGGCATGGCCGCCGTCGACGGCGATCCGAACACCATCATCGAGGCCTTCAAACCAGGCACCGGCCCGGCCGACAGCTTCAACGTCATCGGCATGGATAGCACCATGGCGCCGGAAGAGATCCTGAAGACCTCGCCGCAGGCAAACCAGGCCGTCCAGACCGGCACGCCCGGCCTGTTCTGACCGTCGCCGAATTTTGAACGCCCGCCGCGGCTCTTTACATCCGCGGCGGGCGTCTCTATTCAGCAGCATTTGAAGAAGACCGTTACAGAAAAGCAGGAAAATGCGAGCCGAAATCGAAAACGTGGTCGATGAAACCAAGCAGGCTATCACCCTGCTGAGGAGGCATCTTTGACTGGGACCAGGCGATAAGACGGCTGGACTGGTTGAACAACAAGGCAGAGGATCCGAACCTCTGGAACGACGCTACCGAAGCGCAGAAGCTGATGCGCGAGCGCCAGCAACTCGATGACGGCATCAGCGGCGTCAAGCAGCTGGAACAACAGCTGAACGACAATATCGAACTGATCGAGCTCGGCGAGGAAGAGGGCGACGAAGGTGTCGTCAAGGAAGCCGAGGATACGTTGAGGGCCCTGAAGGCCGAGGCTGCGCGCCGCCAGGTGGAAGCGATGCTCTCCGGCGAGGCCGACGGCAACGACACCTATCTCGAAGTTCATTCAGGCGCCGGCGGCACCGAAAGCCAGGACTGGGCGAACATGCTGCTGCGCATGTACACCCGCTGGGCCGAACGCCAGCGTTTCAAGGTCGAGCTTCTCGAAGTTCATGACGGCGAAGAGGCGGGCATCAAATCCGCGACCCTGCTCGTCAAGGGACACAATGCCTATGGCTGGCTGAAGACGGAATCGGGCGTGCACCGGCTGGTGCGCATCTCGCCTTACGACAGCAACGCGCGTCGCCACACCTCCTTTTCGTCGATCTGGGTCTATCCCGTGGTCGACGACTCGATCCAGATCGAGATCAACGAAGGCGACTGCCGCATCGACACCTATCGTTCGTCGGGCGCCGGCGGCCAGCACGTCAACACCACCGACTCGGCGGTGCGCATCACGCATATGCCGACCGGCATCGTCGTGCAGTGCCAGCAAGAGCGTTCGCAGCACAAGAACCGCGCCAAGGCCTGGGACATGCTGCGCGCCCGCATGTATGAAGCCGAGCTGAAGAAGCGTGAGGACGCCGCCAACGCCGAAGCCGCCTCCAAGACGGATATCGGCTGGGGCCACCAGATCCGCTCCTACGTGCTGCAGCCCTACCAGCTGGTCAAGGATCTGCGCACTGGCGTCGCCAGCACCGCGCCGGACGACGTGCTCGACGGCGAACTCAACGAGTTCATGGAAGCGGCTCTCGCCCACCGCATCAGCGGCGCCGCCGACGCAGTCGTTGACGACGTGGACTGATAGACAAAAGCAGAATTGAGACGAGAAAGCCCCGGAGACGGGGCTTTTTTGATGCTCAGGCGAGCCCTTTGACGGCGCTGTGCTGGAACAGCGCTGCCGACAGATCGGCAGTCTCATCATGGATGGCTGCGCGCTCGATATCAGGGGGATCGGTAAAGAGCTCTGCCGCAAAGGCCAGGCCGAGTGCGGTGCCCTCAGGCACGAAGACGTAATGCCCAAGGCCGCCGCCGAAGATTTTAAGAGTGCTGTGTCTCAGCCGCGCATGCAGCCATGCCGAACATTCCGCGGCCGGTGCCGCCCTGTCTGCGTCGCCGACCAGAATGAGGGCGGGCGCGTCGACAGCTTTCAGGCTTTCCTCGCTGAAACCGAGAACGGACCGGCCCGGCGCGCACAGGAGCGCGGCCTTGATTCTGTCGTCCCGGTAGGACTTCGACATGCGCGACCATGAATCGCGAAACACATCGCTGCTGCGAAGCAAGGTCGGGATATGATCGGCAAGATCGGGAAATTCCCTTGGTCCGCGCGTGCCACCCGGCTTCATTCTGGATGGTTCGAATTGCGAAAACTGGGCGACCGCGCCAAGAAGCAGCGCGACGCTATAGGCCCCGGCCGAAAATCCGGCGGCGAACGCGCGGGTTGTATCGATATGACAGGAGAGATTGCCGAGCCATTCATCGCTGTGGTCAAGCATGAAGCTCAGATCCGGCGCCCGCTCCCAGAGGCAGGCGAAGCCTTCGGCGCGATAGGGCTCGTTACCGGTATTGCCGTGATGGTTGACGCCGAGTGCTGCAAATCCGCGATCGGCCAGCCGTCGCGCTAGCCATTCCAGTCCGGCCGCGGATCCGCCGGTCCCATGCGACAACAGGACGAGGGGATAGGACCGGACATCCGGCCGGACGGGTGCGTCGCGGGCGACGACCGCCTTCTTGAACCAGCTTCTTTCCGTTGTATCGCTTTCCCGCGCCTCATCGGCAGCGCGGTACCACAGCGACCAGCTGATCGGTCTGGGGCCGTTTGCGTCCCAATTCGACCTGTTCTTGTCGTAAAGGACGCCGTCGCGGTAGCCGAGTTTCATCTCTTCTACTCCTTCCCGAACGATTCCCAGTGGTTCAATTCGTCGCTTTTTCGACGGTAATGTCGCCGAATTCGTCGATCAGCACGGTCCAACCATCCGGCTCGGCATTGGGCTCGGTTTTCAGATAGATCGTCGCGAACAGCCCCGGTTCCTTGATGATGCCGTTCGAATTTTCGGGGCGTATATCGGTAACATAAGGCTTCAGGTCGCTGATCTCCTGCAACTCGACGGTAGAAGCGATCGTCGGGCCGGTCTCGGTCTGGGCAATCTGCTGGAGATAGACCTTGGAGGTCCTGTCTGCCTGGCGCACGGCAAAGAGCTTGTAGTAGCCGTGGCGCTGCGTGGCCTTTGCCTGCGGGCTGGCAACACTTTCGGCGCCTGTCGGCGCCCGCTCGACATCAGGTGCGTTGCCGTCATCCTCCCAGTAGCCGGTGCTGGTCGCGAAAATCACCGATGCCGGCAGGATGGCATCCTGCGCCGGCAAGGCTGCGGCCGACCATCCGATGAGGAAAACCGTGGTCATCAATATCCGTCGCACAGCCATCGTCTCAATCCTTGAACTGCTCGGCGAGAATACGGTCGGACCAAGAGCGGTCGGGATCGGAAAGGATGCGTGCGGTCATATGCTCCGACTGGGCAATGCGGACATGCAGCACCGATTTGACCTCGGTATTGTCGGCCACCGCATTCACCGGCCGCTTCACCGGCTCGAGCACATCGATATCGACGGTCACCTTGTTCGGCAGCAGTGCGCCCCGCCAGCGCCGCGGCCGGAAAGCGCTGACCGGCGTCATGGCGAGCAGCGGCGCCTCCAGCGGCAGGATCGGACCATGGGCGGAAAGATTATAAGCCGTCGATCCGGCAGGGGTCGCGACCATCAGCCCGTCGCAGATCAGCTCCTCCAGGCGGACGCGCCCGTCCACCGTCACCCTCAGATTCGCCGCCTGATAGGATTGACGGAAAAGATAGACCTCATTGATGGCGAGCGCCGTCGAGTTGGTGCCATCGGCGTTGGCCGTCGTCATCTGCAACGGCCGGAAGACGTTTTCGACAGCGACGCAGATACGCTCCTGAAGCTGTTCGCTGCGATAGTCGTTCATCAGAAAGCCGACCGAGCCGCGGTTCATGCCGTAGACCAGCTTGCCGGAATTCATGGTGTTGTGCAGCGTCTGCAGCATGAAACCATCGCCGCCAAGCGCGACGATGACATCGGCATCGTCGGCCGGCACGTCGCCATAGATGCGAATCAACTCCTCGCGCGCGGCGAGCGCCTCCGTCGTCGGCGAGGCGATAAAGGAAAGAGTCTGAAATGAACGGCCCATGCAATGCCCTTTGTGAAGCTGCTCTAGCTAACGGATAAAGGGCTGGTGCGACAAGGACGTTTTCTATCGCCAAGCGTTTGAGGGCGGCCGACTTCTCCGCATAGACACGAATTTTTCTTTACAGAATCATAGAATCTGCTAGTTGGGCACCTATTGCCCTTGTAGCTCAGTTGGTAGAGCACCTGATTTGTAATCAGGGGGTCCCGGGTTCGAAC
Source organism: Rhizobium sp. BK456 (assembly GCF_014194045.1). NCBI lineage: Bacteria > Pseudomonadati > Pseudomonadota > Alphaproteobacteria > Hyphomicrobiales > Rhizobiaceae > Rhizobium > Rhizobium sp. BK456. The sequence goes on from NZ_JACIAO010000011.1 coordinate 276,987, forward strand.
CCTGGCGGGGGCACCATTCTTATTCTCCGATACGCTGTCCCTGGATGAACCCTGGCTGAAGGGTTGCTTCAGCGGCAGTTCAGCCGCTCCGGCGCATTGTCTCCTCATCATCAATGAGGAAGCAGCCATGAAGCTCGCACACATTATTCTCACCGCAACCATTGCCGCCGGTGCGGCTTTCGCATCGCTTGCACCTGCTTCCGCCATGCCGGCCGAACGGCCGGGTGTGACGGCCGCCCAAGGCGATATCGTCCAAATTCATGATAGCTGGCGGGGCGACCGTTGGCGTGATGACGGTGACTGGCGCGGCGACCGTGGCTGGCGCGACGACCGCAATTGGCGCCGGTCCGACTGGCGCGACGATGACCGCCGCTGGCGGCGGTGGCGTGCCGAGCGTTGGCAGGAACGCCGCGAGTGGCGCCATCGCGATCGCGCTATCCCTTTCTGGCTCTATCGCAGCTGAGGGTGATCGGCCCGGAAATCATCCGGGCCGTTTTTAATGTGTAAGGGGCTCGTTGACGCTCGCCTCGATCCTGCCGCCATTGCCGGTCTGGCCGGCGCCGGACGGCGACAGTATCGCGATGCTGAGCACGGAGACGACCATGAAGGCGACGACGGCGATCATTATGCGCATAAGCGTTCAATCCTCGTTCGATTCCGGGATTAACGCGTGATCGCCATCCGCGTTCCTGCCGGATCTATTGCACCGTTCCCGGCGTCGCAGGGCCCGGCGCCGTCGGCGACAGGGGATCGGGCTGGTGGATCGGATGCGAGGTGTCCACCCATATAATGCTGAGAATGATCCCGACGAAGACCGCGATGAAGAGGATACCGAAAATCAGCGGTCGAATAGCCATGACGGGATCGTTCCTTCTTGCTTCCGACCGGTCGTTGCGATCGGTCATCGCCCGATCATAGTGGTCCAGGAGGTCTTTCCAAGGCAAAATCGAACTTCTCCGGCATCGGTCGAGCCTTGCCCGGCTATCTCAGGCTTGCGTTTTCCCTCTGTCGCACCGGGTTGAACTGTGTCAGGGATGCCTGAAACAGTTGGGGACGGTCATGAAACGGACGGTTAGAGCATCGGTCGTTGTCGCGGCATTCATCTCGTTCGCCGGAGCCTCTGATAATGCGCGAGCTTTCGACAAGCCGATAAAAGTGGATGTCGTCGCGTTGCCGAAGGATGAGCTCAATCCCGATGCAAAGCCGAAGATCACCTGCAGCCACTATCCGGCCTTCGTGGTCAAGGAGGTCGATCTCGGCGAGGTCGGCGCCGAAAAGCTGGCGCTGCTTGCCGCCGATGCGCCTTGTGAGCGCACAAGCGAGCGCGAGCGGGTGATCGCGGACGATACCGCCGGATATCTCATGGGTGTCAGCGCCGGTTTCGTCTTCTTCCGGGCGGCGGACGGGTGGAACGGCGGGCTGCCCTTCGTCGTCTACGATGCGGCGACGGGCGAGCGACTGCTCGACGATTCCCTCGATGGCGACGATTTTGCCGCGATCAGGAGCGGGAAGGGGGAGCTGACACTCGATTTTGGCCGCGTCTACACCGCTTCCTGCTCGCTCTACCACGAAGGTGCCGACTGCGCGAAAGCGATTGCCGCCGAGACCGGCCTGGCGCCGAAGCAACTGCCGGATTGCGCCGCGGCCTACAAGGCGGAAATCAAACGCAGCCCCGACCACGCCAGCGAAATCGAGAAACTGCCGAGCGTGGTCGTCTATCCCGTCGAGCTTGCCTATGCGGCCGGCGATACGACGCGACAGCCGATGGACGGCCCGACCACTTGCAGGACGCCTGACTGAGTGGGGATCAGCGACGTACAAGCGAAAGCGGCTTGCCGCCTTCCTGCTTCGATTTGTCGAAATTGCCGTCGCTGCGCATGTCGAATCCGAGCGACGAGCCGTCACCGCCCATCAGCGTGAGGGCGAAACCCTCGATATGCCAGACCGCAAGCTTGAGCTTGGCGACATTGGCAGCGCAGTCACCGGAAAGTGACAATGGCGCGTTGCCGTCCGTCCCGACATTGCTGTCGAGCGTTACGCCGCAAAGCCTTGCTCCGTCCGGCCGCTGCATTGTCCACGTCCCGGCAAGGCTGTCGAAGGTCGGCAGGTGATCGACGCCGTCGGGGGCGGCGGTCAGCAGGTAAAGCTTGCCGTCTTCCGTCTTCAAGGGAGAGCCCTCCTTTTCGAGGAAACGGGCGAGCACCTTGCGCGTCGGATCGATCAGGATGATGCCGCCATTGCCGTCGAAATTCCACGCAGAGGCATCCGCGAGTGATGGTAACGGCTTGGTGCAGGCCTCCTGCCCGGAAATCGAATAGCCGCCGATCGCCATGTCGGTTTCGAGCGTCATCCTGCATCCCGCGCGCCCGTCTTCCGGCGCGACGAGGTAGGTCCCTGCCTGTGCTCTGAGGATATCGGGATCGATATCCTGCCCATACGCCACGCCGCAGAGGAGGAGGGCGGCTGCGCAAGCCGCGAGCGGAAAGACCAAACGGATCATGACAGTCCCCCTTGTCGCCGCTCGTATGCGGATCAGCCTATGCCTTCAGGTAAAGCCGCGCCGCATAAAGCGCGATCGCCGCCGCATTCGAGACGTTCAGCGATTTGATCGCGCCGGGCATGTCGAGACGGGCAAGTGCGTTGACGGTTTCCCGCGTCTTCTGGCGAAGCCCCTTGCCCTCGGAGCCGAGCACCAGCGCCACTTTCTCACCCGAAAACGTGCCCTCGAGCGCCGCAGGTCCTTCCGAATCGAGGCCGATGGTGGAGAAGCCGAGCTTGTGCAGTTCACCGAGCGCATCGGCGAGATTGGTCACCTGTATATAAGGTATCAGTTCCAGCGCGCCGGAGGCTGATTTGGCGAGCACGCCTGACTCGGTCGGGCTGTGTCTCTGGGTGGTGATGACGGCGCCGGCATTGAACGCGACGGCCGAGCGCATGATCGCGCCAACATTATGCGGATCGGTGACCTGGTCAAGGACGAGCAGGAGAGGGCTGTCCTTCAGCGCTTCGAGCCGGCGGACCGGCAGCGGCCGTGTTTCCAGCATGACGCCCTGATGGATCGCCTCGGGGCCGAGCACCTTGTCGATCTCCTGCGGCGAGACGATCTCGAAGGGAATGCCGAGCGTTTCGACGTCGACTTCGAGCCGCGCCAGCGCGTTCTGCGTCACGAAGAGTTTGATCTTCTTGCGCTCGGGATTGTCGAGGGCGGCGCGCACCGTATGCAGGCCATAGAGATGCACCTGGTCGGGCGCCAGCGCCGGCGGCTTCCAGTCCTCAGCCCCGCGCCTGCGTTTCTGCGGCTGAGGGGTCGGAATCTCGCCGCGTTCGCGCTTTGCGTCACGGTGGGCGCGCCGCAGCGTGGCGTAGTGCGTATCCTTGGCCGATGCGTCTGTCGCGGCCTTGCCGCCAGGTTTTTTGTCTTTGCTCATGCGGCTTTATAGCCATGGCGCTCGCCGCCGCATAGGCTTTCTTTCATATGCCGGCTTTCGGTGGCGAATGAAATTTTTCGTGTTTTTTCCGTTGTCATCGTGTTGACAGACTGAAATGCTCCGGTCATATACGCGGCGCAGACGACGGGCGGCATCGCTTCGAAGTCTGACAAACTTGGTCTTCTAGATCCGGACGAAAAACTGGAGAGATGCCCGAGTGGTTAAAGGGGACGGACTGTAAATCCGTTGGCTCAGCCTACGTTGGTTCAAATCCAACTCTCTCCACCATTCGTCATCGGATCGGACCACCCCGCGGGTATAGCTCAATGGTAGAGCAGCAGCCTTCCAAGCTGAATACGCGGGTTCGATTCCCGCTACCCGCTCCAGTTCTCCAAAGCTCGTTCATGGGCCCGATGCTGCCGCGATAATTCCGCGCGTAGATCTTTCGGAACAGGCTGGCGACAGCGGCTCTCGACTGACAGGCGAGGGCGCTCGGCCCCGGGCGCCCGTGCTTCATCTCCCGCCGTCCACGCGATTTTCTGCAAGGATTTCAGTGATTTTCCCCTGCATTCCGGCGAATCGCCTTGCAGCCGGCGAATTGTCCCCCATATGCGCTGTCACACCAAGAATGGCGTCTGCAATTAAGTCTTGCGCAATGTCGCCGAAAGCCTTAAACGGCGGCACTAAACCGGTTCGCCGGGGCCCACCATTTCGTTCACAGGAAGCATTCAAATGGCAAAGAGTAAGTTTGAGCGCAACAAGCCGCACGTCAACATTGGCACGATCGGCCACGTTGACCACGGCAAGACGTCTCTGACGGCAGCG
>NZ_JACIAO010000012.1:0-243102 GCF_014194045.1 Rhizobium sp. BK456
GTTACCGCTGGCAACCACGCCGCCCGAACCGTTGGCCACGCCACCCTTCTCGGTCGCATCGCCCGCATCGGCAACCGCCGTCGGCGTCGTGTTCGAGCTCGGCGTGGTAAACATCACATCGACCCAATAATTCGTCGACTGGAATGTGGTCGTGGGGAACTGACTGTTGTTGCCATAGCGGTAGACACCATTGCCGCTGGCCGGTGCTGTCAGCGGACCGCTGGTCACATTTGAGGTGAAGTAGTTGGTGGTCGTGGAATAATGACCGGTATTCGTGTGGTAAGACGCCGTGTAGGTTTGCCCGGCTGTCAGTGACACCGGACTGGTGAAATAGGCAGTCTGCCAGCCGCTGGTCGTCTCGTTCGTGAAGGTGAGGGTCGCAAGCCGTGTACCAGTGCTCGACCATAGTGAACCTGTATGCGTTCCCGTATCGAGGTCGCTCTTGTAGAAACGAATGCCGGTGACGGTGCCCGCCAAGGAGGTCTGGAATTTCACGCCGAGTTCAACGGCCGAGGTATCGTTGGTGTTGATCACCGCCGGTGTCGCTGCACCGAAGAGAGAGGTGTAATTCGGCCCGCTGACGGTGACCGTTCGACCCGTCGAGGGTGTTTCCAGGTTGACGTTGTCGTCCACTGCGCGAGATCGGATGGTGTAGGTGCCCGCGGTCTGCGGCGACCACTTATAAGTCCAGTTCTCATCGCCGGTCGCTGGATGCCAACTCGCCCCGTTGTCGGTCGAGACCTCGACCGCGGCGATAACCCCGCCTCCTGAATCGGTAGCTGTGCCGGTAATCGTCACGGTGGATCCAACGGCCGCCGTGGCGGGCACCGTGATCACCGAAGTCGGTGCAGTATGATCCGCCGAAGCCGTTGCCGCAACGAGCCCGGATTGCAGCGTCCCGGGCTGAATGCCCATATCGGCCAGCAGATTGACCATAGCCTGCTGCACGCGGGGATCGGTCGCAGTCGCCTGATTGTCATGATTGTCGCTCAGGCCCCACGTCCAGTAGACGGTACCGGCGCCGAACACCAGCGCACCGCTGGGCGCCCGATAAAGCGTCAGATTGTGGGTCGCAGTCGCATTGCCGGTCGTGTTTCCGTAGTCGAGCAGGTAGGTGCTGACCGGAAGCGTCGTCGATGAGAGCTTGACGAGACCAGCCGGATCGAAGCCGTTGTCAGTCGCTTCATCCCACTCGTAACCAAGATAGTTCTTGGTGAGCGTTGCCGTCTGGCCAGGCTGAAGATTGGCGACGCTCGTATTGCGCCAGAAGCGCAGGTTGGCGTCGTCGTATCCGACGGTGATCGCGGCGAGATTGCTGCCGACATCGTCGACCTTGAACAACTGCCCGGTCAGCGAGTTTTCCGGGTTTCCGCCGCCGATGGCAGGTGGGCTGAGACGCGGATCACGGAAGGTGCCCGTCCATTCGTTGGAAGGGTCGATGCTGCTGCCAGGCGCCCATGTCTCCTTGTAGGAGATAAGTGTGCGATAGGGCGTGCCGTCGGCGCTGTAGGCGTTGCCCCAACGGGTGCGCCAATAGACTTCGTTGCCGCTCCAGAACATCAGGTTGACGCCCGCGTCGCGCGCGGCTTCGACATTGGTCCGCTGCTGTCCCGACCAGTATTCGTCGTGCCCGGCATCGATATAGGTCTTGTGATTAAGCAGGAGACTGCCATAGCGGTCGACGTCGACACCCGACATATAGGAGACGTCATAACCGTTCTGTTCCAGCCAGTAGATGCCAGCATATTCGGCGCCGAACAGATAGTCCTGCGGGCCGGCATAGGTGCCGACCCCGCCGCGGGTTGCAATCGGCCTGTTGTAGCTGACGGCATAGGCGCGACCAGCGCCCTGGCCCGTCGCTGGGCCGTTGCCGCCATAGAAGTTTGCGCCACCCCAGCCGTTGTAAGCTTGCCAGGTCTCGTCTGCGGTCTGGAAGACAATGTCGCTGTGGCTGGCATCGTCGCGCACGATGAACGGGATTTGATTTTCGCCAGAGGTGCCATCCTGGCGCACAAGCTTGGCGATGTAGACGCCTGAGACAGCATCATCAGGTACGGTCCACGAAGCCGAAACCGCCCAGTTGCCGGCATCGACCGTGCCGGTCGTCGCATTTCGCAACGGACTGGGCTGGGTCTGCAATCCGGTATGCTGCATTGTCGCGACCTTGCGCGCGCCCATGCCGCCATAGTAGCCGAGTCGATAGATATCGATCCGGTAGTTGGTAGAATTCGTGTTGATCTTGAAGTTGATCGTCTTGCCGTTGTCGACGCTGATGTCGGTCGCAAAGCCTTCGATGTTGGTGCTGCCGGCACCGTCGATACCCCACTCGCTCTCCGGGTTGCCCTGCTTCTGGTTTTCCAGGACGATCGCGTTGCTGGCCGCCGCCGCAGCGGCCGCCAGATTTTGCGTCGTCAACGATCGCTGCGCAGAAGGTGGAGACGGCGTCGTCACCGAGCCGGAAAGGGTGCCGACACCCTTCGTGGTAGTGCCCTTTCCGGTCTCTCCGCCGCCTGGCAACGATCCGTTCAGGGCCGTTGATTCTGTCCACGTTGCGGTTCCGCGCCAGCCTGAGAGAGGAGACAGGCTACGATCGAGAAGCGGGTCGCTGACCGAGGCTCCGATGGCCTTCTTGATCGCCTCCGCATAGTCCGGTCCGTCGGTCAGCTTTGATCCCGGCAACTGACCATCTTGCTGAAGCAGGGCGCCGCTATGGGCGTAATCGAGAATCCGTGTGGGGGACGTATAGTAGCCGCACCCGCACACACCAAAGGGCATGCCAACCGCCAGGGCATTTGCACCAGCATGCTGCACGGTCGACTGCGCCGACGGCGTCGATTCGAGAATGACGACTTTGCCCGAGTGCGCACGCTCGCTGGCGACGGCGGCAGAATCGTGGCCCGACGAGGTCGGTGAAGGGCTTTGCGGCAGATATGGCGCCAAAGGATCGTCGCCTATGAGGTTCATTCCAGCGTAGGTGCGGTAAAGGGGTGATGCCGACCCGAATGCAAGTCCGTGCGCGTTCCCCTCGAAAGGGGCAAAATCCGGCATATGAACTGACAGTACGGACGCGGCTCTATTAGCGCTTCGCTTTCCGATTTCGCGATTGACTGTGAAAGCGTCGGGCAAGGGCGGCGCTACAACGCCGTCGTCGGCCCGACCGTCAGAGTCACCGTCCACGCCCGCGATCTGCCCAACGTCGTGCTTGTTGAGCGCCGCGTCCTTATGGGGATCGCCGACAAGGGGAGCCTGCTTGTTTCCATCCGCCGTTTGCACCCCTGCCGCGAGTTGGGCATCATCCCCTTGCTTTCCGGCCGGCTTGCGCGGCCTTTCCTTTCCGCCGACAGTCAACCATCGGGGGACCAGCGAATCCAGCAGGAGTGAGCGCGAAGTCCACCGGCGAGCGTTGCGATACATGGCAGGTACCTCGCGAGATTGTCAGGGTCGAATCTATATCGCTTAAACGCGAAGTTCTGAAGTATAGTCGAAAATTAGCAGAGTATATCCTACTCCTTTCGCTCTACTGGCGGCATCCTTTTGGCAAGCGGCCGTGTTGCGCGCCCGCGCGATGGATCAGATGCGTGATGGCGGAGATTGCGGTTTCCTGTGCAAGGCTCGCAGCCGCGAAGAGAGCGAAGCGGTGGGTCATCGTGCGGTAAGATCGGCGATCCGGAGCATACAGGCGCTGCCGAGGGGTTGCGCTTCACCGAAGCGAGCGCGCCTATTTCTGCGTGCAGAACCTGTTGATTTTGCGCGACAACGCCTGTGTGCGGCACCGACGATACATGTTTCTACTCAATTTAGGCTGAAGCACCCTCCCCACCTCATCAATATTGATGTGGCAAAGCAAACGACCTCCACCTTCCTCAAGGCTTCGCCAGACTGCACACTGGCGATGCAGCTTCGGAATTTGGTTCCGGCGTTCGAGCAGAGTTCAAGGTAATCGTATCAGCGTCCGTGTAAGAATGTTTGCAGGCGAGACATGCATATGAATCTATCGCACCGCGCCCCTCGCGTGTTCTTTCGCGCGACGTTTGTCATCAGCACACTCGCCTTTCTCGCCGGAGCGGTGCCGTCTGCTGTCGCCGACAGCTCCCCCTTGGCGCCACAAACGAGAATCCGCCTGACAATCGTCCAATGGATCCAGTCCAAAGGCCAGTTTGAGCGATGGGACGGGATTGGCGGCGACTATACGGTTTCGGATGCAGGTACGGTCTCCCTACCCTTTCTGGGGTCGCTGTCGGTTGGAAATCTGGATAATGCGGGCCTTACCAGCGAAATTGCCAAGCGCCTTCAAGCGAAGATGGGTTTGGCCCAGGCGCCTGCGGTGACCATCGATATCCTCGACTATCCCTCCATTTACGTCGTCGGAGACGTGGTAGCGCCGGGAGAATACAAGTTTCGCTCTGGCCTCAGCGTCCTGCAATCCCTGGCCATGAGCGGCGGCCCGTTGCGGGCTGCGGCACAGCAGCAATCGCAGACGATCAGGCTTGCCGGCGACTTGCGGGAGATCGACCATTCGCTGCTGCGCGGTTCGGCAAAACTCGCGCGGCTGCAAGCGGAGATGGCCGGGAAGAAAGAGATCGCCTTCGATCCGCCGCCCGCTGCCGATCGGCAATATGCCGAGAGTATCTACGAGGAGGAGCGGGTCATTTTTCAGGCCCGTGCAAACGCACTGGACAAACAGTCGGTGGCGCTCGTCGAATTGCGCAATCTCTTGACGGCGGAAATCGAAACAATGCAAGAAAAGCTGAAAGGCTCGGATGACAATATCCAGTCGGTCGAGGAGCAACTGACGAGCGTGAAGACGCTGGTCCAGAAGGGCCTGACAATCAGCTCACGCCAGATGGATCTGGAACGGTTGCTCACCACCTATCGCTCCGACCGGCTCGACCTCGTCACCGCCATCATGCGGGGCCGCCAGGCAACCAACGAGACGACGCGCAGTCTCGAGGGACTTTCCGACACTCGCCGTAGCGAGATCGCGTCCGAGGTGCAGGCGGAAAGAGCCAATCTCGATCAGCTGAAATTGAAGCGCGACACCACGCAACAACTTCTTCTCGAAGACCTGGCGAACGGCGCCAACGTGAATAACCGCGTTGACGAACTCCCCCTGACGTTCGTCGTGAACCGGCGGGACAATGGACAGGTCACTCAATTCCAGGCCTTGGAAACGACCGAGTTAGCGCCGGGCGACGTGATCAGGGTAACCCGGAGCCGCAGCATCGCCGATGCGCCGTCCGAAGACGCCGCAGCTCTACCTGCTCAGACCGAGGCGCATATCAGTCAGGTAAGCCGGTGATAAGCGAAAAGCATGTGCTGCAATCGAGCCTGCGGCGGGGATTGAACGCCGGCACAGGACACACGGCTGGGGGCTTCCGATGACTTTGCGCATTACCCCACCCGGCAGCCAGACCTACACCGAGATCCTCAAGTCGACGATGCTGATGGGCGGCGCTTCGCTCGTGAATGTCGCACTCAGCATTATCAGAAACAAGGCGATGGCCGTCCTGCTCGGGCCTGAGGGCATCGGGCTTATGGGCCTTTATAGCTCGATTGTCGATATCGCGCAGTCTATCGCGGGTCTGGGCGTCGGCGGCAGTGGCGTGCGCCAAGTCGCTGAGGCAGCCGGCACCGGCGACTCAGCGAGGATTGCCCAGTCGGCAACCGTGCTGAGACGCATATCGGTGGTGCTGGCGCTGCTTGGGGCGGTTCTTCTCGCCGCATTGGCATATCCTGTCTCAAGTTTCACTTTCGGTGATTTCCAGCACGTCGGCGGCATTGTGCTGCTGTCGCTCGCCGTTTTCTTCCGGCTGGTGTCTGCGGGGCAGAGCGCATTGATTCAGGGCCTGCGCGGCATTGCCGATCTTGCCCGCATCAACGTGCTTGCCGGGCTCATCGGTACGGCCGTGAGTATCCCGCTGGTCTACCTGTTCGGGGTCCAGGCGATCGCACCGTCGCTCGTGGTCATTGCAGCTGCCTCGATCCTTCCGACCTGGTGGTACAGCCGGCGGATCTTCCCGCATCCATCCCCAATGCCGGCGCGCCAGTTCAGCCGGGAGGTGTCGGCGCTGCTCCGGCTCGGTTTCGTCTTCATGGCAAGCGGACTTCTGACCTTCGGTGCGGCCTATGCCATCCGTCTCATCGTGCTGAAGGAGGGCGGCGTCATGGCGGCCGGACTGTATCAGGCGGCCTGGGGCCTCGGCGGTCTATACGCCGGTTTCATCCTGCAGGCCATGGGGACGGATTTCTATCCGCGCCTGACCGCAACGATCGACAACAGTGCCGAATGCAATCGGCTGGTCAATGAACAGGCGGAAATCAGCATGCTGCTCGCCGGCCCCGGCCTGCTCGGCACGCTGACGCTCGCGCCGCTGATGATGAGCCTGTTCTATTCGGCTGAATTTCATGGGGCAGTCGAGCTTCTGCGCTGGATCTGCCTCGGAATGATGCTGCGGATCATTGCTTGGCCGATGGGTTTCATCGTCGTGGCGAAGCGTACCCAGGCGATCTTCTTCTGGACGGAGGTTGCGGCGGCAGTCGTGCATGTCGGGCTTGCCTGGCTCTTCGTATCGCTGTTCGGTACGCGCGGCGCCGGCATGGCGTTTTTTGGCCTCTATGTCTGGCACAGCATCCTGATCTATGTGATCGTGCGGAGGCTGACCGGTTTTCGCTGGTCCGCCGCCAATCGCAGACATGCGCTGCTGTTCCTGCCTGCATCGGGACTGGTATTCCTGATGTTCTCGATTTTGCCGCTATGGCCGGCGACGGCGATCGGCTTCGTCGCCGTCGTTCTCTGCGGGCTCTATTCGCTGCGCATGCTGATCGACCTGCTTCCGCCGGAATCCGTGCCGGCAATCATCCGCGGATGGATCACGAAATCAGCATAACGAACAATGCGCGCATCCGAAGATGCGCGCATTCTTCGTTATGCCGATTGTTCAGGCGAGAGCAACATCCCTGGCAGGTTGCACGGCAGCCGCTCCGACGGTCGCTTCCGCAACGGCGGCGCGAAGTGCCTCGACAACCCGGTCCATGTCAGACACCGTCATCTGGGCATAAAGCGGCAGGATGATGGTTTGCTGCTGCGCAGATACGCTTCGCATCAGGCTCGAGGCTGCGCGATAGGAGCTCTCACCTGAATAGGCTCCCTCCAGGTGAATGTTCATCACACCACGCCGCGTCGAGATACCCTGATCGAGCAGCGTCTGCATGACGGCCCTCTGGTCGACCGTATCGGGCAATCTCACACAGAAGCTCTGCCAGTTGCTGCGAGCCCAGCGCGGCTCGGCCGGCAGGGAAAGCCCGGTAATCGTCTGCAGACGTTCGCAATATTGCTCGGCAAGCAGCCTGCGCTGGGCAACCAACCCCGGCAGCCGCCGCAATTGCTCGCGTCCGACGGCCGCCTGAAGATCGGTCATCCGGTAATTGAAACCCAACTCGTCATAGTCTTCGAAGATGACCTGCTTCGACCCGTGACGAACGGCATCGGTGACGCTCATGCCGTGCTGGCGCCAGAGCCGGAACTTCCGGTCATATTCGGGATTGGCCGTGGTCAGCATGCCGCCATCGCCCGTGGTGACGACCTTCCTGGGGTGGAAGGAGAAGCACGCAATGTCGCCATGCGCTTTGCCGATCTTTTCCCAACGCCCATCCCACAGGATTTCGCTTCCCGTCGCACAGGCGGCATCCTCGATGACCGGTATCTGATGGCGCTTGCCGATCTCGACGACAGCGCGGAGATCGCAAGGCATGCCGAGTTGATGCACGCAGAGAATTGCCTTGGTGCGGGGCGTGATTGCCCTTTCGATCAGACTGGCGTCGATGTTGTAACCATCGTCTTCGATATCAACGAAAACGGGCACCGCATCGCAGTATCGAACCGCATTTGCCGTCGCGATGAAAGAATGGCTGACCGTCACGACTTCATCACCGGCGGATACGCCGACCGCCTTCAGCGCCAGATGCAACGCAGTTGTGCAGTTGGACATGGCGCAAGCATGCGCGGCGCCCACAAAGGCAGCGAATTCACGCTCGAAAGCCGCGACCTCCGGCCCCTGCGTCACCCATCCCGACAGAATAACGCGGCGCGCAGCCTCAGCCTCTTCCTCCCCGAGGACGGGTTTGGCGACCGGGATTGTCGCCAGTATTGTAGATTGAGATGAACTCATGCTGCCTGCCCCCCTGCGTCGGTCTGCATTTGCCACCAGGCAACGAGATCACGAAGTCCTTGCTCCATGGAGATCTCCGCCTTGAAGCCGAGGAGCCGTTCGGCCTTGCTGATATCGGCAAGACGACGAGTCACGCCGTTGACCGTGCGGGCTTCTTTATGCTCCGGCTCAAGTGAGGAGCCCATAATGTCGCTCAGCATCTTGGCGAGTTGCAGCAGGCTTATTTCCCTGCCGCTCGCGACGTTGAACACTTCGTCCGTGACATCGCTTTTCGCCGCCAAAATGTTAGCGCGGGCGATGTCGCGGGCATCGACGAAGTCCATCGTCTGGCTGCCGTCCCCGTAGACGAGGGGCGGCATTCCCGCCGCCAAACGCTCCATCCAACGGATCAGAACCTCCGTATAGGCGCCGTAGACGTCCATGCGCGGCCCGTAGACGTTGAAATAACGGAGCGCGACATAGCGCAGACCGTACATTTCCGCGAAGCTGCGCATCAGCCCCTCGTTGAATACCTTCGCCGCGCCGTAGATCGTCCGGTTGTTGTAGGGATGATGCTCTTCGGTTGTGGGAAAGCTCTCGGCCAGCCCCAAAACGGAAGCCGAGGAAGCAGCGACCACCTTCGAAACACCGGCCTTGACGGCAGTTTCGAGAACATTGAACGTGCCCTCCGCAAGGACATCAAAAGCCAGTCGTGGCTCTTCCGCGCATTGCGTGATGCGGATGGCGGCCTGATGGAACACGATATCGACGCCTTCGAAGACTTTTGCCAGAAGCGTTCTGTCGCGGATATCTCCCTCGATGATATTAACGTACCCGCTGGCTATTGCCGTACTGAGATTATCCCGGCGTCCGCGCACGAAGTTGTCGAGAATGATGATCTCACGCGGTTTTTCCAATGCAACGAGATCGGCAATATGCGACCCGATCAGGCCGGCTCCGCCGGTAATGAGCACCCGTTGATTTCTCACGATCTTCCTCCATGCGATATATCCAGCACAGGATCAGCCTCCGTGCGCCAGCGTATGAACTTCGCCGGCACGCCGGCGACAACTGAAAACGGCTCGACATCTGAGACGACAACAGCGCCCGCACCGACGATCGCGCCTTTGCCGACGGTCACTCCGGGAAGGATTGTGGCGTTGGTTCCGATGTCGGCCCACGCGCCGATACGGACCGGCTTGATTTCGAGATCCGTGCGGATGATCGGCACATCGACCGGCAGGGCCGTGTGGCTGGAGCCAAGCACCTTGGCGCCAGGTCCCCAGCCGACACAATCCTCGATCACCAGATCGCGCGCGTCGAAATAGGCCATCGGCCCGATCCAGACATTGTCGCCGATCACGCAGGTACCGTCGAAGCGTCCCTGGATATAGGCCTGGGCGCCAATAAACACGCCATTGCCGATTTCGAATGTTTCCGGATGCTTGAAACCGGCACCGCCTGCAACCTGCAATCCTGCGCCGCAACTTCGCGCGATCGCTTGCCAGATGGCCTTTCGCATCAGAGTATCGATGACACCGTCCCCGGCCGCGAATCGACCGTAGAGCTCAATCAGGCCGGCACGCCCATAAGATTGCCTGAGTTCTTCGGCCAACCCAGCCTGGTAGGCCGGGTCCGCCGGCCTTTCATGACGGCCATGGACCGCCTGCACGACCCGGGCCTCGCCGGCACGACTAGCTGACATAGGCGTACTCCAGCGCAGCGGCCACCTGATCGACGTGCCACGCCGGCATCTCGGGATAGATCGGCAGCGAGAGCACCTCCCGTGCGGCGGCTTCCGAGATTGGGAAATCGCCAGCTTGGTACCCAAGGTCGGCATGGGCCTTCTGCAGGTGAACGGGAATCGGATAGTGCAGCCCGGACTGGATGCCCTCCGCGCTCAGCCCGCGCTGAAGCTCGTCGCGATCGCGGCTTCTGATGGCATAGACGTGGTAGACGTGACGCCGGTCGGCGACTTCGACAGGCGTCCTCAAATTCGGCGAACCGCCGAGCAGCAGCGAATAGCGGCGGCCATGGGAGCGCCGCGCTTCGGTCCAGGCTTCGAGGTGCCGGAGCTTGATGCGCAGGATCGCACCTTGAATGGCATCCATGCGGTAGTTGAAGCCCTTCAGCAGATGGTGATAACGCTGTTCCTGACCCCAGTCGCGCAGCATGCGCATCGTCTTGGCCTGATCGTCGCTGTTCGTGACGACGATACCGCCCTCGCCGCAGGCGCCGAGGTTCTTGCCGGGATAGAAGCTGAAGCAGCCGGATGCGCCGATGCTGCCGGCGCGCGCGCCTTTATACTGCGCTCCATGTGCCTGGCAGGCGTCCTCGATGACCGGTATCCGGTGGTGGTCGGCAATCGCTTTGATCGCGTCCATATCGGCCATCTGACCGTAGAGATGGACGGGAATAATGGCCTTGGTTCGGGGAGTGATCTTTGCCTCGAGCTGAGCCGGATCCATCGTCAGCGTCACGGGCTCCACATCGACGAACACCGGTCGTGCACCTGCGTAGCAGATCGCCGACACGGTCGCGACGAAGGTAAACGGCACGGTGATGACTTCATCGCCGGGGCCGACACCTGCCGCGAGCAGCGACAGATGCAGGGCGCTCGTCCCGGTGTTGACGGCTATCGCATGTTTGACGTTGCAATAATCCGCGAATTCCTGCTCGAGCCGGGCGACCTCCTCGCCCAGTATGTATTGTCCCGAGCCGAGCACGCCGAGCACGGCGGCGTCGATTTCGCTCTTGATCGATTGATATTGTGCTTTGAGGTCCAGGAACGGGATCATGCAATGCGCCTCGCCTCTTCGAGCTCAATGATGCGACCGCGCTGGGCGAGCGACCGGCTTGCGGATTCAAGGATGCGAACAACGCGCAGCCCGGCTTGGCCATCGGTAATGGGCCGCGAGCTCTGCTCGATGCAATCGACGAACTGATCCAGCTCGCGTTTCAACGCTTCGGTCATATCGAGCTTCGGCGCCCACATGTCGCCGCTGCGGTAGCCGACCATCATCTGATGCACCTTCTCCCCGTAGGCCTGGGAATTCGGGTTCAGCGTGATGCCCTTGTCGTAAACCTTGATCTTTTCGCTGGGCTCCAGATCATCGTAGACGACCATCTTGTTGCTGCCGCCGATCAGCGTGCGGCGCACCTTGACCGGCGCCAGCCAGTTGACGTGGATGTGGGCGATAAGCTTGCTTTCGAAGAAAAGCGTCAGATAGGCGATGTTCTCCGGCTCACCGAGCACGTGGCTCATGCCCGTCGCAGACACAGCCACCGGCCTTTCCTGCACAACATGGTCCAGGATGGACAGGTCGTGCACCGCGAGATCCCAGATAACGCTGACATCGTGCTGGAAGAGCCCCAGATTGACCCGAACCGAGTCGTAGTAATACAAGTCGCCCAAGCCGCTTTCGACCAGTTCGCGCATCTTGCGGACGGCGCCGGTGTGAACGAAGGTATGATCCACGGCCAGCACGAGGCGTCTGCGCGCGGCCTCCTCGACCATCCGGGCGGCTTCCTCCGTCGTCGATGCCATCGGCTTTTCGACGAAGACATGCTTTCCGGCCATCATCGCTTGCATTGCGAGCTTGAAATGGGTCGAGACCGGGGTTGCGATGGCGATTGCATCCACTCTCGGATCGCGCAGAACTTCCTCGAAATTGTCGGTGATCGTCACCGCCGGATACCGGCTTTTCACAGCCGCCAGCCGTTCGACGTTGAGATCACAAACTGAAAGGAGCTGCGCGCCGGCCGCTTCAGAGATGTTACGAACCAGGTTCGGGCCCCAATACCCATACCCAACTACAGCAATGCCGATCATCGCATTCCTCCCAACACTTGCATGTCAACTGACCGGTCATGAACGCGACCGGTGATTCTCGCCGGAACGCCGGCAACAATGGCGCCGGCAGGCACATCCTTCGTTACGACAGCGCCGGCGCCGACCTGTGCGGCCTCGCCGATGGTCACGCCGGGCAGAATGGTGGCGTTGCTGCCGATCGATGCGTGGCGCTTGACCAGAGTGGGGATGACGACCCAATCGGCCTCCGTCTGCAGACTGCCGTCCGAATTGACGGCGCGCGGGTAGGTATCATTGGTGAACATGACCCCGTGGCCGATAAAAACGCCGTCCTCCAGCGTCACGCCTTCACAAAGGAAGGAATGGCTGGAGATCTTGCAGTCTTTTCCGACGAGGACGTTTTTCTGGATTTCAACGAAGGTGCCGATGCGCGTTCCCGCGCCTATCGTACAGCCGTAGAGATTCACAAGATCCCGATGGTGGATAACGCAGCCGTCACCCAGGTTGACGTTCGATGCAATCATCCCAACTCGCCCCCTACGCTTCAACAGGCCCTGACGTGGGTGAAACCGGCCATCGCAAGAATGCATCCAAGGTTTCGTTTCGTCAGAGCAAATATTTCCTTCCCTTCAAAAAGAATTGTTTTCTTCATCTGAGTAAAGAAACAAAACGTTGAAGCTCATTCACCTAAAGGCGTATCTGCTTACGAAAATCGGATGACGAGCGCATGCGAACGTCTATGACCATCGACCATCGGCGGCGACAGGTCACGCGCCGAGCGATCCTGATCCTCCACGTCGAGGACGGGCATAGTTTACATGGGTTTAGCGCATTCGACTATATATATGTAGCAACCTGACGCCCCGCCATACAAATGAATTAGCCGAGATCGATCATTCTCAACTATGTAGCCATTTGTATATTTGCGTGGAACTTATGTGTTGAGATAACCACTATTAATTAGTTTAACATCTTGGAAACTGTGTTAATAGTTTAGCACTTCTGGTTATTAAACTCCCATATTTACAGAGGGGTTTGATATTCGACTTTGAAGTACCGCGTAAAAAAGGCTGGGAGGATAGGGCGTTGGATACAATAAATATAAGCCACAGGCAGGAAAACATATCTCTTCCGTTGGAGATAGACGATGGTTCGACAGCGCTTGCCGGACCGTCAAAGTCAAAGCATTCGCTTGTCATTCTCGATAAAAGGGAACTTGACCGGCACTGCCTTGCGCAATGCATGGCCGCACACACGGCGGATTTCGTAATTCTGGCGTTCGGATCGATTGAGGAGTGGAAGCAAAAGCGTGAAGAATATCCTCCGCTTTCGGCAATCCTCTTGAACGTCGGCGGCAAGACGGTCGACGACCCTGTCGTTTCGGAGCAGATCAAGGCTCTTTCGTCGGAATTCGTATCGACACCGGTCATCATATTGTCCGATAGCGACGACTTCGCCCAGATCGTCAGGGCGATCGATTACGGAGCAAAGGGATACATACCTGCCTCCGTCAGCATTAGCGTCTGCATGGAGCTGATTGCGCTATCGGTCGCAGGAGGACTTTTCGTGCCCGCAAGCGCGTTGTTCGCCATGCGCCACTTGATGCAGTCGAACAATCCGACAGCGCATCCATTGGCCGGAATATTCACGGATCGCCAGGCCGAAGTCGTCGCGGCACTGCGCCGCGGGAAGGCGAATAAGATCATTGCCTACGAACTGAACCTGCGAGAAAGCACAGTCAAGGTTCATGTTCGCAACATCATGAAAAAGGTCAAGGCAACGAACAGGACGGAGGTCGTGTTCAAGCTTAACGACTTGTTCCAAAATACTATTCCGGCATGAACGTGAATACGTGCTGGTCGGAGCATTCCTGGAACCACGTTTCTTTGCTCAAATCACCCGGTGGCGCAAATGCGTCACCGGGTTTTTTGAGGGCGCTCTATTACGCTTCCTGCGATCTTGGCGTGAGCAACGATCGAGCGCTCGACATGGGCGGCTGTTTCGGCACTTGCGGATGAACTAACCCGGCCCGGTCTGCCTGTTCATGCTGCAACTCTTCGCCGCATCGAATTCAAGGCGTACCAGCACTTTGGACCGATCGTTTGCTTGCAGACCAATTTGATCCAGGGCAACGAATTTCGCACATCAGGGGAAACCTCCAATGCAAAACGCTGAATAGCCACGGCCGTCGCAACGTCGAAATTGTTGAATGCGATGCCAGCCTGTCGAAGCGCCTGTTTTCCGAGATCTCTGGCAAGAAAGCGTCGTAATATCTCATCTTTTCTCAGGCTATCGGCCGCTTGGCTAAATAGCATATCAAAGGCCTTTTTTCTTTGCACAAGGTCGGAGAGAATATTTTCTCCATAGTATTGCAGCGACATATTCGAGGAATGTTGGCGATATACTGCTTGATCAGCATTGATGAACCCTACGCCGGCATGTGATGCGAGCCGCAGCCACATTTCCATATCGCCGGCATGCGGCAGTTCCTTCAGGTAGCCGCCGACCTGCTTTTGCAGCGCCGTCCTCACGACAGCGGTCGCCGTTGGAACGAGATTGCGTGCTCCACTCAACTGCATGAATTGCCGACCGGACAAGATCTGCATGGCGTGCACGTAATTTTCGCCGAGAGGATCAGCGCGTTTGCTCATGGTGCCGTCTGGCTCCGCTATGATCGCGTTCCCGAACGCCAACCCCACATCCGGATAATTGCGCATCAGTTCCGCTGCACGGTGCAGCGCGCCTGGCAGAAGATAGTCATCCGCAGAAAGAAGCAGGAACAAGTCACCGCCTGCCCAATCGATCCCCTCATTGTAGGTGGCGATGTGCCGCATGTTTGCCGCGTGCCGCCGATAAGTGACCCGCGTGTCACGGGCTGCCAGGGCCATTCCGACTTCCGGCGTATTGTCCGGCGAGCAATCATCGAGAATAAGCACGCGCACATCGACGCCCGCCTGCGAAAGGACACTTTCAACGCATTCCTGTAAGAAATGGGCGTAGTTATAGCAGGGAATTACTACATCAACACGTTGCAAACTTCTTCCTCCGTGCGCACAGCGTCACCGTTGGTTTGACAGATCTTCCGGACGCGGCATCGTTTCGGTGTATGCATTGTCTGTTATTCTCGCAGATGTCGAGAGACGCTTTCGCCTGGCTGATTTCGTGCGCGACCAGACAGTCCCCAACAGGGCGGACCGCGCGGGAAGACAAGAGATTGGGCCCCGGCAAGACTTTCAGTACTCATGTTTTGGGCCGAGATAAGAGTAGGGGGAAAGCCTTGACAGCGCATATTGGCCGACCAGCTTTGCTACCGAGCGCCGTCTGAGCGGAAAGCCGAAATCCTGCCAGATGCGCCAGCGGTCCCGAGCCGGGAGAGACTTGAACCAGTAGTACGGCTGGTCGGTGAACGCGAGGGTCTTGCTGCCCGCAGGGGCAGGTTCCCCCATTCGCTTGTAGTCGGTTTCCCAAGTCGTGCGGTAGCATACCGTCGCAGTCGGCTCATGAGAGCACGACAGCCGGGAACTCCGGATCGAACTCCAATAGACGGAATCTCCGACTGGATAGAGTTCCCTCGGCATGTGAGCCCAGCGCGCAATGATCGGCAGGGCCGGTCGCGTGAGAAATAAGCAGTTCGTATCCACATGCGTACGGCCGTCGCTCTTTGAGTCGTCGAACATGTAGCTGCCGTCCGCGCGGTGCATCGAACGTCTCGATGTGCAAACCGCAGCACCAGTCCGGCGGTGAAGTTCGAGCAGGCGCTGAATGTGGTCGGGTCTGTACCAGTTGTCCGCATCGAGAAAGGCCACCGCGTCATAGCCCTGGGCAAAGGCGCTAAGGCTGCCGATCACACGACCCATGTTGCCCGCGTCGCCGTGAGCGTTCGGCAGGATGAAATGTTTTGCGTGCCAGCCACCGACGACAGCGTTCGGAAACCCGTCGGCAACAAAAACCTGGTCGCATGCAACGGTTTGGTCGAGAACGCTCGCCCGGCATTGCTCAAGGAGCTCGTTCGGCTCCTTGTAGTATGGCGTAATAACGGCAACGCGCATGCTTCATGTCCTCATTGTTGTTTTTGCAGCGATCGGCACGTCCGGCGATCGCCGCTCTTTTTGCAAACTGCGATTTGGGGCTCGGTTCATTGAAGAAACCGAGCCTTGATTTTGGCTTTGCCGTTCTCACGTTCCGAGAGGCGCAGCTTGCGGAGCGGGAAGTCCGACGGCCGGGGTAGGTAGATAGGTGTTCGCCGTTCGCGAAGACCGGACGCCAGGCACGCTCTTGACTCCGCCTGAAAGCTTCCACTCGAAATACGCGATCGTTTTCTCGAGCCCCTCTCGCAGGTTCACCGTCGGCTGCCAGCCCAGGTCCTGCTTTGCGCGACTGATGTCGGGCTTGCGCTGCGTCGGATCGTCAATCGGCAGAGGATTGTAAACGATGCCTGATTTCGATCCCGTCATCTCGATGACCATTTCGGCCAGTTCCCGGACCTGGAATTCTCCCGGATTACCGAGATTGATCGGACCCGTAACGCCGGCCGGCGCACCCATCAGGCGAATGAAGCCCTCGATCAGATCGTCCACATAGCAGAAGGAGCGCGTCTGTGTGCCGTTGCCGAAGATGGTGATCGGTTGGTTTTGAAGAGCCTGAACGATGAAGTTCGAGACGACGCGGCCGTCATTGGTCTGCATGCGCGGCCCATAGGTATTGAAGATCCGCGCCACCCGGATTTCCACACCGTATTGACGATGATAGTCGAAGAACAATGTTTCGGCGCACCGCTTGCCTTCGTCATAACATGCCCGCGGGCCGATCGGATTGACGCTGCCTCGATACTCCTCGGGTTGAGGGTGGACGGCCGGATCACCATAAACTTCGCTGGTGGAGGCCTGGAAGATCTTCGCCTTGGTGCGTTTTGCCAAGCCGAGCATGTTGATGGCGCCGTGCACATTGGTCTTCACCGTCTGCACGGGGTCGTGCTGATAGTGGACAGGAGAGGCCGGGCAGGCGAGGTTGTAGATCTCGTCGACCTCGACATAAAGCGGGAAGGTAATGTCGTGGCGAAGAATCTCAAAGCGTGGATCGTCGAGAAGGTGCAGCACGTTGTCGCGCGAACCGGTATAGTAATTGTCCACGCAGAGGACGTCGTTACCCTCTCGCAAAAGCCTTTCGCACAGGAATGATCCCAGAAACCCGGTGCCGCCGGTAACCATAATTCTCTTGTGTCCGTGCATTGATGTGCTCCGTTGTTGATGCTTGCCTCGTGGAAGTGGTCAGCAGGCTCCCCTGCGCTTGAAGACAGCGGGGATTGTGCCGAGAAGAATTTGGCAGTCGAACCAGAGGGACCGGTTGTCGATGTAGAACTCGTCGAGTTGCTGCTGCAGCTCGATATCCGCATCGCTTCGTTCGGATATTTGCCAAAGGCCTGTGAGCCCCGGCGTGACGGAACGGCGCTTGTCCCGAAATTCGCCGTCCATCGCCGAAAGATGATACTCCGGGAACGGCCGTGGTCCGACAAAGGCCATCTCGCCCGCAATGATGTTCGCCAATTGCGGGAGCTCGTCGATGCTCGATGAGCGCAGCATATGTCCTATCACCGGAAGGATGCGCGGATCGTCCTTAAGCTTGAAATGGCTCAGCCACTCGGCGCGCATGGCAGGGTTGTCTCGGAATAGTGCTTCAAGGCGCTGTTCTGCATCTTGGTACATGGTCCGTAATTTCAGGACGTGCACCGGCCTGCCGGACCGTCCTTCCCTGGCATGCCGAAAGAAGACAGGACCTGGATCGATGGCGTAGATTGCGGCCGCTGCAATCGCGATGAACGGCGCGACCACGATCGTTGCAGGGATGGCGATTGCGAGATCGAGGATCCGGCGAATTGGATCCGAGTTGATCGAGCTCCCACCGGTGGTGAGGCGAATGCCGATCTCTCCGCCGATATCGGCAGGTCGCAACCCACTGACCTTGAGGCTCGGTGTGTCGGACAGCAAAAGGACTTCGGCGAACTTCCCACGCAGCGCCGGCAAGCCGGACACAAGCGAGCCCCTGTCGCCCGCGATCAAAGCAATGGATGGCCCACCACCCGGCATTGCGTCCAAAGTATCGGGGAAAAAGGGGTCCGGCCTGATGCCATACTGCCAGTGGTCGGTGAAATGTGCCACGAGCGCGGGAGCGAGGTTGCGCCCCCCTATGACAACCGCACGCTCCCCCCAAATTCCAAGTCTCCAGCAAAGACCTCGTGCAAGCCAATGCAGAAATGGCTGAACAATCAACCCGAGACCGAGGAATACAATAATGGCAAACAGCAGCCGTCCCCCTTCCGGCAGGATAATTGCTCCGAATGCCGCCAGGACAGCCACCTTGACGGCAGCCAAAGTGCGTCGCCGCAGATGTTCGTGGTCATGCAGCCGATATCCGGGATAGAGGCCGGCCGATGCGTAAAGCACAATCGCAGCCAGTGCGGCGACCGTGAACGCGCGTTCCACGAACGTGCCATCCGAACCACTGGGAAGAAAGGACAGGAGAAGGAAATAGGCAAGCAAATAGCTGGCGGTGTCGCCGGCGACCAGCAAGGACGACGTTGCAACCCGTGGAAGCCGGCGCCGTAGCGCGACGGGCATATTCAGCCCTGCCGGTACAACGGCATCGGCGGTCTTGGCTGCTATGGGCGGCACGGACCCTGCCGGAATCGCCCGCGATGTCATGTCATTTGATGTGGATGCCTTCGACGGACCCGGTGTCATCGCTGACGGCACAAATATGGACATGACGCTTTACCCCCTACTGCATTTGTCCCGACACGCCCGATCCAGAAATGGCGTCTTCAATCGGAAACTGCCGAAGTCCCAGTCTCTGGAATGCTGACAGTGAGATGAAAGTCGGCACGACGAGCGCATAGCGCCGCCACAGCCGCCGCGGCTCGCACAGAAGACGAAACGCCCATTCGAAGCCGCTTCTTTGAATGAACCTCGGAGCCTGCCGCTTGAGGCCAGCATGGAAATCGAACGCAGCTCCGACACCGATAAGCATCGATGCTTCCAGACGGTCGCGCATGTGCGCCATCCAGAGTTCCTGCTTGGGACTGCTCAGCCCGACCCAGATAATATCGGCGCCCGACCGATTGAGCTGGTCAGCAATATCTGCTTCCTCCTGCGTCGACAGTTTGCGAAAAGGCGGCGCATAGGAGCCGACGATCTGCGCTTGCGGAAATTTTGCGAGAAGGCGCGCCTGCAGTTGTTCGAGCGTTTCGGCCGTCGCGCCATAGAGGAAATGGCGCAAGCCCTTGGCGCTGCCGGCATCGAAAACGGATAGCATGAGATCAGGTCCATAGACTCTGTCGCTTTCCGCATGCCCAGCCTTCCTCAGCGCCCAAACAAGCGGCATGCCGTCAGGGGTTACGAGGAACGCCCGGTTATGGATCGACCGGAGCTCGGGATCATCCTGACATCGGACGATGCCGTGTGCGTCACGAACGCAGACATATTCCTTCCTGCCGTCTTCGATCGCTTTTTGAATAAACTCAGTCGCGCTTTTGAGATTGACTGCCGAAACGCGAACGCCAAGGACATTCGTCCATCCTAAAGATCCCTCCGGATGAAGAACTGAAGTTGGGCTGCTGCCTACTGCTTGTTTTCTCATGACCTGCGCTTTCGCGACTGAAACTGTCATCAGAATATCCCGGCAGGCCGATTGCCTCCATACTTGCAGCTCCAGCTATTGGACGTAGAAGAGACTTCATCTTTACGTCTTACGCCGGGATGACGTACGATATTCGAAGTAAGTCCATGTACCCCATGGCTTGCCATGTTGCTCTTTTTGATGACCGCAGGGGGCGCACAGCATAGTCGCCCTCGCGCACACAAAGCCGCGGAGGATCGCGTTCTATCTTTATGAGCAGAATGAAGACCCGCCCGCGAATTGAAGGTTGGACCGAAAGCTCATCGCAGGACCTGGTAAAGAGCATGCCAGAGAAGAACCCGGGCCTACGAGCTGGCAATGCCATAATTTTTGTGGCGCAGATCGAACATGCCGGCAAATGCCGACGCTGGTTCGCAGAAGCCTAGCAGGCTCGCGAGCGGATTTGACTGCGGCTTACCTTGACGCGATCGATTGTTCCACGGATCGGCGGCCTTCTGCCGGCTCTGTTGCCGCAGAACACCGCTCGTCGCGGCGCCCTTTGTCATTCCGCCGGCGCGACCACGCTTCCGATGTCCGCCCCAGCCTTCTGAAGATCCCTGAGGCTGCCAAATTCTCCCGAACGCATGATGCTCGGATCTATTCGGAAGCTCTGGCTGTTCAAGTTGCCGCTGTAGCGGTTGCGCGCGAATTGCACAAATCCAAGCCCAAGGTCGGGAGCGTTGACATACGCGACAATGCCGCTGTCGCTATCAACCGATACAACATTCTCCTCGATACGATTAGGGCGTGCCCATGTCGGACGCCAACCCCTGCCGGTACCGTCATCAACCCGAAAAGCCGCTCCCGATCCGTGCGTGATGACGTTTCCCGTTACCAGGTTGCTCCAACCGCCGTTGATACCGATCGCCGCGACATTGCCCGAGAGGGTATTTCCCTCGATGCGCAGCCCGCTCGCCTTCCCATCCGTATAGATCGCCCAGCTGATAGGAGACGGCCATTCCCTGGTGTTCTCATATCCGGGAGGCCAGAACGTCCCATCGGCCCTGTTCATGAGATGACCGGTCCCGGTCACGAGATTGGAGCGGATGGTGCTGTTCAGAGGATCGCCCTGCTCGCCCATCATCTTGATGGCGCCGCCATCTGCCGTCTGCTGATTGGCATTATGGATCACATTGTGCTCGATGACAGCGTTATAGACGGCGTCATTGGAACCCCACAGCGATCCGCCGGCAATTCCGAACTGCGCCGTGTTTTCGATCAGGTTGTCGGCGATCCTGACATTATCAGCCGCCTGGAACCATATTCCCGCGGTTTCAATATATACCGTTCCAATATCATGAATGTGGTTTGAAAGGATCCTGGCGCCGTTCGACTTGCCGAACGTGCCATAATTGGTGCCGACGTAGATCCCGTTGCCAGCCACATCTGCAATCACATTGGCGGCAATCAACGCATCCTTACTTTCCGTCACATGCACCCCGACGCCGACATTCTCGATGCTGTTGCCGAGAATCCTGACGCCGTCAGAGTGTTCGATCCGTATGGCGCCAAATCCTCTGGTTTCCGTATAGAACTTGCCGCTGCCTGCAGGAGCTCCATCTCTAAACTCTAGCCCTGATACGACCATCCCATTGGCCCCATCCAACTTGAAGAACGTCGGCAGAATGCCAGCAACAACCATGGAATTGGGCAATGATTGATCGACGGGGATATAATGAAGCTGGCCCGCGACAAGGTCGTACCACCACTCTCCGGGAGCATCGAGCAATGCCTTTGCTCCGGCAAGGAAATAGCGGCTCCCTTCTGCAGTAAAGAAATAGCCTGTGCCTTCCGTATAGACAGTCCGGCTGGCGCCATTGATGGATACAACTGGAAGCGTATCATTGCCCCACTGGCTTCCGGGGCGATACCCGCCAACGATGTCTGCGACCAGTCCACTTGTATCATCCACTGCCGGAAGATCGCCGGCATGGAAACAGAAGCGCGTGTTTGCTTCCGACACGTCGATGGCAGGCTCGCACTTTGCGGCAAACAACCATCCCTTGCGCGGATCGCCATCGTCGGGGGCGTTGGGGAATCGCGCCTTGGTTTGGCGTATCCCGTCGACGAAAAGGTCACCGACCGCTTCATCCGGTGGCAATTTCAGTGGCGCCGTCCACCCGCCATCCGCCTGCTGCGCAAAGTTGTCAACGCGCAGCCCCCCATGCAAAATCGGCGCTTCATCGCATCTTGCCGTCAGGATCAAGCCCGCATCGCGAGTGTCAAAGACGATCGGCTGCGTAAGATAGTAATCGCCTTTAGCGAGCGCGATGGTGTTGGTGCCGCCCTTCTCACGGGCAGCATCACGAGCTCTTTCGATGCTGGCGAAAGGGCCGTCGCCACCCTGCTGATTTGCGGTCGGAAGGAGACCGCTCCAGCTGTCTTTGCCATCGGGAGAAACGTAAAATAGCGTTCGCCCCCCGGTGCTGCTGCTCAATACATCACTTAAGGAAGTCCCATTCAACTTGGCTGACATCGTCGGGGAAGCTTCCGCACAAGTCGCCTCCCTGACGAGCATCTGCAGGCGCTCTGGCGCATCTATCTCCGTCTCGACTGGAGCCGGATTGCTGGACCGCGGAAAGAGCATGACAGGTAAAATGCTCAGGATCAGTCCAAAACGCCGGTTCATGATGTCTGCAACCCGCTCGTAAGGCCGCGCGCGGGCGCCTGCCAAGGTGGCGAATGGCTGACCGAAACGACGGGCGCGTACAGCGAAAACATGATGATGGCTGTGGTAAACAGGATGAAGATGGCGTCATTCTGAACGAAAAAAATACTTTCTGTCAGGTTCATCACCAAAATCATGATCGTCAGGACATTGAGCCAGAGCCACCCGTACTGCGGATCATGACATTGAAGGAACCCACCCTGGCGGATTGCATAGGGAACCATCAGAACAAACGGAATCATTCCCATGATCCCAAAGCTCATCAAGATATCGCGGTATCCATTATGCGCGTGGGGCGCCGGCCAGCCGATCTTCAACCAGATATGCGTCGCTTCGGGGTTCGCGACTGTCCAGAAAGCCTGGTAGCCGTAGCCAAGCAACCAACGATCGGATATTTCGCGATCAACCAGCTCCCACAGTGGCACCCGACCCGTCAAGGTCGCATCCTTGCCGAGCGCTTCAAGGGCCGGAACCAGGAACTCGTGAAGCGAAATCAGAATGCCGAGAGACAGCTGAACGAAAAACAGGACGATGACGACGCGGCCAATGCTGCTGCTTCTTTGCAGCAGGGAATAAAAGCCGATCAGGCAAAACGCCACTGACGTTGCAATAATCGCTGTCATCGATCCGGAGCTTGCAAGGCAAATCACACCCGCCGCCAACAAGACGAATGCGGTTCGCCGCAGGCCGAACGTCCCGTCGATCAGCATGGCCGTCGCCACCAGGATCATCAACGACGCGTACCAGCCGAGCACGTTCTTGTGAATGAAGACGCCCCGCATGGCACCATCCGGCATACTGGCGAGGCTTGGTGACACCACGGCGACAACCACACTGAGGGTGATACAGGCTCCAAGCGTTACAAATACCAGGAACAGCAACTGCCTTGGCGTGAAACGTATCGCGAGGACATAGGAAAGAAGCACGCAAAACAAAAGGCCGATTGCGCGCCTCAAGGTCGTTGGCGGTGATATGGACCACAGGGTAGACAAAAACGGCAAGGCAAGCATCAGGGGAACAATCAGATTTCGCCTGAGCGCCGTTAGAAACTGCGGAAAATTGCGTAGCAGGATCACGGCTGTAAATGCATATATAGGAAGGCAAGGAAGACGCAGCATGGATTTGGCAGATTCACTGAGCGTTCCGTCCGCATCTGAAAGGACAAGCGGCAGAAAGGCGCCTGCCTGAAGAAATAGAGATATGCCGGCGCCCCAGCATTCTATGACCCGCCAACTGATGGTTGGTCCGCTGGCAGTTCTAAGTCTATCTACTCTCATTATCCGTCCCGACTGAATTGAACAGACAAGCGACTGTCGATCGCGGCAGATCAAAAACAGCTGTCGGCCTTCGTGGCCGCGCTGCTCTCAAGCAATCATCCAGCCACATCCGCGGTCAACCTGTCCTAGTGAAGGGCCGGCTACGCCTAATGCACCCTGCCTCCACCCAAAGGCGATGTTGCGCCTAAGCTTTCAGCCGGTCTTTACCCAAAAGGCGGGTCTTCATGTCCGCGAATTGCCCTTAAGAGCAGATGTTGCGCTTATCCGTTCACCGGTACCGTGGCGATGAATGTCTTATGAAGCGTGGTGGGTAAGCCGCGGTTCCACTGCAATGAGGCAACAATTCTGACAGAGTCTATCTCTGCAGTCGAAGCCTGGAAGGTTAGGATTGCTATGTTTCTGCGTCATGATCCTAGTTCTCTATGCAACACGACGGGCGCTCTACTCGTCGTGGCATTGTCAGCAGCGATCTCATCGGCTCGGCGCGAAATGCCGTTTGGCCGACGAGGTATTTTGGATATCACCATTCCAAACCGCGATGGCTGCGCAAAGGGCTATCTCTTAAGCAAAGTTGCGCTGCACAGCGGTGCATCGCGGCAGCCCGCCTGAGAGCGCGCCATGGAGCGGCCGGCCCTCAGTGTCCTCATCAACAATTACAACTACGCTCGCTTTGTCGGACGGGCCATAGACAGCGTATTGAACCAAGACGCGTGCAACGTCGAGATCATCGTCGTCGATGACGGCTCGACCGACCAGTCGCGGTCTGTTCTGCAAGCGTATGACGGCCGAGTAAAGGTGATCTTTCAGGAGAACGCCGGACAGGCCGCCGCGATCAATACCGCCGTGAGATCAAGCGTGGGCCAGATCCTCTGTTTTCTGGATGCCGACGACTGGTGGGCGCCGAGCAAGCTGTCAGCGATGGCTGCAGCGTTCCGCGCCAACCCTCAGGCATCGCTCGTCTATCATCGACTGCAGCCGACGCTTGTCGATGGCACGGCGACTTCCAAGCCGATCCCTCGAACGCTGTGTTCCGGCGCCTTGTCGCCGCTACTCACACGATCGGCTGGTTGGTGGCCTTTTCCGATGACGTCGGCCGTCGCGGTACGTCGAAGCGCATGGGATGCTGCGGGCAGCATTCCAGAACAGTTCCGCATATCAGCCGACGCCTGGCTCGTGGGCATCTATCCGTTTCTGGGGGACGTGATTGCCATGCCGGATCCGCTTGGATTCTACCGCATCCACAATAACAACTGGCATCGCTCAACCGAGGACGCCACCACGCTACGGCGGCGGATGACGCACTGGCGGCATACCGTTGAGGTAACGAACCTGTTTCTCTCAACCCATGACCTGCCGGCAAGACTACATCTGGCGGATCACTATCCCTATCGCGTTGCCTCGGCGAAGCTGCAGGGCGCCGACGCTCTCAGCCGGTTCAAGCTTGCGGTCGAAGGCCTCTTCTTTGCCGGCGAACCGAACCTGCTCAGGCGGACGCGCGATAGTTTGCGCTCGGCGCGCGGCCTGTCACGGATCGGTCTTGATGTAGGATTGTCGGAGGCAGCGAAATGAAGGCGCTGTTATTGGTTTCCGAACTGGAAGATTATACCATCTCCTTCGCCAGCGGCGTTGCCCAACACCTGGACGTTGTGCTTGCCGTGCCGCGCCGGCGCTATGCGCATCTCGCCTCTTCCTTCGATCCGGCTGTTGATCTGCACCTTCTCGACTGGCCGAGACACCGTTCTCTCTCCAATCCCTGGTTTCTGTACCAGCTCACGCGCCTGATCCGGCGGGAGCAGCCGAACCTTATTCATCTCCTTAGCAATTCGACGCTTTGGCTGAACCTCGCCGTGCCGTTCTGGCGCCCGATCCCGCTTGTGACGACCATCCATGACGTGGAAATCCATCCCGGCGATATGGAGACGCGCACGCTGCCCGGCTGGGCTCCCGAACTGATGGTAAGGCAATCCGGACATCTTGTCGTCCACGGGGAGGGACTGAAGCAACTGGTTCTCGATCGATACGCGAAATCCGCCGATCACGTCCATGTCCTGTCGCATCCCTCCATCCTTCGTTATGCGGAACTCGCCCGGCGACAGAAGATGACGCCGCGCGAAGCCGATGGAACTATACGCGTGCTGCTGTTCGGGCGGATTTTTGCCTACAAGGGTCTGGAACATCTGGTCCGGGCCGAAGCGATACTCAAGGATGTGCTTCCCAACCTGCGCATCACGGTCGCGGGCCGCGGCGACGACCCGCGGATATTCCAGGCGCTTATGGGCGATGCCGGCCGTTACGATATTCGCAATCGTTTCATCGAGGATACGGAGGTCGCCCAGCTATTCCTCGACACCGACATCGTCGTGCTTCCCTACACGGAAGCATCCCAAAGCGGTGTGCTCAACCTTGCGGCCGCATTTGGCAAACCGGTCATCGTTACGGATGTCGGCGAGTTGGGTGGCACCGTTCAGCCCAACGGGTTGGGAATGGTGGTCCCTCCCGGAGATGCCAAAGAGCTCGCGGCAGCGGTGAGGACATTGGCAGACAGCGGCGAGCTTAGAAACAAGTTCGGCACCAATGCGCTTCAATGGGCCAAAGGACCGAATTCGCCGGAACGGGTCGGCGGTCAGGCCGCGGCCGTTTATCGAGAGGTGGTCGGGTCATGCTGATGGAGGCGCTCACGGACAGAAGTCGGCTGGCGGCACGGAGCGCAGCTAGCGTCCGCCACTATGTTCCAGGCGGCTGCGAAAACGGCGGCGGCATTGGCAGGCTGGTCGGCTATATAACCGAGACGGCGAAAGAGACCGGCGCCAAACATTTCGTCACCGATACGAGAGGGGCGCGATGGTCCAAATTGACGTCGCCGGCGCGCCTCATCGGCGCCATCCTGACGATGGCGAAGGACCGGATCGTTGCACCCGACCGCATTCACCATATCCATCTCGCCGGCCGCGGCAGCACCTCGCGAAAACTGATCCTGACGGAGGCTGCCCGTTTATTCGGATGCTGCCACATGTTGCACCTGCACGACTACGACTATGCCGGCGACTTTGCGCAACGCTCGCCGCGCCAACAACGGCTCATCCGTCGGATGTTCCAGAATGCCGATTGCGTTGTGGCGCTGGGCCGGCGCGACCGCATGACGCTGACGACCCTTCTGGGCGTTGACGAGCGCCGCACGGTCGTTGCCCATAATTGCGTCCCCGATCCCGGGGCGCACGATATTCGCGCCGGCCAGACACCGCTGATCATATTCCTTGGCCGGTTGAGCGAACGCAAGGGCGTCACGGAGCTTCTGCTGGCCCTCAGCCACCCCGTCATGAAAGACCTCAAGTGGAGGGCTGTATTGGCAGGCGACGGGCCCGTCGAGGATTATCGCCGTCAGGCCGACGCCATGTCGCTTTCCAATTTGGTAGAGATGCCCGGCTGGCTCGACGCAGCTGAGGCGCGAGCCCTGTGTGCGCGTGCAGATATCCTGGTCCTGCCTTCGCACGCCGAAGGTCTGGCAATGGCCGTGCTCGAAGGGCTGTCCCACGGGCTCGCAGTCGTCACGACGCGTGTCGGAGCGCACGACGAAGTTATTACCGACGGTGAAACCGGGATCTTCGTGCCCATCGGAGATCCGAATGCCTTGGCTGCAGCCTTGGCGAAACTGGTGACCGATCCGGAAACCTGCATCCGCCTCTCGGTCCAGGGGCGCATGCATTACCTCAACCATTTCAGCATGAAGGCCTATATGCGGTCGCTCGAGCAACTATACGAAACCGTTTCCGCGAAACCTCAAGCAGTGGTTGGCGCCCGATGACGATTTCCACTCTTCCGCCGGACCGCAATCTTCCGATCTCGCCGATGCGCTATGACCCGCGCTTTCAGGTAGAGACCAAGGCGGACAACTTCGATCTGGCATCGATTTACCGTCTCGTCCGCCGAAGAATGATCATGATCATCACGATAACCATGCTGCTCATGGCGCCCGCGGCGATTATGATCTTTGGGCTGAAGCCCACCTACCAGGGCTGGGCCCGGTTGATTGTCCACCAGCCCCTTGCAACATCACTTGATGCGGATGATTCCAGCCACAGTGATCTGCTTGACGCGAAATCGGAGACTGAGCGGCTTCTATCCAGAAGCATCGCAGAGCGAGTTGTCCGCGAACTGCAGCTTAACGTGCGGGAGGAATTCAATCCGGCGCTGCGGGAGATTTCCCTCATCGAAAGGATCCGGACGAAGCTGCGCGGCCTGTTCGACACGAAAAAGCCCACCTCGCCTTTACGGGACAACATCAACGCCATCATCCCAGAATATTATAGGGCGCTCGGCGTGTGGCATGAAGATAAGAGTGACGTCATCCAGATCAGCTTCAATTCGACTGATCCTGAACTGGCAGCCGTGGTGCCGAACCGGGTCATCGGCATTTACCTCGATGAGCGGAAGGAGAGCGTGCGTGGCCGCCTGGATGCAGCGGAAGAGTGGATACGACAGCGCATCACGGAACAGCAGGTTCGCGCTGACACGTCTCGCGACGCGGCCCGCAACTATCAAGAATCGATGGACGTCGTCTCGAAAGAGGACGCTCAGGAGGAACGGATCAAGTCATTTCTGGAACTCACTGGCCGAGAAGGGAAAATCGAAGAAAGCCGGGTTGAGGTAGAGGCGGTGATCTCGACGCTGGAATCAGCGGATAACGCTTCGGTCGCTGCGCAGAATATCGTCGTCCCTGACAGCATTGCCATAAAGCAACGCGATCTTCGCGGACAGGAGCAGGATCTCGCCCGTCTTCTCGAGACATATGACGGCAATGCCGAGGCCGTGGTGGAGCTACGTGGAGAGATCCAAGAATCCCGTGCCGGTCTCGAACTGGCGACCAAACAGTATCTCCAGACAATGCGCGCCAAGCTCGTCGCACTTGATCATGAAGCTGAAGCAGTACAATCCAGGTTGGTTGTTGCTAATGAAAAACGCATACGCGATGCGCTGGTGCAGACGGAATTGTTGCGACTGCAGAAAATCGCCGAAAAGGAACAAACGGCACTCGACAAGCTTGAGAACCAGCGCCGTGACCTCGCCGCGAAAGCCATGCTGCCGGGGGCGGAGTTGGAAGTTCTAACACCGGCTACAGTGCCGCTCACGTCAACGGGACGTGGACGGCTCTCCTATCTGGTGGGCGCCCTCCTGGCTGCGATCTCTGCCGCCGTAACGGCTGCTTTCGTGATCGAAATGTGGGACCGGACGGTTCGCAGTTTCGACCAAATAGCTGGAATGGCGCGCACCTTACCGGCTGGACTTATCCCACGTCTGGCGCGGAGTGAAAATTCGAAGACGATGTTCGCACATATGCCGGTCCCGATGTTTGACGAAGCAATCCGGACCGTGGTGCTTTCACTCAAGCAGTCCAATGGCGGCAAATTGCCGAACAGTATTGTCGTTACCTCGGCTCACAGCGGAGATGGCAAGTCGCTTGTCGCGCGATCGCTGGCCATGGAACTTGCCGCTGCCGCGATTCCGGTCCTGCTGGTCGATGGCGACCTCCGACGGGGAAAACTCGATGCGTTTTTCAGGTCGGGGGTCATGTGCGGACTGAACGAATTCCTGAACGGTCAGGCCGATTTCCGCGACATCGTCTACCACCATCCAAGCGGCATCGATTTCATTCCATCTGGAAAATTCAGTCTCCAGCGGCGGGTCCGTCCGAACGGCCTGGCAGAAATCATCGAGATGGCGGTCGCGGCCGGCCAGATTGTCATCTTCGACAGCGCGCCTGTACTCGCCTCGGCAGATACCGTGCTTTTGACCTCCCTGGCGGAAAGAACACTGGCAATCGTTAGATGGGGGAAGACGAGCCGACGCGCAGTCGAGTTCAGCCTGCAGCAAATGAAAAGCTCACGAAATTCGGAAATCATCGTCGCGATCAACAACGTAAACCCCGAAAAGCACGCATTGTATAATTTCAGCGACTCGGAATTGTTTTCGAAATCTCTGATGAAATACTACAAATTCAAAGCATGAATACATCACACGCAGTGTTTAAACGCTCAATTTGCTTCTGGATTGGTATCGAGTTGGAGGAACCATGGATACGGGAATGAGAGAGAACCGAAAAGTTGCGCTGATTACGGGCATAACCGGTCAGGACGGCGCGTATCTGGCCGAAATGCTGTTGGAGAAAGGCTATATCGTTCACGGCCTGAAGCGCCGCTCATCATCCTTCAACACCAGTCGCATCGAGCATCTCTACGAGGATCCCCACATCGAGAATCCTCGCTTTATCCTGCATTTCGGGGACATGACCGATTCAACGAATCTCATCCGTGTCGTTCAGGAAACGCAGCCGGACGAGATCTACAATCTCGCCGCACAGAGCCACGTTCAAGTCTCTTTCGAGACGCCGGAATACACAGCGAACGCGGATGGAACCGGCACCCTTCGGTTACTTGAAGCAATTCGCCTCCTGGGGCTGACCAAGAAGACCCGCTTCTATCAAGCGTCCACCTCCGAGCTCTACGGCAAAGTCCAGGAAGTCCCGCAGAGCGAAACGACGCCTTTCTACCCTCGATCACCCTACGCGGCCGCCAAGCTCTACGCCTATTGGATTGTGGTCAATTATCGCGAGGCATATGGCATGCACGCCTCGAACGGCATCTTGTTCAATCATGAAAGCCCGATCCGCGGCGAAACATTCGTGACCCGCAAGATCACCCGGGCGGCGGCGGCGATCCATCTTGGCCTGCAGGACAGGCTCTATCTCGGCAATCTCGATGCCAAGCGCGACTGGGGACATGCACGAGAATATGTCCGCGGCATGTGGCTGATGCTGCAACAGGACCAACCGGAGGACTATGTCCTTGCAACCGGCGAAACGCACTCGGTTCGTTCCTTTGTCGACAAGGCTTTTGCCAAGGTGGGCATGCAAATTGATTGGCGTGGGAACGGCGTTGAGGAAAAGGGATACGACAAGACATCCGGTCGGTGTGTGGTGGAGATCGATCCCGCTTATTTCCGTCCGACTGAAGTTGATCTTCTGATCGGCGACCCGACGAAGGCGCACACGAAGCTTGGCTGGAAACATGAGACCAGTCTTGATCAGCTGGTTGCGGAGATGGTTCGCGAGGACCTCAAAGTCATGGCACGAAATGTTCCGTCGGCAGGTGTAACCAAGGGTTTTGCCTATGCCTGAGGTGATCTACAGCCTTGCTGGAAAAAGGGTCTATGTCGCGGGCCACCGCGGCATGGTGGGCTCTGCGATCGTGCGGCGTCTTGCTTCGGAGGGCTGCGAGATTTTGACGGCGACGCGTGCCGAGGTCGACCTCAGACGGCAGGAGGAGGTGGAAGCTTGGATGAGCAAGAATCGTCCCCACGCTGTCTTCCTCGCTGCTGCGAGGGTCGGCGGCATTCTCGCAAACGCGACCTATCCGGCCGACTTCCTTTATGACAACCTCGTTCTCCAAGCCAATGTCATCCACGCGGCCCATCGAGTCGACGTCGAAAAACTGATGTTTCTAGGTTCGTCCTGCATCTATCCGAAACTCGCCGACCAACCGATCGTCGAGGAGGCACTTCTCACTGGATCGCTTGAGCCTACGAACGAATGGTATGCGATTGCCAAAATCGCCGGATTAAAGCTTTGCCAAGCCTATCGCAAACAGCATGGCAGAGATTTCATCTCGGCCATGCCCACCAATCTTTACGGCCCAGAGGACAATTTTGACCTCGGATCCAGCCATGTGATGCCGGCGCTAATACGCAAGGCGCATGATGCCAAGATCAACGGGCAGCAAGAGATATGCATCTGGGGTACTGGCACACCGCTGCGCGAATTCCTGCATGTTGACGATTGCGCCAACGCCTGCGTCCATCTCATGAAGACCTATTCCGCCGAAAGTCATGTGAACGTCGGTTCCGGCGAAGACATTGCCATCCTCGAATTGGCGCATCTCGTCTCCAAGGTCGTTGGCTTCAAAGGCAAGATCAGGCGCGACCTCACCAAGCCAGACGGCACGCCACGAAAACTCTTGAATGTCGATAAGCTTCGCACACTCGGCTGGTCACCCAAGATAGGTCTGAAGGAGGGCATCGAAGACGCCTATCGCTCCTTCCTGGATGGTCATTATCTCGAACGCGGCAGCAGCGAAGTTATGGCCGGGGGCGTGATGGGTGGAAGCGACATCGGTTTGGAGAGAGCCGAGACTTCGGCGCTGCACGTTTAGACGCTTGCTACGGTCGCTCACCCTCGCGCATAGCGAATTAGCGCGGGGAATAAAAAGCTTTGTCCGGGGGGACGCATATGCTGGGATGGAGCAGATAATGCAACCAGTAGAAATCAGGATTGCAGCGCTCATTTTCCTCATAGTCGTGTGGGCGGTGATTATCGGTACGGCAATGGATTTTTTCGCGGTCGACATACCGATGTCGCTTGTCGCTCTATTGCATAGATAGTCCGCGTCGGATGTCTCGGCGAGATTACCTTTCACTGAGAGGTAGCCATCCTTCCCGAAGCTACAGCCTATCAAGGAACCCTTGGCGAACATCCCGGTTTAGCTTTTTGAGGCGGCAGCACAGATGCGTTCAATGAGAATGCGTCGAAACCTGCAAGAACAGCTGAACGCTCCGTGGCAATCAATGGCAATCTTAGGTATTCAACATGCACGCCGAGACGATAATTTTCGAGCCGAGCGACTGGGTTCCGAACAATCCGCGTCTTCCGGTGTTGATTTATCGAGGCCTTTTTGGCTACGGTGGACCAGCTGATTTCGAAAATCGCTTCGTAGCCAATGGTTGGACAGGCATCTGGACAAACGGCGTCTTCAATTATCAGCATTACCATTCCGGCGCCCATGAGGTGCTTGGGATTGCAATTGGTGGCGCTACCCTGCTGATCGGCGGTCCCGGCGGTCAGGCACTCAAGGTCGCTGCGGGAGACTGTTTGGTGCTTCCAGCCGGGACGGGGCACCAAAATCTCGGTTGCACAGCGGACTTCCAGGTCGTCGGCGCCTATCCCAAGGGACAGCATGCCGACATCCAGACTTCGGCTGCTTCAAGCGAAATGCTGGCGAAAATCTCGTCCGTTCCCCTACCCCACAGCGATCCCGTTCAAGGCCCGTCGGGATTTCTAACCGAGACATGGCGGTAGTCATTCGCGGAACCCGACCGATGTCGCGGTAGTAGACCCGATCAATGGCCTCGCCGGGGAGCACCGGCCATCCTTGGGTGAATTGAACAAAACTCGTGTCGACGCCTTATCTGCCTTGAAGCTTGCTAAAGGCCAGGACCATGGACGTCAGGCAGACAATCGACGCGGTCGAACAGTGGCTCAGAACGTTCGTGTTGAGCGAATGGACGTTTTACCAATTCGGGATCATCGCCGTCGGTTACCTCGCTGCGTCTTTTCTGGCATCGCGCACCGAGCCTGCATTGGAATCGAAAGCGAGGCGCATCAAAGGTAATCCGGACCTGTTGCGCGTCATAATCGCTTTCATGCGCCGCTTGAAGTGGCTCTTTCTGGCCGTATGGCTATGGCTTGCAAACGTCCCTCTCACACAAACGACCTGGCCGTCGCGACGGTGGCTGGTCTCGACCGCCCTGACGCTGACGGCGGCGTGGTTCATCATCTCCGTCCTGACCAAGATCATCCGCAATCCCACATTGTCGCGTATCGTCGCAATCTTCAGCTGGAGCTACGTCGCGTTGTACGCACTTCGGCTTGACGATCCCGTGCTCTCCGCGCTCGATGGGCTGGCTGTCAATCTGGGCGCGGTGCGCCTTTCACTGCTTCTTGTGCTCAAAGCCGTCGTCCTGGCCGTCACGCTCATCTGGGTCGCGGTTCTCGTCGGCAATGTCCTTTCCCATTGGGTGCAGAGGTCGGGCGACCTTTCGCCATCGATCAAGGTTCTAATCAGCAAATTCATAAAAATCGGCTTGATCATAATCGCCGGCGCAATCGCCTTATCAGCCACCGGCATCGACCTCACCGCATTGACCGTTTTTTCCGGTGCCGTTGGCGTAGGCATAGGCTTCGGCCTTCAGAAGGTCGTATCGAACTTCATCTCCGGCATCATCATCCTCCTCGACAAATCCATCAAGCCGGGCGACACGATCACGCTCGGCGATACCTTCGGTTCGATCCGCGATCTGCGTTCGCGGTTCGTCTCGGTCATCACGCGTGACGGTAAAGAATACCTCATCCCCAACGAGGACTTTATCTCCCAACAGGTGGTCAACTGGTCGTTCTCCAGCGACTACGTCAGGATCGACGTCGACTTCGGCACGGCTTATGACAGCGACCCGCATGAGGTCGTCAGCATCGCAATCGCAACCGCCTCGACGCTGGACCGCGTCGCCAATCAATACAAGCCGCCGGTATGCTGGCTCATCTGCTTTGGTGCTTCGTCGCTGGACTTCCGGCTCCGCTTCTGGATCTCCGATCCCGCAAATGGCCTGACGAATGTCAGGGGTCAGGTGCTGATGGCGCTTTGGGACGCGTTCAAGCAAGCCGGCATCTCCATCCCGTTCCCGCATCGGGAGATCATCATGAAGACGCCTGTCGAGATCAAGCAATCGCGCGAGGACTAAGCAGATCAGGCTCTCGTTCAAACACAAAACGGGCGGCCGTTACCAACCCTCTCCATTTTCGATCGCCATGATGAACTCCTCGAAGCCGCCCCCGAGCACTCTCACCTCATCCTCCCATGGGCCGGCGAACACAAACGGGATCGAGATGTAGTTTCCATCTATGATGCCATAGGCAGCTGGCCCGCCGTTCGAACCGATCAGAAAGCGACGCTCCTGGAGCTCAAACATGTCGTACCCGGCAGCCAATGCAAGCTCCTGGATGCTCCAAACAACCAGGTAGCCCCGACCTATCTCGTCATTGAACCCATTTGAGACACGCAGGAATGCCTTATAGTCGTCAGGCAATATGATCCCGAGTTCGGTTTCGCATTCTTCTATTTCAGCCAAGCTGGCTCCGGGCGGTTGAAATCCATGCCGCAATTTTTCGAACAAGGAGCCTACTCCATCGAACCCGCACATCCATCGCTATCAGGTAAGCGATCCAAGGCGCTTGGCAACCCGCCTCGACTATCGCACTGGGGTAGCGTGAAGTGATGGGCAAGTCGCCGAAGCGTCTTGACGGCACGCCGACGTCGGCCACATGTCGCCGGATTCTGTCGGCACTTTCCGGGTGCCAGCGAGATCTTAGGAACGGCGCCGATGCGAAATCCTATTTTACCGGCCATTGTGGCCTTGTTGTCGGCCGGCACCGTTGCGGGTGCCATTCTGCTTCGCCGGACTGGTTTCGATCGATGCCTGAAAACCGTTTCGACGGACATCTATCGCCAGGGCGGTACGGCGACCTTGGATCCGAAAGACGTCGAAGCGCAAGCAGCGCGCATCTGCTCGGATCATGGGGCAAGGTAAGCCGAAGAGTTGTCTTACGCGAAGCGGATCGCCGTTCTCGCCCGCGCCTTTGCGGCAACTTCCTCTCGATCACGAGGAGGTTGGGAGGTCTCAAGCGAACTCAGCAGCTCGTGAGCGCACTTGGCGATCGACATGACCGCCTGCTCGAACGCCGCCTCATTGCGTTTCGACGGCTTGGTGGTTCCGCTCAACTTTCGCACGAACTGAAGCGCGGCGTCATGGATCTCATCGTCCGTCGCTGGCGGATCGAAATTGAACAGTGGTTTGATATTTCGGCACATGAGCTGCTCCCGTTCTTCTCCTCTCTTCCACCGAGAGGAGGGATGACCGCACATAAAGTAGTCGCGGGAGCGTGATTTACCAACGTACCGTGTAGCCGCGACTACTGATTTGATGCCTCCAGGTTCGCATATGCCTGTCGAACTTTGCTCTTCACACTAAGTTCCCCAAATGGACCGAGCAACGCATCGCAATCACGGGCTCTCCCGTTGTTTCCATCCTGCCCGGCCCGGAAGCCAAGGTGCTAACGGCGACGGTGGACTGATCCATGGATATGACGCGCATCCGAGATCACATGGTGGAGCACCAACTGACGCGACGTGGCATTGATGATCGAAGCGTCATCGAGGCGATGCGCACGGTGCCCCGCGAAAAATTTGTCGCTCCAGGCTTCGAGGATTTTGCCTATGAGGATGCGCCGCTGTCGATCGGCGACGGCCAGACGATTTCGCAGCCGTTCATTGTGGCTCTGATGCTCGAAAAGGCCGGTCTGAAAGCCGGCGACAAGGCGCTCGAGGTCGGCACGGGCTCGGGTTACGCTTCAGCCCTGATGAGCCGGATCGTAAGGCAGGTCTATTCCATCGAGCGCCATGAAAGGCTGGCGCTTCAGGCCAGGGACCGGTTCGAGACGCTCGGATACCACAATATTGAGGTCCGCGTGGGTGACGGCAGCAAGGGCTGGCCGGACGCCGCCCCATTCGACGCCATTGTCGTTTCTGCGGCAGCACCCGAGGTGCCGTCCGCCTTGAAGGAACAGTTGAACCTCGGAGGGCGGCTCATCATCCCGGTCGGCCGCGGTCAAGAGCAGCGCCTGAAACGCGTCACGCGCACCGGGCCCGCGGCGTTCGAGGAAGACGATCTCGGCGGGGTGGTCTTCGTTCCCCTGATCGGTGAAGACGCCTGGACTGCGGCACATCCGATGTACACGGCGACGGTGCCATCGCCGGGAACTTTTGCGGCCGGCCCAGGTTCTCAGCCAAGAGTACAGGGAGCGGGCATGGAAACAACATACAGGTTGCCGGCGCTGCCTGAAGGCGTGCTCGATCATACCGAATTCCAGCAACGGTTCTGGGCCCTTCAACGTCTTTCCTGGATCATGTTCACGCTTCTTCTGGCGATCTGCTTGCTCGGTTTACTTGGAAGAGGCGGCCCGTTTTCGCGGCAAACATTGATGTTATCAGATGGGTCCGTGGACTTTCCCGTCATCTCCCGGTGGAATGCTCCCGAGGATATGACGGTGAATTTCCTAGCCTCATCCGAAGACAGGGTCTTCACGATCGATGCCGCCTTTCTTCGAACCTTCTCGGTTCAGGGCATCGACCCGCCCCAGAAGGCGACCTTCGCGCGTGATGGCCGGATAGGTTACGTGTTCGCCGCCGACCCGGCAGAGCCGACACAGATCGTGTTCCGTCTGCAAACACAACAACCCGGCGCTCGCCGCGCCACCATCGGCCTGGGCGAAGAGGTCCGGACCCAATCCACTTTCATCTTTCCTTGAGGGCGGCACGGTGGATGCAGTATTCCGCGGACTGGCAATTTATTTCACGCTGCTCGTGATCATCCGCTTGTCGGGACGGCGGACATTGGCCCAGATGACGCCGTTCGACCTGGTCATCGTTCTGGTTATCTCCGAAACCACGCAGCAGGCAATGCTGGGCGACGACTTCTCCATCACCAACGCCGTTATCTTGATCCTGACGCTGTTTACCACAGACATCGGCCTCTCCTACGTGAAGAGGTGGTGGCCGCGCGCAGCTCATATCATCGATGGGGTTCCGACCGTTCTGGTAACGGATGGCGTCTACGACGAACGCGCGCTCAAAGGAGCCCGCCTGCAGAAGGAAGATGTCATGCAAGCGGCTCGAAGCCAGGAGGGCATCGAAAGCGTGGCGGAGATAAAATTTGCCATCCTCGAGGTGAGCGGCAACATCAGCATCATCAAGAAACAGAAATCCGGCTGACAAGAAGAGGAAATCTCGGCCTATCCTAGATGTCCCCCACTATCAGTACCTTGATTGTCATTCACCTCGCTTGATCCATCCAAATCGTTCCGAACAACTTGAGCGAAGCTTGCTCTGCGGCGTTATATCAAGCTATCTTTTTGGGGCCGTTGGTTTATGTTATGTTCATGGACATCATCGACAGAAACAACGTAATCGTCAGCGGCACGGGCGACGAAGCAATGGTCTTCGCGCACGGGTTTGGCTGCGACAGCAACATGTGGCGGCTCGTGGCTCCGGCCTTCGAGGACAAATACCGCGTCGTCCTGTTCGACAATGTCGGTGCCGGCAAGTCCGACCTGAAGGCCTATTCCTTCGAGAAGTACGCCACCCTCGATGGCTATGCGGACGACGCGGTGGAGATCATTGATGCCCTATCGCTGAAGAAGGTTGTCTTTGTCGGCCATTCGGTCAGTGCGATGGTCGGACTGATTGCGGCCAGGAAGCGTCCTGATCTCTTCAAGTCGCTGGTCATGGTCGGCCCTTCCCCGTGCTATATCGACAGCGACGGCTATGTCGGCGGCTTCTCACAGGGTCAGATCGAGGAGCTGATGGAGTTCCTGGATTCCAACCACTTGGGATGGTCCGGCGCGATGGCGCCGGCCATCATGGGCAATCCGGACAGGCCAGCGCTCGCCGAGGAACTGACGGAGAGCTTCTGCAGGACGGATCCAGAGATCGCGCGCCATTTCGCCCGGACGACCTTTCTGTCAGACTGCAGGGATCTCTTGCAGGGCTTCGACATCCCGACACTGATCCTTCAATGTTCGAGCGACGTGATTGCCCCTGTCGAGGTCGGCGAGTACGTGCACAGGCATCTTGCAAACAGCAGCCTGGTAATCATGAAGGCGACCGGACACTGCCCCAATCTGAGCGCACCCAAGGAGACTATCTCCGCCATCGAAAACTTCCTCGGCAAGGCCGCATAAGATGGATCAAGCCGCGCCGAAAAACCTTCAGGACGACTTCGAGAACCTCTTCGAAAATACAATGGCGGGCAATCTCGTCGTCTCGCCTGGCGGCGTCGTCCTTCGAGCGAACAGTCGGCTTGCCAGCTGGCTCGGCCGCTCGGCGCAGGATTTGGCAGGCAAACGCCTGTCCGACCTGCTGAGCGTCGGCGGCAGCATCTATCTCGAGACCCATCTCGCGCCCATGCTCAGGATGCAGGGCGAGTTCGAAGAAATCATGCTTGAGATGCGACACTCCGACGGGGGCAAGATTCCGGTTCTGATGAATGGCTTCGAGCAACGCGATGCTGCAGGGCAGCCCCTGTTCCTCAGGCTGACCATCATACGGGCATCGAACCGGCTGACCTACGAGCAGAACCTGCGAAAGGCGGGCAAACAGGCACGCGAAGCCCTTGCAACGGTCGAGGGGACGCTTCTCGACGAACGGGAGACGGCGGCGCTTCGCGAGCAGTTCATCGCCGTCCTCGGTCACGACCTCAGAAACCCGCTCGCCGCGATCGACGGCGGCATGCGCGCGATCGCCAGATCACCCCTCAATGAACAGCAGGAAAGGATCGTGTCGCTCGTGGCGGCGACGGTCAAAAGGATGAGCGGCCTCATTGACGACATCATGGATTTTGCCCGCGGGCGACTTGGCGGCGGGATTCCGGTAAGGCTGAGCGAGACCGATTTATCTGCTGTCCTGCTTCAGGTCGTCAACGAGATTTCCGGAGCCCGTCCCGGCAGAAGGATCGAAGCGGACGTCGAACTCCCACTGCCGATCATGTGCGACGGTCCGAAACTCGCACAGCTCACGTCGAACCTCCTTGCCAACGCCGTCGCACACGGATCCCCGGACGGCCCGATAACAATCACCGCCCGTTCGACGGCGGCGGCGTTCGAGCTCTCGGTCGCCAACACCGGAGAACCGATACAGGCCGATGCCGTTGAGCGGTTATTCCTGCCATTCACCAGGGTCGCGGATGGCGGCAAGCAAGGGCTCGGGCTTGGCCTCTATATCGCCAGCGAAATTGCCAAGGCGCATGGCGGTCGGCTGCGGGTGGTATCCGATGACACGCGGACGGTGTTCACCCTTGAAGTCCCCACGTGAGCTTCAAGGCAGGAGCGGAAAGCATCGTCGCGAAATGACTGTCATCGGTATCATACTCCGATCCGACCACGATAAGCGCGCTTCGCTCTCTGGGTGCGTTCAGAAGGACAGGTCGAGCGCCCTACCCTCGAACAGACGGTCGCGGGAGCCTTCGAGATGGGCCTTCATCAGCCTTTGCGCGTCGTCGGCCCGCCCATCGGCGATCGCCTTGTAGATGGCGTTATGCTCTTCATAGACCTGTTCCAGCCCCTGGCGGGGGCCGAGGAGGGAAAGACCGTGGAGATGCATGCCGACGGCGATATGAGCCTTAAGCGCATCGATCGAAGCGGTGTAATAGTGATTGTTGGCTGCCTCCGTCACCGCGCGGTGGAAGATGAAATCGGCATCGGTGCGGTGGAGCTGGTGGCTGGTCGCCTCGCGCAGATCGGCAAGGGCGCTGGCGATCTTCTGGATCGCCTGCTCATTGCGGCGCTTGGCGGCGAAATAGGCGGCGGCCGGCTCGATGGTCAGGCGGAATTCGTAGCAGCGCTGAATGTCGGCGATGGTCTTGACCGGCGAATAGGCGAGCTGCGTTGTCGGCGAGCCATGGGCGCTGACGAAGGTGCCGGCGCCCTGCCGGGCATAGACCATGCCCTGATCGCGCAAGCGGGCCAGCGCATCGCGCACGATCGGCCTGGAAACACCCAGCATCGAGGCAAGTTCATGCTCACCCG
This sequence comes from Rhizobium sp. BK456, assembly GCF_014194045.1. Lineage (NCBI taxonomy): Bacteria > Pseudomonadati > Pseudomonadota > Alphaproteobacteria > Hyphomicrobiales > Rhizobiaceae > Rhizobium > Rhizobium sp. BK456. Next base: position 40,034 of record NZ_JACIAO010000012.1, read on the forward strand.
GCAAGCGTGAATCCGGCGGATAGTTCCCGCCGCGGATACGCTCGAGCAGTTGGTCGAAGACGCGGTCGACCAGCTTGACGGCCTTGCCGCGTTCGGGCTTGCCCGGCGGGCCGGCTTCCGCGTTCAACGATTCGCCATTCACTTCAACCACGTCATTCTCCCCGGCGGTATCTTATGCCGCCTGATTCCGAAGAACCAGTTTTAACAAACTATCCGGCTTACCGAAGCCCCCCGACTTGACGGCGCACCGAAAAGGCCGGCCGTCGGCGGCCGTGACATCGAACCAGGGAATGCCGGCCTCGATCTCGCCCTTCGGCGTAAGCACCCTCACCCCCAATGCACGGAAAACCGCCAGCGCCGTATCACCGCCGCCGACCATCAGCATATCGGGCCTAGTATCGTCGATCACCCTTTTTACGCCTGCGGCAAAGTCATCGGCGACAAGCGTCGCATCGGCCGCCATCTCGCCGCTGCAGCGCAGCAGCACCGGCAGCGCCAGGCCCTCCCCGCATTCGATCTGCCCCTTCGGCGCATCCACCACCATGCGTAAGGCGCCCGAGGCTTCGAGCCGGTTCATCTGGGCTGAGGTGATCGGATCGCGCGAGCCGAAGGCAAACAGCGTGCGCGGGCTCGCCGTAAATTCCGTCGCCGGCCGCCGCCCCATTTCGCCGAGCCGGCGGGCGAACGCCGCACCGAGGCCGCGCGCACCGACGCCAAGCGTCGTCAGCCAGACATGACCCTCGACGATCTGATCGAGATCGGTATCGTCTTCGGCATCGGCAACGACAATATTGTCAGCCCCCGCGAACAGATCGGCAATCGGCAGCGGCCTGTCGACACCGCGGCCAACGACGCAGCCGCGGTAGGTCAGGCGCTCCTGATCGGGAATGGCAGGCGCCACAAGAATGTTCTTAAGGCCCAGCGCAGCGGCCAGCGTCAGGCTTTCCGCCGCGACATTGCCCTTCAGCCGGGAATCGATCTTCTTCATGACGATGCCGGGCTTCGCGCCGCCAAGCATCTCCACAGCCAGTCGGATCCTTTCGGCCGCCTCGCGCTCGTCAAGGGCGCGAGAGGCGGTGTTGATGACCACGACGTCGCAGCCGGTGGCAATCGCATCCCGGGCCGCCGCGACATCGACGGCGACCGCCACCGAAAGGCCGGCGGCGATAAAGGGCGTGCCGGTATCGAGCGCGCCCGTCAGATCGTCGGCAATGATCGCGGCCTTGAGCGTCATGCAATCTGCTCCGTATTGACGGCGTGACAGGCGACGAGATGGCCGGGCTTGGCTTCCTTCCAGACAGGGATGACCTTGCTGCAGACCTCCATCGCGATCGGGCAGCGCGTGTGGAAACGGCAGCCTGACGGCGGGTTGAGCGGGCTCGGCACGTCGCCCTGCAGAATCTGGCGCTGGCGGGTACGTTCATGCTCGGGATCGGTCTCCGGCACGGCCGATAGCAGCGCCCTGGTATAGGGGTGCAGTGGATTGTCGAAGAGCTCCTCGCGGGTCGCAAGTTCGGCAAGCCGGCCGAGATACATGACGCCGACGCGGGTGCTGATATGGCGCACCACCGCAAGGTCATGGGCGATGAACAGATAGGTCAGCCCGTACTTCTCCTGCAGATCGAGCAGCAGGTTGATAATCTGCGCCTGGATCGATACGTCGAGCGCCGAGATCGCCTCGTCGCAGACGATGAATTTCGGCTGGCAGGCCAGCGCCCGGGCAATGACGACGCGCTGGCGCTGGCCGCCGGAAAGCTCGTGCGGATAACGCTGGGCAAAGCGCGTGGGCAGGCCGACATCGGTCAGCAGCGTCGCCACCTTCTCCTTCAGCTCGGCCTTGGTGCAAAGCTTATGGAAGAGGATCGGCTCGCCGATCGCCTCGCCCACCGTCATGCGCGGATTGAGCGTCGAATAGGGATCCTGGAAGACGATCTGCAGGTCGCGGCGGAACGGCCGCATCTGCTTCTCGTCGAGCGTCGCGAGATCCTGGCCCTTGTAGACGACCCTGCCGCTGGTCGCCTTGTAAAGATTGAGGATGGTGAAGCCGGTCGTCGATTTACCGCAGCCGGATTCGCCGACGAGGCTCAGCGTCTCGCCCTCCATGATGTCGAGGTTGACATTGTCGAGCGCATAGACGGTTGCCGAGCGTTCGCCGAAGGCGCCGAGCCTGACGTGGAAATGCTTGACCAGGTTTTCAACCTTAAGCAGCGGTTGCGCAGCCATTACGCGGCCTCCTGCATTCTCTGGACGACGAAACAGGCGGCGCGATGGTTACTACTGCCGCTCAAGGGTTCGAGCCGCGGCACCTTCTCATGACAGATCGCCTCGACGAGTGGGCAGCGCGGCGCAAACGGGCAGCCCTTCGGCCGGCGGCCAGGCTCCGGCGGCGTGCCGCCGATCGAGCTCAGCCGGCTTGCCGGCGGGTCCGACAGTTTTGGGATCGAGGAGAGCAGGCCGCGCGTATAGGGATGGCTTGGCCGGGCATAGAGCTCGTCGACGGGGGCGTCCTCGACGACCGTGCCAGCGTAAAGCACGGCAACGCGATCGACGAGGCCGGCAATCAATGCCAGATCGTGGGTGATCCAGACGACCGACATGCCGAGCTTGGCGCGCAGATCCTTCACCAGATCGACGATCTGGGCTTGGATGGTGACGTCGAGCGCCGTCGTCGGCTCATCGGCGATCAGCAGTTTGGGATTGCAGGCAAGGCCGATGGCGATCATCACGCGCTGGCGCATGCCGCCTGAGAGTTCGTGCGGAAAGGCCTGCAGCCGTTCTTCTGGGCCAGGAATGCCGACGAGCCGTAGAAGCTCGACAGCGCGGGCACGGGCCTCAGCCTTTTTCATTTTGCAGTGATAGATCAGCGGCTCGCAGATCTGGTCGCCGACGCGCATGACGGGATTGAGCGAGGTCATCGGATCTTGGAAGACGAAGCCGATATCGCCGCCGCGCACCTTGCGCAACTCGCCATTCGACATCGTCTGCAGATCGCGGCCGTCGAAGGTCGCGGTTCCATTGGTGACCTTGATCTTGTTCGGCAGGAGCCGCATCAGGCTCAGCATGGTGAGGCTCTTGCCGCAGCCGGATTCGCCGACGACACCCAGCGTCTCTCCCTTGTCGACATGGAGATCGATGCCGTCGACGACGACGGCCGGACCAGCGCGGCCGTCGATCTCGACGGTGAGGTTCCTGACATCGAGCAGGCGTTCTCTGTTTTGCATGTCCATCATTTGCTGCCCCGCGGATTGAGCGCGTCGTTGAGGCCGTCGCCGAGGAAGCTGAAGGCAACCGAGGCAAGGCCGAGCACGGCCGCCGGAGCGGCAAGAAGATGCGGATAGTGCTGCCAGACGCGAAGGCCGTCCGAGATCATATTGCCCCAGCTGGGCGTCGGCGGGTTGACGCCGACACCGAGGAAGCTGAAGGCGCTTTCCAGCACCATTGCCGTGCCGAGACCGGCGCTGACCGAAACGATCAGCGGCCCGAGCGCATTCGGCACGACATAACGCTTGATGATGACCCAATTCGACAGGCCGAGCGCCTGGGCCGCGGTGATATAGGGCCGGCTGCGGATCGACAGCACCTGGGCGCGCACCAGGCGCGCGTAAGGCGGCCAGGAGATCAGCGCCATCGACCCGAAGACGAGGATGAAATCCACCCAGATCGTCTGGCGGTAGAAGGGATTGAGGGTCTCGAGGTAACGCGCCTCCATCCAACGGGTGATCGGCGATTTCAGCGAGGCGTTGATGACAACGACGAGCAGCAGGTTGGGAACCGACATCGTAACGTCAGTCAGCCACATGATGACGCGGTCGAAGGGATTGCCGAAGAAACCCGCTACGGCACCCAGCGTGAGACCGATCAGCACCGCGAAGAAGGTGACAATGACCGCGACGAAGAAAGCGGTCCGCGTGCCAAAGACCACGCGGCTGAAGACGTCGCGGCCGAGATCGTCGGTTCCGAAGAGATGGCTCATCGACGGCAGGGCGTTGCGAGCGTTGAGGTCCTGGCCGAGATAGTCATAGGGCGTCAGGTAAGGCCCGAAGATCGCCGTGAAAGCGAGGATCAACACGATGACGAGACCGAAGACGGCGAGCTTGTTGCGCTTCAGCCGATACCAGGCGTCGCGCCACAGGCTGACCGGCTGTTCCTCGACGGTTTCAGGGGTGGAAAGAGGGATTGCGGACATGGTCAGCGGCTCCTTCTTGCATCATTGGCGCGTGGATCGAGCAGCGGATAGAGCACGTCGACCAAAAGGTTCGACACCATCACCAGGAACGACCCGATCAGCGTGATCGCCAGAATGACGGGATAATCGGAATTGATCAGCGCCTGCACCGTCAGGCGCCCGAGGCCCGGCAGGCCGAAGACCAGCTCGACGAAGATCGCGCCGTTGACGATGGTGATCATGATCAGGCCGAGCTGCGTCACGACAGGCGTCAGCACCGGCCGGAGGATGTGGCGGACCGCCACGACGATCTCGGGCACGCCCTTGGCGCGGGCGGTGCGGACGAAATCCTCCGACAGCACCTCGATGACGGCGGCGCGCGTCTGGCGCACGATCAGCGCGATCGGCTGGAAGGACAGCACCAGCAGGGGCAGCAGGATGCGCACATCGAAAATGCCGCCCCAGCCATAGGGCACGCTCGCACCCGGCAGCAGCACGATGAGGCCGACCATCAGCAAGGGGCCTGCGACATAGGCCGGGATCGCCCAGAGGAAAAGCGCCGAGCCCAGAATGGCGTAATCGAGGCGCGAATTCTGGTTCAGCGCCGCGATCATGCCGAGAGGAATGGCGACCACGGTCGTCAGGATGACGGAACAGAGGGCAAGCTGGAACGAAACTGGCGCTGCGGCCGAGACCATTGCCCAGACGGAGCGGCCCGAAGTCAGCGAATTGCCGAACTGACCATGCAGCAGATTCCAGATGTAGAGGCCGAACTGCTCGATGAAGGGCCGGTTGAGGCCCGCACTTTCGCGGATGGCTTCGATGCGCTGCGGATTGTAGGCGACGTCGCCCGGCGCGCGGAGGAAGATCAGCTTGATCGGGTCGCCGGCGCCGTAGAAGGCCAACGCGTAGACGGCCAGCATCACCACCAGAACGGATGGAATCCAGATGGCAAAACGGGTTAGCACGTAGCGCAGCAAGGCCACCTCCCACCTGTTGTTCAATGCGTTCCCGTCTTTGGCCGACGCCCGACAGATCGCATCTCTTCTTGAAATTTGCGCGAAGACCTTGCGGCCTTCGCGCGTTTATCGCCAGGAACGATAGTTCCGATTCAGCCGATCGAAATGTTCCACGGCTCGACGATCTGCCAGTCGAGGTTCTTGTCCAGACCCTTGACCTCCTTGGTAGCCCAGCGCGACATCGCCTGAGAATACCACGGGATGAAGGCCCAATCGTCGCGGAACGCCTTCTGGGCTTGCTGGGCGAGAGCGATGCGCTGCGGATCGTCCGCGGCCTTGGTCGTCGCCTCGGCAAGGGCGCTGTCGACCTTGTCGTTCTTGTATCCGCCGAGCTTGTTCTGCGCGTTCGACGAGGTCGAGGCAATGCAGCCCGCCAGGTAGGAGACGGCATCGGGAACGCGGGTGCCGACGTCATCGCGGAAGATCTGGACCGAGTTCTGGTCGGGGCCGGCATAGGCGTCCTGCTGCGGCTTCATGTCGACCGCAGTGATACCGAGGTTCTGGCGCCACTGCTCGGCGATGAACTGGGCGGCGGCCTGAATGGCCGGCGCCGAGACGCCGACGAACATGATCTTCGGCAGGCGCTCAGGCCCGCCATAGCTCGATTCGGCAAGCAGTTTCTTGGCGGCTGCCGGATCGTATGGAAAGGGCTCGAAGCCGGAATTTTCGGCGCCCGGGACCGAGTTGAGGATCTGGTCGGCCTTCTTGTGCGGTCCATCCGGATAGGACGCCTTGAACAGGCCGTCGCGGTCGACGGCCATGATCAGTGCCTGGCGGACCTTCGGATCGTCCATCGGTGCGCGCGAGATATTAAACCAGAAGTGCTGGCTGGTCGGGATCAGCGGACCGGCCGAGAATTCCGGGCCAAGATCCTGGATGATCGTCGAGGTGACGAGTTCGGTATGGGCGTTGAACTCGCCGGATTTGATCAGCGATGTCGCCGTCACATTGTCTTCGATCGAGGTGACCTCGATACGGGCAAGCTTCGGCTTCGGCCCGAAGAAATTCTCGTTCGGCTCGAAGGTCAATTTGCCGGCGTCGATATCGATGCTCGTCAGCTTGAAGGGGCCGGAGAAGACCGGCTTGCTGTCGGGCTTGTACCAGTCGATGATCTCCTCGCCGTCACTGCCGCGCGACTGCGAGGCCTTGGTGATCGGCGCGATATGGTTTGCCAGACGCATGAAGAAGATCGGGTCGGCCGCAGCCAGCGTCACGACGACCGTTCCCTCGTCAGGTGTTGTGACACCGGTCAGCTCCTTGCCGGAGCCGGCGGCGATTTCAGCGTAGCCCTTGACCTTGCTCAGCACCTGGTCGGCGCGCTGGCTCTTAGTGTTCGGCATCGAGGCAACTTCCCACGATCCCTTGACATCGGTCGCGGTGATCTTGCTGCCGTCGGAGAAGACGGCCTTGGGGTCGATTTTGAAGGTCCAGACCGTATTGTCGGCCGATTCCCAGCTGGTGAAGACGTAAGGCTTTATATTGCCCTGGCTGTCGAAATACATCGGCGCCGCCCACCAGATCGAATTCCAGCGGAAGGTTCTGCCGCCGCCGCGCAGCGGCGACCAGTCCTGATCGAAGGCCGGATGTGCGACCTTCAGGACCTGGCCTTCATCGGCCATCACGATGCGCGCATTCATCCCGAATACGGTGAGGCCGACGCCGGCCGCCAGACCGAGCTTCAGTGCGTTGCGACGCGATAGATTGGTATTATCAGATGGATCAAAAGACATAATTCCCTCCCAGGTGAATTCGGCAGCGCTCTCCCTGCACCTGCCAGGCGCAGCACAATCCGTCTCATATCGTTCTCTCGTTATTGTAAATATGTCAACAAAAAATCGCATTTTTTGCTGCAATAAAATTTAACTCGAAAAATATCACTGCAATATCAGCGAGATAATTTTTGCATTCGGCATGAATGCATTTTGTCTTCTTGACAAAAGTGCTGCAATGGAAAAGTTCTTAGCACTCCATCGCAGATGCATGACAATCGGATGCGCAGCCGGACGGGTTGAACACGGATCGGCGAGATAGAACACGCCGAAGGAGGGGAAAATGAGCCATCACAGGATCACAGGCGTCTTCAGCGCGGCCGCAACGCCGCTGACGGCTGACAATACGCCGGATCTCGCGCTTTTCATCGACCATTGCCGGCAACTGTTGGCCGAGGGATGTCACGGCGTGGCCCTGCTCGGCACGACGGGCGAGGCCAATTCCTTTTCCGGAGCGGAGCGCCGCGCCATATTGGAGGCGGCTGTGAAGGCGGGCATTCCAGCAGACAGGCTTTTGCCCGGCACCGGCGTCGTCGCCATTCCGGAAACCGTGGAACTGACCCGGCACGCGTTGTCGCTCGGTGTCACCAAAGTGGTGATGCTGCCGCCCTTTTATTACAAGGGCATCTCCGACGACGGCCTCTTCGCTGCCTACTCACAGGTTCTGGAAAAAGTCGCCGACACGCGTCTGCAGGTCATTCTCTATCATATCCCGCAGGTTTCGGGTGTTCCGCTCACCATTCCGCTGATCGGCCGGCTGATTGCGGCCTTTCCGGAAACGGTCGTCGGCATCAAGGAATCTGCCGGCGATTTCAATAACATGCAGGCCATTATCGCCGCCTATCCCAGCTTTTCGGTGCTGGCGGGCGCCGATCCGCTGCTGCTGCCGCTGATGAAGGCCGGCGGCGCCGGCTGCATCACCGCCACCTCCAATCTGGTGGCGGATTCGCTGCGCACCGTCTATGACCATGTCCGTGACGAGGCGCGCGCCGCCGATGTCGAGGCGGCGCAGGCGCGCATCAACGCCTATCGCACGCTTTCTAATTCCTACGTCCAGATCCCGACCATCAAGGCAATGGTGGGGCTGAAGACCGGCAATCCCGCCTGGAAGCGCACCCGCGCGCCGCTGATGCCGCTGAGCGAGGCGGATTACGCCGCCCTCGCCGAAAGCTATGCCAAGCTGCCTTGAGGAGATCCGCGATGAATTTTACCGGCCTGCCTTCCGAAGCCGTGCCCGATTTGATGACCGGGGTCATCACCGCTCATCCCTCTGTCGCGGGCCGTGCCGATGCCTATCTGCCCTCGCCCTGCATCCAGAACCACGCGGCAAATCTCGCCTTTCTGCGCGACGGCACGCTGAGCTGCGTCTGGTTCGGCGGGACGATGGAGGGCATGGGCGATATTTCGATTTACATGTCGCGGCTGGCCCCGGGCTCCGAGCGCTGGTCGGAGCCTGAGAAGATGAGCGACGATCCGGAGAAATCCGAGCAGAACCCATTGATTTTCAATGCTCCGGACGGCAAGACTTGGCTGCTCTATACCTCGCAAACCTCGGGCAATCAGGACGGTTCCGTTGTCAAATGCCGCCTATCGGATGACGGCGGCAAAAGCTTCGGCCCGGTCAAGATCCTCTGCGACAGCCCCGGCACATTCGTTCGCCAGCAGATCGTCGTCAATGGCAAGGGCGACTGGCTGCTTCCGGTCTTTCGCTGCGTCGGCCTTAACGGCCAGCGCTGGAGCGGCGATGCCGACACCGCAGCGGTGCTGATCTCGCGGGACGGCGGCACGAGTTGGCAGATGCGCGATATTGCAGACAGTATTGGCGCCGTGCACATGAACATTCTGCCGCTCGACGGCGACGACATGATCGCCTTCTACCGCAATCGTTTCGCCGAGAGCATTCTTTCCAGCCGATCGCCCGATGGCGGCGAAACGTGGAGCGCGCCCGAGCCGACCGAACTGCCGAACAACAACTCCTCGATTCAGGCCACGGTCCTGAATGATGGAGCGATTGCAATGGTTTATAACCATTCGAATGCAAGCACATCGGATGCTCGGCGCCAGTCTCTCTATGACGAAATCGAGGGCGGCGGGACAGGAGAGGCCACTCTTGTCGCCGATATAGGCCGCAAAGCGGTCTGGGGCGTTCCGCGGGCGCCGCTCAGCCTTGCGATCTCCAGGGATGGCGGCAAGAGTTTTCCGCATCGCGTCGATCTCGATACCGGCGACGGCTTCTGCCTCAGCAACAATTCGAAGGATTCGCTGAACCGCGAATTCTCCTATCCCTCGATCATTGAGGGCAGCGACGGCGCGCTGCATATCGCCTACACCTACTACCGGCGCGCCATCAAATATGTGCGCCTCGCTCCGCAATCGCCGCCCTGAACCACGTGGCAGCCGGAAGATTGTAAATCTGCATCCGGTCGCGTGCGAAAGGATGCGGGGCCGCCTGCGTGAGACTGGCTCAGCGCCAGGAAATTGACAAGAGAGGTGCGCCGGCGAATGGCCGTCCGGCCCTTCGTGCTCAAAAAGGTATTTCCATCTCCTGACATACTTAACAAACTGATATTACTATATATTATGACGCAGCAATGCCGCTTGAAAACGTTTGCCGACCATATGCCTAACGATAAAAATTTCCGCGTCTTGGAATGCCGGCTTGACATTGATCTTACAACTTTACAATAAAGAGGGCGACGACATTGTTGCCGCTAGATCTTGCAGGGAGGACTGGTTCATGGCCAGCTTGGATTCGCCGATCACGATCGTTCGGCCGCATCTGATCGAATTCGGCATCGGCACGGCGGGCAAGCTCGGCAAATGGGCTGCCGAAAAAGGCTATAGGCGCACGCTTGTCATCTCCGACGCTTTCAACGCCTCACGCATCGACGTGCTGGAACTCACGGGCCAAGTCGCCATCTTCTCTGAAGTGACACCCGAGCCGGATACGGCCAACCTCGAAAAAGTGCTCGCGGCGGCGAACGGCGCCGATGCCGAGCTGATCGTCGGCTTCGGCGGCGGCAGCGCCATGGACCTGGCAAAACTTGCCGCCGTTCTTGCCGGCTCCGCGCAGACGCTGCATGATGTCGTCGGCCCGAACAAGGTGCATGGGCCGCGAAAGGTAGCGCTCGCCCAGGTGCCGACGACTTCGGGCACCGGCAGCGAGGCCGGCATCCGCGCGCTGGTCACCGATCCCAGGACGATGGCGAAGCTTGCCGTCGAAAGCCTGCACATGCTGGCCGACATCGCCGTCATCGATCCCGCCTTGACCTTCACCGTGCCGGCGCGCACCACGGCTGCCACCGGCGTCGATGCCATGGCTCACTGCGTCGAGGCCTTCACCAACCGCAAGGCCCACCCGATGGTCGATATCTATGCGATCGAGGGAACGCGGCTGGTCGGCAAATATCTCGCCCGCGCCGTCAAGGATGGCAACGACGCCGAAGCGCGCGCCGGCTTGTCGCTCGCCTCGCTTTACGGCGGCTTCTGTCTCGGCCCGGTCAACACTGCCGGCGGCCATGCGCTCGCCTATCCACTCGGCACGCGTTGGCATGTGGCGCATGGCGCGGCGAATGCGCTGATCTTCCCGCATGTGCTTGCCTTCAACACGCCGTCTGCGCCTGAGAAGACGAAAGCGGTGATGGAGGCGCTTGGGTGCCAGACCTCTGACAACATCGCATCCGTCTTCGATGCGGCCTACGCTTTCTGCGCCGAGCTCGGCATCGAGATGAAACTTTCCGCCCTCGGCGTTCCGGAAAGCGACCTCGACGCCATGGCCGACGATGCCTTTGCCATCCGCCGCCTGCTCGACAACAATCCGCGCGATCTCACGCGCGCCGACATTCGCTCGATTTACACAGCCGCGTTCTAGAAGGGGTTTTGACGATGGACAGGAATGCGAAAGTCGCAGTGACGCTCGGCGATCCCGCCGGCGTCGGTCCGGAGGTGATCGTCAAGGCCTTGGCGGCCCTTCCGAGCCAAGAGCGCCGCGATTTCGTCATCGTCGGCAATGTCGAAGCGCTGGAGCGCGCCAACCGCGTCAGCGGCACCGGGCTGACATTCCGGCCTGCAGATGCCGGCGGCAATGACAGGGTTGCCGTCGATGAAGTTGCGCTCGGCGCGGCCCTGCCGGAGATCGGCAAGGTGAGCCCCGTCGCCGGCGACGCATCGGTGCGCTATATCACCCGCGCCGTCGATCTCGCCATGTCAGGTCAGGCCGATGTCATCGTCACCGCCCCGATCAACAAGGAGGCGATGAATCTGGCCGGCCACCACCATGACGGCCACACCGGGCTTCTCGCCCATCTCACCGGTTCGAAGAGCTCCTTCATGCTGCTTGCCTCCGAACGGCTGAACACCATCCATGTGTCGACCCATATCTCGCTGAAAGGCGCAATTGAACGCGCCAAGACCGAACGGGTTCTCGCCACCATCGAAGCCGGCCACGGGCATTTCCTTCGTCTCGGCAGGAAGGCGCGCATCGCCGTTGCCGGCCTTAATCCGCATTGCGGCGAAAACGGCCTCTTCGGCACCGAAGACATGGAATTCCTGGCACCCGCCGTCGAGCAGGCGCAGGCTAAAGGCATTGACGTCGTCGGCCCGATCTCCGCCGATACGGTGTTCGCCCGCGCCTATAACGGCGCCTTCGATCTCGTCATTGCCCAATATCACGATCAGGGCCACATCCCGATCAAGCTCGTGGCCTTCGAGACGGCGGTCAACGTCTCGCTCGGCCTGCCAATCGATCGCGTCTCGGTCGATCACGGCACCGCCTTCGACATCGCCGGCACGGGAAAAGCCAACCACGTCAACATGCTCTCGGCCATCGCCTATGCCCGACTAATGGCGCGCGCTCCGCGGCAGACGGTGTGATCCCAACATTGTAAAGGGTGACGGCGCGGAAGGGCGCGATTGCGACCGACACCCCATCACATGCCGAACAGACGGCGATCCCAGAAAACGGGTTGGTGGAGGCTGACCGTGATCGATCGGAATTCCGGGTGGGCCGGATTGATCAGCACGTTCCGGTCGACGCGGGCGACGACGCTTGGCACCAGCAGGATGGCGCTGCGCTTCTCCTGGCACCACTTTTCGCCGAAAGCCTTGCTGACAGAAGCCGGCATACTGTCCCAGCCAGGCAGCGCCGGCTCTGACAAGACCTCGTAGCTGAGCCCGCGCGGCATGGTGATCGTGACATGGTGCTGGTTGGGCGGCAGCCTACCGCTGCCATGGACGAGCTTTTCGAGCAGCGCCGTCGAATAGTGCTCGCTCGTATAGATGATCGGGCTGCCCGAGGTGTTCCACCGTCCCGGCGCGATAGTCGAGCCGGTGGCATCGAAGATAGGGTAGGTTCCGTTGGGATCGCCGATGCGGACGGATGTCAGCGTGCGGTCAAGAAGCTGTGCGCTCACGCAGCGCTGCCGTATTTCAGGCTTCCAAGGATATCGAGCACGAGCTCGCCGCCGATCTCGCTCTGGATGACGACATCGATCGGCCGCCTGTCCTCCAGCATCGCATGCGGGCGAAACAGGAAATCCCGCGCCTCCGCCTCGGTCTGCCAGACATCGAGCGCCAGCCCCCACACCCGCGCGAGACGGGCAAGCCTTATGCCCTCGTCGGAGGAGAGCCGATGCTTGGACTTGCGCCGCTCATAAGTGGCCTTGGGAACGAGCTTGTATTTGAACTGGGTGTCATCAGGCGCCAGAAGCAGCGCCATGCGGTCTAGCGCCTTGACCGGCAATCCCGCCTCGATGCTGGAGAGCAGGCCGAAGGCCGAGCGCGACGCCGGCTCCCTGGAGGGTAGCCCGAGAACATCGGCAACGGCAGCAAATCCCATCATGACAATGGCTCCTTTTCACTTGAGGTTACATTTAGTCTCAAGTGGCCCAATGATCAAGACCGTGATTTGCCGAGTTGCCGATGGAGACGGATTGCCGCGCGTGCGGGAGATCGCTATCTTCCCGGAAGGCACACGAAAAACGAAGGAGGCTGCCTATGTCACCGCGGGACGCTTGATCCAGCACCATGGAGACTTCTGCCTCTCCAAGGGCATCGATTTCACACGCATCGCATCCGTACGGCCGCATGAGAACACCACGCTCTTCTGCAGCGCCGGCATGCAGCAATATAAACCCCTCTTCTCCGATCCTTCCTACATTGGAACTGTCGCAAACAGCCAGGCCTGCCTGCGCATGGGCGACTCGACGAGATCGGCGATGGAACGCATCTTCTGCACTTCACCATGCTCGGCCTTTTCTCCTTCAGGGAAATGACCGTCGGCAACGCCATCGATTTCTGGCTCGAATTTCTGGGAACGCTGGGGCTCGTGCCGGATCATGTCACGATCCATCCCGATCGCCTGATGGAATGGACGCCGCTCTATCGCGGAGGTGTGGCCATCGTTGCAGATCCGGAATGCACCTGGAGCGATGGCAGCATCAGCGGATACTGCACCGAGTTCTACAAGCATGGCGTCGAGACCGGACATCGTCAATCCGCTCGGAACCTGCATCGACGTCGGCTTTGGCGCCGAACGTCTCAACTTGATCGTCAACGGGACGCAGCAAGACGATGCACGATCGTGCAACGCGGCTACCGGCCGGGCAACAAGGAGCAGGGATACGTCCTGCGAAAGCTGCTCCGCCGCATCCACAAGATCGGCGGCACGCTCACCGAAGAGGTCGAACGCCAGAAGCGGCTACGCGCAAAATATCTGCGCCTGCGTGACCGTCACGCCGAGATGAGTCCCGACTGGTGGTTCGACACCCACGGCATCGACTTTTCCGAACTCGGCGAGACGCTTGACGAATAGCTTGAACAAGGCCGTCCGGGCACGGGAGGCCTTCCCTCACGCGAAAGCGTCCATTTTCCGGCGACGTTCGTCGCCGCCATTATCCCATGTCCCGCACCATCAATCGTTGCGGCAAACCCGGCCAGGAAAAGTATGCCGTCCGCTCACTCTTTTTCTTAGAGAGCGACTTTTTGGAAATTCCTTTCTCCTCATTTCCATTAGTCTACTTAATTTATAGAAATTATTTAATCGGAGAGAGTGGTCATGAGCATTGAAAAGTCCGGAAGCCGATTCGGAAGACGAGACCTGTTGAAACTGTCCGCGGCGGCCGGGGTCGCCGTCGCCGGCGCTTCGCTGGTCGGGCAGAAGGCGGTTTTGGCAGCAGACGAAGAGCTGTCGCTGAAAGGCAAGCGCATCGCCATCAGCGCGACCGGCACCGATCATTTCTTCGACCTGCAGGCCTATAATGCCCAGATCGAAGAGGTAAAACGCCTCGGCGGCGAGCCGATCGCCGTCGATGCCGGGCGCAATGACGGCAAGCTGGTGTCGCAGTTGCAGACGCTGATCGCCCAGAAGCCGGATGCGATCGTTCAAATCCTCGGCACGCTCAGCGTTATCGACCCCTGGCTGAAGAAGGCGCGTGACGCCGGTATCCCGGTTCTGACCGTCGACGTCGGCTCGACCAACTCGATCAACAATACCACCTCCGACAACTGGGGCATCGGCAAGGACCTGGCGCTGCAGCTCGTCTCCGATATCGGCGGCGAAGGCAATATCGTCGTCTTCAACGGTTTCTACGGCGTCACTCCCTGCGCGATCCGCTATGACCAGCTGGTCAATGTCGTCAAATATTTCCCGAAGGTGAAAATCCTCCAGCCGGAACTGCGCGACGTCATCCCGAACACCGTGCAGGACGCCTTCACCCAGATCACCGCAATCCTTAACAAATATCCGGAAAAGGGTTCGATCAAGGCGATTTGGTCGGCCTGGGATATTCCGCAGCTTGGCGCAACCCAGGCTTTGGCGGCGGCCGGGCGGACCGAGATTCGTACCTACGGCGTCGATGGCAGCCCCGAGGTTCTGCAGCTTGTCGCCGATCCGAATTCGCCGGCCGGCGCCGATGTCGCCCAGCAGCCGGCGGAAATCGGACGCACCGCCATCCGCAACATCGCCAAGCTGCTCGCCGGCCAGACCCTGCCGCGCGAGACCTATGTTCCGGCGCTCATCGCCAACAAGGCCAATGTCGGCGAAGTCACCAAGAAACTCGGCATCGGCTGAGCTTGTCTGATGGGCGATCCAGCCTCGCTGGATCGCCCCGGCAGGATGACCGGAGAAATCGTATGACGGCCATTTCCTTGAAGCAGCCGGTGACGGCGAGCGACGACATCATCCGCTTCGAAGGCATCGTCAAACGATTCGGGGGCGCGCAGGCGCTGGCCGGTGCGTCGCTGATCGTCAGGCGCGGCACCATTCACGGTCTCGTCGGCCAGAACGGCGCCGGCAAATCGACGCTGATCAAGCTGCTGGCCGGCCTTCACCAGCCCGATGACGGCCGGATCGAAATCGAAGGGCAGATATTCGACAGGCTGACGCCGCATCTTGCCGAAGAACTCGGCATCCACTTCATTCACCAGGACCGGCTGCTGGTGCCGACATTCACCGTCGGCGAAACCCTCTTCCTCGGCCGGGAACCGCGGATATCAGGCACGCCCTTCCTCGACCGGCGTCTGATGCAACGACGCGCATCCGATATTCTCAACGAATATTTCGGTCTCCGTCTACCGAACGGCACCCTGATCGGCGAATTGTCGACCGCCGAAAAGCAGATCGTGCAAATCACCCGCGCTCTCCTCAATCAGCCGAAGGTGCTGATCTTCGACGAGCCGACGGCCGCCTTGGTGGCCCGCGAGGCCGATATCCTCTTCCGGCTGATCCGCCGGCTGCGCGACGAAGGCGTCACCATCATCTATATCTCGCACTATCTGAACGAAATCGAAGAACTCTGCGACCAGGTCACCGTGCTGCGCAACGGGCTTGATGTCGCCTCCTTGCCGATCAGGGACACGTCGGCCGCAGCGATTGCCCGGCTTATGGTCGAGCGCGACATCGAGGAGATGTTTCCGAAGCCTGAGGTGACGCCGGGTGAGGAGATCCTCAAGGTCGAGCAGCTGTCGGCGCGGGGAAAATACAGCGACATAAGCTTCACGCTTCGCCGCGGCGAGGTGCTCGGCCTCACCGGCCTGCTCGGCTCCGGCGCAAAGGAGCTGGTTCGCACCCTCTTCGGGCTGGAGACGCCCGTTTCCGGCCGCATCGAAATCAACGGCAAGCCTGCCCGTTTCGCCAATCCAACGCAGGCAGCCGGTCGCGAAATCGCGCTGGTACCGGAAGATCGCCGCCGCCACGGCGTCGCGCTCGACCTCAGCGTCGCGGAAAATATCAGCCTCTCCAGCCTTGCCCGCTTCACGCGTTTCGGCTTTCTCGATCGCAGACGCGAGCAAAGCGAGGTCGAGGCGCTGATTGGGCGGCTCCAGGTGAAAACCAATGGCCGCGATGCTTTGCTGCGAACGCTCTCGGGCGGCAACCAGCAGAAGATCGCCATCGCCAAATGGCTGAGCCGCCGCTCCGAGGTCTATCTCCTCGACGAGCCGACTGTTGGAGTCGATATCGGCTCCAAGGTCGAGATCTACAGGCTGATTGGCGAACTCGCGGCGCGCGGCGCCGGCGTTATCGTGCTGTCTTCGGATCTGCCGGAACTCGTCGGCATCACCGATCGCATCCTCGTGCTCTTCCGCGGCCGCGTGGCGCGCGAATTCATCTCGTCGGAAACCAGCGCGGATGCCGTGTTGGCGCAATCGACGGGATCATCTAAGGGACAGCGCCATGTCGGCTGAAATTGAATTCGCGCCTTCCGGTTTTGCCGCTGCTGAGCCGCCGGCCCGGCCGGCCGGCAATCTTGCGGCTGCGACTTTGCGCTTCGGATCGCTCATCGCTTTTGCCGCCATCCTGGCGATCTTCTCGTTGACCGCGCCCTATTTCCTCAGCATCGGCAATATCGGCAACGTGCTTGGCCAGTCGGCCATCTCGGGCGTGCTTGCCATCGGACTGACGGTCGTGCTGATCGCCGGCGGCTCCAATGTCGTCACCGGCGGCATCGACCTGTCGCTGGCGGCCAATATGGGCCTCAGCGCCGCCGTTTATGCCAGCCTGACGCAACTTGGCTATGGCGATGCGACAGCGATCGCGGCATCGCTCCTTACCGGCGCGCTGATCGGCTCGGTCAATGCCATTGCCGTCGTCTATGCTGGCATTGTGCCGCTCCTCGCAACGCTTGCCGTCATGAATATCGTCGCCGGCCTGGAACTGGTGCTGACCGGCAATACCGTCCTGCCGGCCTCGACGCCCTTCCTATCGGCGCTTTCGGCTTCGGATCCTTTCGGCATACCGGTTCTTGCCTATGTGCTCCTCGGCTTCACGGCCATTGCGGCGGCGATCGTGCAATATACGCCGCTTGGCCTGCATCTTTATGCCGTCGGTGAATTTCCTGATGCGGCGCGTGCCGCCGGCCTGCCGCTTCGCCGCCTGCTCGCCGGCGCCTTCGTCGCCAGCGGCCTTTGCGGCGGCATCGCCGGCATCCTGTCCGCTGCCTATCTGAGCGGCAGCACGACCGGTGCCGGCGAGATGCTGCTGCCTGTCGTCGTGACGGCCCTGCTCGGCGCGGTTTTTTCGCGCCGACTGGTTCCGACGGTCACAGGAACGCTGCTTTCGGCGTTGCTTGTCGGCTTCCTCACCAACGGCTTCCAGCTGCTGAACATATCGAGCACGCTCGTCAGCGGCGTCCAAGGCGTACTCATTCTCATCGTCGTTTCCGCGACCACGCTGCTGCGCCGGCAGGAGACCTGACCATGTCGCTCCAGACCCCTACCCCCGCCACAACGACAGGCCTGCGGCGCCTTATCACCGGCGGCCTGTTGCGCTATGGGCTGATCCTCGCGCTGATTGCGGTCTTTGCCGCCTTTTCCGCGGCAACGCCGACATTCCTGACGCTTGCGAACCTGCAAAGCATCCTGGTCAATAACTTTACGCTGCTTGTCATCGTCTCGATTGCCATGACCTTCGCGGTCGCGTCGGGCGGCATCGATCTTTCGGTGGGCACGGCGATGGATTTTGCGAGCTTCGCCTTCGTCTCACTCGTGCTTGCCGGACAGCCGGTGGCGATCGCCGCGATCGCGGGGCTGGCGGCCGGAGCGTTCGTCGGCGCCTTCAACGCATTTCTGATCTCCGGGATCGGCGTGTCGCCGTTCCTGGCAACGCTCGGCACATTGTTCATCGGCCGCAGCGTCCAGCAATTGCTGACCAATGGCGGCAATCCGGTCTATCTGCCGCCGAACGGCGTGCCGGAAGCCTTCCGCTTCCTCGGCCACGGTGCGATCGGCGGCTTTCCCACGCCGCTTGCCATTGCCATTGTCGTCATCGCGGCCGTCGCGGTCGTTTTTGCCCGTACACGGTTTGGCCGCGTCATTCTGTCGATCGGCATCCAGCCGGGCGTCGTGCGTTATTCCGGCATCGCAGCACCGGCCCATGTCGCGGTGACCTTCATCCTGGTCGGGCTGATCGCGGCGATCGCCGGCCTGATCCTGACCGCGACCGTCACCACCTACATCCCCTCCTCGGGCAATGCCTTCCTGCTGAACGCCATCGGCGCGACATTCATCGGCACGACGCTCAGCCCGCTCGGACGGCCGAATGTCGCCGGCACCGTTCTCGGTGCGCTGCTGCTCGGGATCGTCGCCAACGGGCTGCTGCTGACCGATCTGAATTTTTACTGGCAGCAGGTCGGCACGGGAACGCTGATCTTCGCGGTGCTGGCTCTCAGCTTCATCAACAGGAAAGCCGCCGGCAGCGTATAAGAGAAAGCCATACGGGACAGGTGTCAGCCCGCCGAGGCGTCCGAAATCATCCGCGAGACGGCATTCTTCCAGCCGATGATCTTGGCCTGCCGTTCGCCCTCTTCCATCGCGGGGCTGAAGCGGCGGTCGCAGGCCCAGGCCTGCGCAAAATCCCGTCTGCCGGGCCAGATGCCGGCTTTCGAGCCGGCAAGCCAGGCGGCACCCAGCGCTGTCGTCTCGCGGATCGCCGAGCGGTCGACGGGATTTCCGGTCATGTCAGCCAGGCACTGCATCGTCCAATCCGAAGCCGCCATGCCGCCATCGACGCGCAGCACGGTTTCCAGCTGGTTGACGCCCCAGTCCTTCTTCATCGCCACCAGCAGGTCGAGTGTCTGGTAGGCGACAGATTCGAGCACGGCGCGGGCAAATTCCGCCGGTCCGCTATTTCGCGTCAGACCGAAGATCGCGCCGCGCGCTCCCGGATCCCAGTAGGGCGCGCCGAGGCCGGTAAAGGCGGGGACGATATAGACCTGCTGCCCCGGATCGGCTTTGGCCGCAAGCACGCCCGCCTCCGACGCCTGGCCGATGATGCCGAGCCCGTCGCGCAGCCATTGCACGGCGGCGCCGGCGATGAAGATCGAGCCTTCGAGTGCATAGGTCGTCTCGCCGTCGAGCCGGTAGGCAATCGTCGTCAGCATCCGGTTGGATGAGGAAACACGATCCCTGCCGGTGTTCAGCAGGGCAAAGCAGCCGGTGCCATAGGTGGATTTCATCATGCCGGGCTCGAAGCAGGCATTGCCCACGGCCGCCGCCTGCTGGTCGCCGGCGACGCCGAGGATCGGAAGCTCCGCGCCGAACAGCGCCTTGTCGACACGGCCGAAATTATCGGCGCATTCCCGGACTTCGGGAAGCATCACGGCCGGGATGCCGAGAATGCCAAGCAGCTCCTCGTCCCAAACGCCGTCGTCGATATTGTAAAGGAGGGTTCGCGACGCGTTGGTCGCATCGGTGGCGTGCACACGACCATCAGTCAGATTGTAGATCAGCCAGCTGTCGATCGTGCCGAAGCAGACCTCGCCCGCCTCCGCCTTCTCCCGCAGGCCGTCGACATTGTCGAGCAGCCAGCGCAGTTTGGTTCCGGAGAAATAGGGGTCGAGCAGCAGGCCGGTCTTGGCGCTGAACAGCTTCTCATATCCGTCGGCCTTCAGGCTCTCGCACATTTCGGCCGTGCGCCTGTCCTGCCAGACGATCGCCCGGTGAAGCGGCGCGCCCGACCGTCGGTCCCAGACGACCGCCGTCTCGCGCTGGTTGGTGATGCCGATCGCGGCAATGGCAGCGGCATTCGTGCCGGCATCGGCAATCGCCTTGCGCACCGTATCGACGACGGACTGCCAGATCTCAGTGGCGTCATGCTCCACCCAACCGGGCTGCGGGTAATATTGGGTGATCTCCGCCTGGGCCGAGGCGGCCATTTTCATGCCGCCATCGAAGATGATCGCGCGCGACGACGTCGTGCCCTGGTCAATCGAAAGAATATAGCCGCTCATATCCGTCTCCGGCTCGCACGAAACCGCTCCGCCCGGCAAGGAGGGCGGATGCGGAGATTTCATGAGAGAAAGATTGTGGGTGCCACCGGCCGTGGCCGGTGGCAGGAAGTGACGGCCGGAAGCCTCGTTGCCTCCGGCCGAGGTCCGCCTTACTTCGACTGCCAGCTCTTGACGAGTTCGTCGTAGTTGACGGTGACCGGCTTTTCCTTCTCGTTCTCGATCTTCAGCTGCGGCGCAAGGTTGCCCTTCTTCACCGCATCCGCGTTCCAATAAGCGAGATCATGCTCTTCGGCCAGTTTCGGGCCGATATCGCCCTGGACGCCCGATTTCTCGATACGGCCCATGACCTTCTCCTGCTCGCCGCAAAGAGAATCCATGGCTTCCTGCGGTGTCTTCGCACCGGAAGACGCATCGCCGATTGCCTGCCACCAAAGCTGAGCCAGCTTCGGATAATCGGGAACGTTGGTGCCGGTTGGCGACCACTGAACACGCGCAGGCGAACGATAGAACTCGATCAGACCGCCGAGCTTCGGAGCACGCTCCGTAAAGCTCTTATCGCGAATGGTGGATTCGCGAATGAAGGTGAGACCGAGCTGGCTCTTCTTCACGTCAATCGTCTTCGAGGTCACGAACTGTGCATAGAGCCAGGCGGCCTTCGCACGGTCCGTCGGGGTCGATTTCATCAGCGTCCACGAGCCGACGTCCTGATAGCCGAGCTTCATGCCGTCTTTCCAGTAAACGCCATGCGGGCTCGGTGCCATGCGCCATTTCGGCGTACCGTCTTCGTTCATGACAGGCAGGCCAGGCTTGACCATGTCTGCAGTAAAGGCCGTGTACCAGAAGATCTGCTGCGCGACGTTACCCTGTGCCGGCACCGGACCGGATTCCGAGAAGGTCATGCCCTGAGCTTCCGGCGGTGCATAGCCCTTCAACCAATCGAGATATTTCTGGATCGAGTAGACGGAAGCCGGGCCGTTGGTGTCACCGCCGCGAGCGACGCACGAGCCGACGGGACGCGACTTCTCGTCGACCTTGATACCCCATTCGTCGACCGGAAGACCGTTCGGCAGGCCCTTGTCGCCGTTGCCGGCCATCGAAAGCCAGGCGTCGGTGAAGCGCCAGCCGAGCGACGGGTCCTTCTTGCCGTAGTCCATGTGGCCGAAGACCTTCTTGCCGTTCTCGTCACGGCCGGTAAAGAATTCGGCAATGTCCTCATAGGCCGACCAGTTGACCGGAACGCCGAGGTCGTAGCCGTACTTCGCCTTGAAGTCGGCCTTGTTCTTCTCGTCGTTGAACCAGTCGTAGCGGAACCAATAGAGGTTGGCGAACTGCTGGTCGGGAAGCTGGTAGAGCTTCTTGTCCGGTGCCGTCGTGAACTTGGTGCCGATGAAGTCGTCGATATCGAGGCCGGGGTTGGTAACGTCCTTGCCTTCGCCGGCCATCCAGTCGGTCAGGTTGCGCACCTGCTGATAGCGCCAATGCGTACCGATCAAGTCGGAGTCGTTGACCCAGCCGTCATAAAGATTCTGACCGGTCTGCATCTGAGTCTGGATCTTCTCGACAACGTCACCCTCTTGAATGACGTCGTGAGTGACCTTGATCCCGGTGATCGCAGTAAAGGCCGGAGCCAGAACCTGGGACTCATACTGGTGGGTGGTCAACGTTTCCGAAACGACCTTGATCTCCATGCCGGCGAAGGGCTTCGCAGCATCGACGAACCACTGCATTTCCTTTTCCTGGTCGGCGCGAGAGAGCGTCGACATGTCGCCGACCTCTTTATCCAGGAAAGTCTTTGCCTCGTCCATGCCGGCATAGGCCGACCCGGTCATGGCCAGCAGTACCGCTGCTGTCGTCGTCAATAAATGCCTTCGCATAATATCCTCCCAGGGTTTGCGATTGCAGTCTTCACGTCTCAGGCGACCAGAAAAATCCCCGGCCGTCTGCATCAGTTTGCCTCACACGTAACGGAATACGCCGATGGCGTAGACCACGGAGAGAGCGAGAGCCCACCAGAGGCTTGATCCCGCGAGACCAAGCCAGGCAAGATGGATAAAGGCGCTGCCGAGCAGCGAAAGGAAAAGTCGGTCACCGCGCGTCGTCTCGAAGCGCAGGATTCCGATCCGCGGATTGCCGCCCGGCACGGCATACTCCCACACCCCCATGCCGATCAGCAGCAATACGATGACGATGAAGAAAGCGGCCGTCGGCCAGGTCCATGCCATCCATGAAAAATCGGGAAGCGAAAAGCTCATTAAACCCTCCCCAGGGCGAAGCCCTTGGCGATGTAATTGCGCACAAACCAGATCACCAGCGCCCCTGGGATCAAGGTCAGAACACCCGCGGCGGCGAGCAGGCCCCAATCCATGCCGGATGCAGAGACGGTGCGGGTCATGGTGGCGGCGATCGGCTTCGCGTCGGTCGTCGTCAGCGTGCGTGCAATCAGCAACTCGACCCAAGAGAACATGAAGCAGAAGAAGCAGGCGACACCGATGCCGCTCGCAATCAGCGGCGTGAAGATTTTCAGGAAGAACCGCGGGAACGAATAGCCATCGATATAGGCCGTCTCGTCGATTTCCTTCGGCACGCCGGACATGAAGCCTTCAAGGATCCAGACCGCCAGCGGGACGTTGAAGAGGCAATGCGCCAATGCCACGGCGATATGCGTATCGATCAGTCCAAAGGCCGAGTAAAGCTGGAAGAACGGCAGGGCAAAGACTGCCGGCGGCGCCATCCGGTTGGTCAGCAACCAGAAGAACAGGTGCTTGTCGCCGAGGAACCGATATCGGGAGAAGGCATAGGCCGCCGGCAGCGCGGCTGCCACCGAAATCACCATGTTCATGACGACATAGCTGATCGAATTGATATAGCCGGAATACCACGCCTTTTCCGTGAAGATCGTCACGTAATTGGCGATCGTCGGGTTATGAGGATAAAGCGTCAGAGAATTGACGATTTCCGCATTCGTCTTGAAGCTCATGTTGACGAGCCAATAAATCGGCAGCAGCAGCACGATGATATAGATGGTCGGAACCAGCCACCACCAGCGCGATTCTTCGCCGCGCCGGCGCATCAGACGGCTGACCTCATCGGCGGAGAGCCCGCTTGCGACACTGGTAACGCCTGGGACGTTTCGGCTCGCTGTCGTTTCGTTGGAGGCGCTCATATCAATTCTCCGCGTCGTGGCTGGTCATGACGGTGTAGAACACCCACGAAAGCAGCAGGATGATCAGGAAATAGATCAGCGACATGGCAGCTGCCGGACCGAGGTCAAACTGTCCCAGGGCGGTCTTGACCAGATCGATCGATAGGAAAGTGGTCGAGTTGCCCGGACCACCGCCCGTGACGACAAAAGGCTCGGTGTAGATCATGAAACTATCCATGAAACGCAGCAGCACGGCGATCAGAAGAACGCGCTTCATCTTCGGCAGCTGGATATAGCGGAACACCGCCCAACGGGACGCACCGTCGATTTTGGCTGCCTGATAGAAAGCATCCGGAATGGAAACGAGGCCGGCATAGCAGAGCAAGACGACGAGGCTCGTCCAATGCCAGACATCCATGATGATGATTGTCACCCAGGCGTCGAGCGGATCCTGCACATAGTTGTAATCGATGCCGAGGGCGTTGACGTAATAGCCGAACAAACCAATGTCGTTGCGGCCGAACACCTGCCAGATCGTGCCGACCACATTCCACGGGATCAACAGCGGCAGTGCCATCAGAACCAGGCATACCGGCACGCCGATACCTGATTTCGGCATGTTGAGCGCAATGAAGATACCGAGCGGAATCTCAAGCGCGAGAATGATCAACGAAAAAATCAGGTTTCGCTGCAGGGCGGCCCAGAAACGGTCGGAATGCAGGATTTCGACAAACCAGTCTGTTCCGTTCCAGAAGAACTGGTTGTTTCCGAAAGTGTCCTGAACGGAATAGTTCACAACCGTCATCAAGGGAATGACAGCCGAGAAAGCCACCAGCACGAGGACTGGCAGAACCAGAAACCAGGCTTTGTTGTTCCAGGTTTTTTCCATGATCAAGCCTCCCGTCCGGCGCGCCAAGAGTCGGCATAGATACTGATGCCCGATGGCTCGAAGGTCACTCGGGGATCAGCCGGAATTTCCTCGTCCTCAGGAACGACGATCGCGATCGGCTGGCCGGCAAACTGTGCGCGGACGATTTTCTGCCGGCCGATATCTTCCACCTTGCTGACCGTCACAGGCATACCCTCGCGGCCGACCCGGATAAATTCGGGCCGGATTCCAAGCTCTACCTTGGCCGCTGTCGACGTCTTTGGCGCATAGTCGAGCGTCAGCGCGTGCTCGCCGACCCGAACCGTACTGCCCTCCACCTTGGCCGGCATGAAATTCATGCCCGGCGAACCGATGAAGTAGCCGACGAAGGTATGGCTCGGACGCTCGAAGAGTTCGGCCGGAGTGCCGATCTGCACGATCTCGCCGTCATACATCACCACGACTTTGTCGGCGAAGGTCAGCGCTTCCGTCTGGTCATGCGTGACATAGACCATGGTAAAACCGAACTGCTTATGCAGGCGCTTCAGCTGCGATCGCAGCACCCATTTCATATGCGGATCGATAACAGTGAGCGGCTCGTCAAAGAGAATGGCGTTCACATCCGAGCGAACGAGGCCGCGGCCGAGTGAAATCTTCTGCTTTTGGTCCGCCGTCAAGCCTCGCGCGCGCCGCTTGGCCCAGCCGGCAAGATCGATCATTTCGAGGATTTCGCGGACGCGCCGGTCGACATCCGCCTCGGCCACGCCGCGGTTCCGCAGGGGAAAGGCGAGGTTGTCGTAAACCGTCATCGTGTCGTAGATGACCGGAAACTGGAAGACCTGCGCGATATTTCGCTGTTGCGTCGGCAGGTTCGTAACGTCCTGCCCGTCGAAGAGAATCCGCCCTTCGGACGGCTGAATGAGGCCGGAAATGATATTGAGCAGCGAGGTTTTTCCGCAGCCCGAAGGTCCGAGCAGCGCATAGGCGCCGCCGTCGTTCCACTCGTGATGCACTTCCTTGAGAGCGTAGTCCTTCTCGCTCTTCGGGTTCGGCCCATAGGCATGGCGAATATGATCGAGGGTGATACGTGCCATGATTTTCTCCTAGCCCCCTTGCCTGGCGGTGGTGATCGCCCGGCCGTCCGCGCCGAAAGCCATCAGGTGGCGTGTATCGATGAAAACGGAGATGTCCGTGTCCGGCTCGATATTGTGGATGCCGTGCGCAAGCATCACCCAGCGGGTGTCGGCAAATTGCAGGTGGACAAAACTTTCCGACCCGGTGATCTCCGAAACCTGTGTTCGCGCCGTCATTCGCGCCGAAGCAGCCGTCTGAGCTGTTGGTGCAAGATGATGCGGGTGAAACGCTATGGTTGCCGGCCCCTCCGGCACATTTTGAAGATGCGGCGGCACCGCAAAAATCAGAGCGCCGTCGCGCAGGAAATTGCCTTCCGATTTGACCAGATCAATGAAATTCAGCGGCGGATCGGCAAAGGTTTTCGCCGTCGTCAGATCGAGCGGATGGCGATAGACCTCGACCGTCGGGCCGAACTGCGTGATCCGGCCCTCGCTAAGCGTTGCCGTATTGCCGCCGAGCAGCAGGGCTTCGGAGGGTTCCGTCGTGGCATAGACGAAGATCGCACCGGACAGCGCGAAGATCCGCGGCAATTCCTGCCGCAGTTCCTCACGCAGCTTGTAGTCGAGGTTGGCAAGCGGCTCGTCCATCAAAACAAGGCTCGCATTCTTCACGAGTGCACGGGCAAGCGCGGTGCGCTGCTGCTGGCCACCGGAGAGGTTGAGCGGCGTGCGATCGAGATAGGGACCGAGTTTCAGAAGTTCGGCAGCCTTGCGCACCTCCAGATCAATGACCTTGGCGTCCTTGCCGGCAATCCGCAGGGGCGAGGCAATATTCTCGTAGACCGTCAATGCCGGATAGTTGATGAACTGCTGGTAGACCATAGCGATGTTGCGCTTCTGGACAGGCATACCTGTCACGTCAGCACCATCAAAATGGATCGTACCGGTTGTCGGCCGATCAAGACCGGCCATCAGACGCATCAACGAGGTCTTGCCCGACAAGGTCGGCCCAAGCAGAACGTTCAGCGTTCCTCTTTCAAAAACAAGATCGGTCGGGTGGATATGATAGTCTCCTCCCACCATCTTTGCGGCCTTCCGCAGTTCCAGCATTCCTGTTCCCGTGCCTCCACGCAGCGGGGACCACACGCCGCCTATCCGACCATCGCCGGTATGGCAGCCATGTACTCCTCCAGTGACTGAGCCTGCTCCTTCGAAAGGCGCAGACCATCCTTTGTCCTTCTCCACAGCACGTCTTCGGCGTGCCGGGCCCATTCATGTTCGACGAGATAGGTGACCTCGGCCTCGTAGAGATCGCCGCCGAAGAGCCGTCCGAGATCGTCGAGGCTACGGGCTTCCCCGAGCAGTGCCTTTGTCCTCGTGCCGTAGCGGCGCACCAGCCGGCGGGCATACCGATCGGCGAGGAACGGATAGCGCCGTTTCAGATCGGCGACCTCGGCATCGTATCCTCGGACCGGGAAGTCACCGCCGGGCAGATGGCTTTTGGCCGTCCACGGGGCGCCCTTGACGCCGATCGCAGCGCCGATCTTCTCCAGCGCATGTTCGGAAAGCCGGCGATAGGTGGTGAGCTTGCCGCCGAACACGTTGAGCAGCGGCGCGGCATTTCCTTCGCCCTCCAGCTTCAGCACGTAGTCGCGCGTAGCCTCCTGCGCCTTCGAGGCGCCGTCGTCATAAAGCGGCCGGACCGCCGAATAGGTCCAGACGATATCCTCCGGTCTGACCGGCTCCTTGAAATATTCCGAGGCGGCATTGCAGAGATAGACGGTCTCCTCCTCGGAGATCCTGACATCCCTGGGATCAGCGGTGTAATCGCGATCGGTGGTGCCGATCAGGGTAAACTCGCCCTCATAGGGAATGGCGAAGATGATGCGATTGTCGGGATTCTGGAAGAAATAGGCGCGAGGGTCGTCGAACTTCTTCTTCACGACGATATGGCTGCCCTGGACGAGGCGGACATGGTGAGCTTCGTTCTGACCAAAGGCGGAGCGGATGACATGATCGACCCAGGGGCCGGCGGCATTGACCAGCATGCGGGCCTGGTGGCTGTCATTGCGGCCGGTCACCGTATCGGTGGTCTCGATGTGCCAGAGGCCGTTCTCGCGCCTTGCCGACACCACCTTGGTGCGCGGCATGATGGTCGCCCCTTTGTCGGCGGCATCGCGGGCGTTCAGCACCACCATGCGGGCATCATCGACCCAGCCGTCGGAATATTCGAAAGCCTTGGCGAATAGCGCCTTCAGCGGCTTGCCGGCCGGGTCGCGGCGCATGTCGAGCACCGCGGTCGCCGGCAGCAGCTTGCGGCCGCCGAGATGATCGTAGAGGAAGAGGCCGAGCCGGATCAGCCAAGCCGGCCGGATGCCGCCCTTGTGGTAAGGCAGCACGAAGCGCAGCGGCCAGATGATGTGCGGCGCCATCGCCCAGAGGATTTCGCGCTCCATCAGCGATTCGCGCACCAGGCGAAATTCGTAGTGCTCGAGATACCGCAACCCGCCATGGATCAGCTTCGTAGCGCCGGATGAGGTGCCGGAGGCGAAATCGTTCATCTCGGCCAGCGCCACGGAATAACCGCGCCCGACGGCATCGCGCGCAATGCCGCAGCCGTTGATGCCGCCACCGATGACGAATATGTCGTAGATCTCCCGGCCCAATATCCCCTCCGAGCCCGCTGCGGATTTCGCATCGCACAAAAATTGCGCGATTGCGAAAGTGAGGGCAGTTAAAACGAAAGGAATACGAATGTCAAACGAATGTTTCGCGGATCTTCGTTTCGGAACGCCTCGCTGGCTCGCCCTCAGCGAAACCTGCCATTCGTTTCGATCAGCTTCACATTGTTTTCGAGGCAGAGATTGCGGATGGACTGCACCGGACAGTGGTCGGTGATGAAGGTGTGAACCTGGGAAAGCTGGCCGATCCTGACCGGCGCGGTGCGTTCGAACTTGGTGGAGTCAGCAACGAGAATGACGTGTCGGGCATTGGCGATGATCGCCTGAGCAACCTTGACCTCGCGAAAATCATAGTCGAGAAGCGCGCCGTCCATATCGATCGCCGATGCGCCGATGACGGCGTAATCGACCTTGAACTGGCGGATGAAATCGACAGCCGCTTCGCCGACGATTCCGCCGTCTGAACCGCGCACGACGCCACCGGCTATCACCACCTCGATCGCCGGCAGCAAGCGCAACCTATTGGCAACATTGATGTTATTTGTGATGACCATCAGCTCGTGATGGTTGGCGAGCGCCTCGCCCACCGCTTCGGTCGTCGTCCCGATATTGATGAAAAGCGAGGCCCCGCTCGGAATCAGCTCGACCGCAGCCATGCCGATCGCCTGTTTCTCGGAGGCGGCGATCTGGCGGCGCGCCTCGTATTTGACGTTCTCGGTTCCGCTTGGGAATGTGGCGCCGCCATGGATGCGCGTGAGCACTTGCGCATCGCAGAGATCGTTCAGATCCTTGCGGATCGTCTGCGGCGTTACGGAAAAGCGGGAAGCGAGCTCTTCGACCAGAACCCTACCGCTCGACCTCGCTATCGCCACGATTTCAGTTTGCCGGTCGGTCAAGAACATGGGCGCGCACCTTTCGATCAGCTTTCGTTTTAAAGAAAGCGAACGCCTGCGCAATGGCTATCTGTCACCTGCTCTCAACCTAAGAGTAAGATAACCATTTTTGCGGTGCGAAGCTCTTGCCGGATGGACATCGTCTTTAAACGACATCTGCACCTTAAACCTTCTTCCTCGGACCCGTGCTATAGGGTAATTCAGCCGATCTGATTCACGATTTTGAGATTTACGTACGGATCGACCCGCCGGACGCACATCCGCTCCGAAAGCGTCCAAGTAAAGTCGCCGCCGCCTCATGACCAAAAACGAAGGCTTGAGCCGCGAGAGCCGGGCTGCTTGGAACCGCCACCTCAAGATGACGACGGATTATGACCAGGCGGGATGAAGGACGCCGCTGTCGTGCGGCGTCCTACCCCTTACGCAGCTTTCGCAATATTAATCCCGCGGGCGGATTCGACCACAACCCGCAGGCGGTCTGGCTCTTTGACTCCTTGGCGATAGAGCTGCACGACGATGGCCGCGATGCGCTCGCCCTCCTCGGACCTCGGCTCCACTCCTGCTTCCGAAGTGACAATGTCGAAGACGCCCTGGCAAATACGCAGATCGGCAGCTCCGAAGTAGTCTGGCTTATCGAAACCGAATGTATTCATCGTTTTGCAGCAGGCGACGCCTTAAGCGTCGCCCGCCTCCCTCGATCGACACTTACGCGACCTGCTTCTCACCTTCGATCTGCAGCCGCACCTGTGCGCCGTCGCCAATCGCGATCTTGCGTGGCTTCATCGCCTCTGGAATCTCGCGTTTCAGATCGATGTGCAAAAGACCGTTTTTCAGCGAAGCGTTTTCCACGCTCACATGGTCGGCAAGCTCGAAGCGGCGCTCGAAGCCCCGCGTGGCGATACCGCGGTGCAGGTATTCAGCTTTGGTGTCATCGGCCTTGCCGCCCTTGACGAGAAGCACGTTGCGCTCCTGCGTGATATCGAGATCGCCATCCTCGAAGCCCGCGACTGCCATGACAATGCGGTACTCATTGTCACCGACCTTAAGGATGTCGTAGGGCGGCCAGGCGTCGACGGCCTGCAGGCGCTGCGGATTGTTCAGCAGCGAAAAAACCCGGTCGAAGCCGATGCTGGAGCGGTAAAGCGGTGCGAAGTCAAACTCAGTTCTCATGACCAAAACCTCCTAGAAGCGAGATGGAAAGGAACGCGGCGGAAACCTGCGTCCCCGGCTGTCGGCCCCCTTCTGGGCTGCCGACGATATCGATTTGGTTTTCGGTATTTTCGGTTTCAAGATGCCCTTTTGAAATAATTTGGACCTCGCATATTGG
Organism: Rhizobium sp. BK456; assembly: GCF_014194045.1. Lineage (NCBI taxonomy): Bacteria > Pseudomonadati > Pseudomonadota > Alphaproteobacteria > Hyphomicrobiales > Rhizobiaceae > Rhizobium > Rhizobium sp. BK456. The sequence continues at coordinate 70,194 of NZ_JACIAO010000012.1, forward strand.
ACCACAGGACAGCTCGTGAAGACTGAAAATGTGGAATAATCTCACGGGCACCGCCTCGAAGGTTTTTATGATCCAGGAAGCTCTGGCAGTTGTCGCAGACCCCTGGCAGGACGCGAGCACGTGCATGCCAAGGAGATGGCTTCTGGGCTTTCGCAGGATCCTAGATCCTGCGGTCGCAACAACGCCGGCCGACCGAAGCGGCCCTTACGGTTTGGTGAATCTTCTAACTGGAAGCGCGGCAATGCCTTGCTCCGGGCGTGGCCGAGGAGCGCTACGCAAACATATTCGGACCGATCTCCTCGCTGACTTCTATGATCACATCCGCGGGGACATTGTTCCTCCGGGCCGCAGCGAGAATGGCCTCCGTACTAGGCGCCTCGTAGAGGCAGTAAGTCTTTTTCCTGTCGGCGCTGAGGAAGGAAAAGATCCACTTCACTCCTTCCTGGTCATTGATCAGGTTGATTTGCTCTACCCCCTCTTTCGACAGATCGAGTTGTTCCGCGAAGTTTCTTTCAATGATGTAGCGTGGCATGACGAGACCTTCTTCCCACCAAAAGCAACGAACTGTTGGTTCTAATGAATCGTTGGCTTCAGTCGCTGTTGCAGCCGGACCATTCCCAGGTCGGCCGCGGTTGAACGGGCATTCTCGGATAGCAACATTGCTCTCTTTATCGCGGCCCGGCTACCTATTTTCATTAGCAAGTCCGCATAATCTGCCTGAGTGTGTGCGAGCCACGGCCGCGAGCCGATCGCCGCGTTCATCTCAAGTGCGTGCTCAAAGTGCTCCGACGCTCTGTCGAATTCACCCAGCGCCGCTGCCAGCACGCCCAGATAGCGGCTTGCCGCGCCGAAGCAAACGGTCGCCATACCGATGGTGACGGTCATCTCCTTGTAGTCGAGCATAAGCTTATAGAGGGTCTGGGCAGCATCTGCGTCGCCGAGACCGGCGGCGACTTCCGTCAGGAACGAGAGGGACGCACTTCGCTTTCCGTCAAGCGGAAGGGCAAAGCCGGTGCGGGCAAGCTCGCTCAACCTCCGCTGGGCCGCATCGCGATAGCCGAGGTCAAAGGCAACCAACGTAAAACCCGGCAACCAGGTGGTTCCCTCCGGGCTTTCCTCAATCAACAGCTTGATGACGGGTGCAACCTCCGAGAGGCGGCTTTGCTCCCGTCGGATCGCGAACATCTGCATGCCGTAAACGCCCTCCGGCGCAGCGCCAAGGATCCGCATACCCAGCTTTAGCGCTTCCTCTGCAAATTCCTCGGCGACGGTGAACCTTCCATCGAGGATGGCCATCATCGCTTTTGCGGTGCGAGCGTAGAACTGGACGTTGAGATGCTGCCGCGCGGTACCAAGTTCGTCGAGCGCGTCAACAGCCCGATCGGCTCGCGCGCGATCGCCGAGTTCCGTGGAGACATAGGCGTCAACGGAAAGCGCTCGGCTCCGCACATCGTCGTCATCGATCTCATCCGCGAGGCGCCTTATTTCATCGATACGAGCGATTCGGTCGTTTCTTTCCGTGGCGGACCTGACCGGTGCCGGCGTCAGGAATGGCAGAGCGGAAAGCTCCACAAGCGCAGTCTTATCTCCAACGCGTCGAGCCAGCTTTATTCCTTCATCATGGCATTTTGCAGCCTTCTGGCCGTCGCTGAGATAGGTGTATGCCCGCGCAAGGCGGCTGAGAATCTGGCACCGTGAACTCATATCCGCTGGTTCAACCATCTCGAGGGCTTCCTCGAGAAGCGGCATCGTTTCGGCAAGCGAATTCGAGGAGAGGAATTTGGTACCGTCTAGACCAATCACTGCACGAATAAAGGCTTGTGTGTCGGCCGCTTTGCGGGCCAATGGCGCGGCCAGCCTATATTTCGCCAGCGAATCCGTCATGCGACCCGCAGCGAACAGGGCGTCGCCGAGTTTGAGGATCGCGGTGAGCAGGTCTCTTTGCCGCTCAGGCCCTTCAGGCAACTGCTCTGCAATTGCCAAGGCGTTCTGGAAATTGTCGACCGCCTCGTAGTTGGCGGATCGTGCGAGGGCGCGCTCTCCAGCCTTCATCCAGTAGGGAAGCGCGAGCTCAATCCGTTGGGCTTTCTCGTAGTGCTGAGCGATGAGTTCGGGCTGCGTGGCAGCGACATCGTCATAATGTTCGACGAGAACCCTTGCGATCCTCTCGTGGAAATGCCGCCGGCGCCGGTTGAGGAGCGATTGGTAAGCCGCATCCTGAATGAGCGCATGTCGAAAAACGAGCGCATCATGCAAGACGCCGCCTTCGACGACGATCTGGCTGGACTCGAGCTGGTTCAGTGCTGTCTCGAGCGCTCGGTCGTCGACGCCTGCGATCTTCGAAAGAAGGCCGCGATCGAATTCCCTGCCTATTACGGCGGCAATCTGCGCGATCTCCTTGGCCGTCGGCGCTAGATGATCGAGACGTGTCATCAGGGAGCCCTGCAGACTGTCCGGGATTTCTGCGTTGAGCGACGACGGCTTTCCGCTCTCCACGACCGAGCGGGTCAACTCCTCGACGAACAGCGGCACCCCGTCCGTCCGCTCCGCAATCTTTTCGGCGAGCTGTTCGGGAATGTCGGACACCATGGATTCGATCAGTTCACGCATCTGCTGCCTGGTCAGGCGCCCAACGGAGAGCGTCGTCACCTGCGCCAGTCCGCCTGCCCAGTTCGCGCTCCATTCCGGTCGGTGGGTCACAACGACGAGGGCGGCGGCGCCGTGCAGCCGGCTGACGAGTTCTCTCAGCACTTCGCTGGTGGATGGATCCATCCAGTGCGCGTCTTCGAAAACCATGAGCACTGGTGCGATCCTGGCTGCAAGCAGCAAGCCGTTCACCAATGTGCGAACGAGAAGCTCCTTGCGCTGGTGGGCGGAGAGATCCGGCGGCTTGAACTCGTCGCCGACGTCGAGCGAAAGCAGCTCGGCATAGATGGCGCCAACGTCGGAAGGATTTTCGCCGTAGCGGCGCACAAGCGTGCGAAACTTTTCGATGCGCGTGTTCCGGTCATCTGCCGGCGTAAACGATGCAACCCGGCTCAGTCGCTCAACGATCGGGTAAAAGGCCGAGGTAGCGTGATAGGGTGAGCACTGCAATCGGATGAGTTCATGCTGTGTCTCTCGCAGGTGTTCTTCGAAAGCCTCGACAAGCCGGGATTTCCCGATGCCAGCCTCCCCCAACAGGTAGACCGCCTGGCCTTGCCCGGCCTTCGCCAACTCCCACCGTTCGAGCAGCAGGCCGATCTCGCTAACGCGGCCGACAAATTTCGAAAGCCCGCTGGCATGCGCGGCTTCGAAACGGCTATCCACCTCTCGCTGACCGCGGACTTCGAACAGCGCAATGGGAGAGGCGAAGCCTTTGAGCTCCTGCGCGCCGAGGCTCTCGATTTCAAACGACTGCCCGGCGAGGCGGCGGGTGCTGTCGGAGATCACGATCTGGCCTGGGGCGGCCGCGGCCTGCAGGCGTGCTGCCAGGTTGGGAGTGTCTCCTGCGATCGATGCCCGCTCCTTCGCGCTGCCGTCAGTGTTGCCAACGACCACGCGCCCAGATGCGATGCCGATGCGGGCCTTCAATCGCTCTGCGTTCGGCGGCTGCAGGGCGTCGACGGCGGCCATCGCCGCGAGGCCGGCCCGGATTGAGCGCTCGGCATGGTCCTCGTAAGCCATTGGCCACCCGAAATAGGCTAGCACGCCATCGCCGAGATATTTCGCGACGTAGCCCCGAAGCGGGTGACGGCGCCGGCGACGCTATCCTGATAACGGCGGGTCAACTCGTGCATGTCTTCCGGGTCGAGCTCTGCTGACAGCGCTGTCGACCCGACCAGGTCGCAAAAGAGCACGCTGAGCAGTCGCCGGTCGGCCGCAGCTTCGGATACGGCCTCGGTAGCGGCCGACGCAGGAGGCTGTTCGTCCGACCGTTGATCCGCAAGTTGGTTTATGGCAGCTAGAATAATCTTCCGATGCCCCAGCGAGACACCGAGCTCCTGGAGGTCGGATTCGGCAAGATGAGGGAGCGCTCGCAGATCCACGTCATTCTCGATGAAGGTGTCGGCGTACTTGCCGAGACCGAGTTGACCTAGCCAATCCTCAATCGTCTGCATCGACGTTGATCCTGCTCCACCGTTCTTAAAAATACCACGAACGCCGGTGTCGTGCCACGCCGTGGCGCAGGAACTGTTCGTCTTGGCGGGAAGCGAGGACTCACTGTATCAATTGTGGTGATCGTTGACGGGGCCGCGCCTTGATCCCATCTGTGTGCGCATGGCGAAAAACAAGAAGAATGACATACCTCCTCTGCTCGAAACGTGGACGCTATCGCCCGCGGCCACTCTAGGGTCTTCCGTGCGCGCCAAGGGCATCCTCTTGGAAATCCGTGCGCGCCTCCCGTCGTCCATGCGAAAATCGCTGGATATCAGCGGGAGGTTTTTGACGCTGGCAATGCCTGAAAACGCAAGGAGCGAGTTTCGGCATGCCTCGGCGATCATTGCGAAGTCGCTCGAAGGCATCGAAAGCCTGCCGGTCATCCCGCGCGAAATCGAGGACATCCTCACAATCTCAACGACCGAGAGACGTCGCTGGCTAGAGGACGGCCGTCTGCCCAGCGGGGGAACGCGAACCGTGAAGCTTCGGGGCCGCGCCAGGCAGATCACCTTCCACGTCTTCGAACCACAGATGGTCGAGGATCTGCTCGACCGGGGCGCTGTCGAAGAGTGGCGCGAAGAGGACGCCGCGGCTGCCATGGAAAACAGGCGGAATGCTGCCTACAAGGCGAAGCTGACGCGTTCCCTGAAGGAGGACAGCAAGGCGACTGCGGCATCGCAGGACGTCACCGACGAAGCGTCCGCAAAGCTGCGGGGCTGGAAAGAGTTTGGGCGGGACGGGCTGCTCCGCTAGGTCTGGATGAGACCCCGATCACCTTCCGGGGCAAATTGCGCCTATCGCTTCCGCATCACATTGACAACGAGCACACCGAGGATCGCCATGACGCCGCCGACTGCACCGAGCGCCGTCGGCGTCTCGCCCAGCCAGACGAACCCGATCAGCGTTGCGACGGGCGGGACGCCATAGAGGAAATTCGAAGCGCGGGCGGCCGTAAGTCGCTTCAGCGCGATCGCCCAGGTGAGGTAGCCGATCGCCGTCGGGAAGATGACGAGATAGGCAACACCCCAGTTCACCTCCGCCGGGGCGGCGGCCAACGCCTGGACCGTTGCCGGGACAGCCGGAAACAGCGGCACGGAACCGATCAGGAGGATCCAGGCGGTGACGGCTAGCGCCGGCAGCCGACCGAGCAGCGGCTTCTGCAATACGCTGGCGATCGCCGAGCAGAGCGCTGCGCCAAGGATGAGGACGGCATTCGGATCGAGCCTGAAGCCGCCGTCTGAGGCGACCGCGATCAGCGCCACGCCGCCGAAGGAAATGGCGGTGCCCGCCCAGCCCCAGCGGCCGAAGCGCTCGCCGAGCGCGAATGTGGCGATAAGGGCGGTGAAGACCGGCATGGTGTTGATGATGAAGCTCGCCGGCCCTGCTGCAACAGTCTGCTCGCCGGTGTTCAACAGAACCGCATAAGCGGCGATGAATAGCACGGCGGCAACGGAAAGACGGACGAAATCGCGTTTTTCCGGTATCGGCCGATAGCTGGCGAGATAGATCAGAGCGATGACTCCGGCGGCAACGTAACGCGCCGTCGCCAGCTCGATCGGCGTCAGCGGTCCGAGGCAGACGCGGATCACCACGAAGGAAGACGCCCAGAAAAGGATGGTGACGACGATCGCGGCAAAGGCCACCAGATCCAACCCACCTTGCTGTTTCGTCGATATCGGTGCGCTTGCCGCCATGCTCATTTTCGCCTCCATATGTTCCTGCGACAGTGAGTAGCCCTTCGACGCGTGCTTGAAAAGCATCGCAATCGATGATCAAATGTGTCTATGGTTCACAGCTCCCGGGTTCTTCCGCCGCTCGATACACTTGAGACCTTTGCCCGCGCTGCCCGGCTCGGATCGTTTTCCGCCGCGGCCGAGGAAAGCGGCATCACTCATGGCGCGGTGTCGCGGCAGGTCTCGCGCCTCGAGCGCTGGATGGGGGTGCGGCTTTTCGCACGCGAAGCCAGAGGTGTGCGCCTGACGCCGGAGGGCATGCGGTTTTTCGCGCGGGCAGAGGAAGCGCTTGCGCTGCTCGGCAATAGCGGCGAGCGCTGGCTGCCTCGCCGCAACAAGGCGGTGGTGCGTCTTTCGGTGACGCCCTCCGTCGCCTCGTTGTGGCTGTTTCAACGTCTGCCGAAGCTCGAAGGAAACGAGCTGCATGTCGAACTGACGCTCGAACACCGGCTGGCGGATTTCGGCGAAGGCACGGACCTTGCCATCCGCTGCGGCAAAGGCCCTTGGGCCGGCGTGCGCGCCTTGCCACTGTGGCAGGAAAAGTCGTTTCCGATCGCCGCCCCGGCGCTGGCAGACCGGCTTGGCCAGCGATCCGACGCTCTTTCGCTGCTGGAACTGCCAATCCTGCACGATTCCAATATCGAAGGCTGGCGCCGCTGGCTCGCCCGCGAGGGCGTCGACTATACGCCACGCGGCCATGACCGCCGCTTCGAGGATTACAATCTGGTGATCGATGCCTGTGCGCAAGGGCTCGGCATCGCGCTCGCCCGGCCGCCGCTATCGGATGCCGCGCTGGCATCCGGGCGCGTCGTCGCCGTGTCGCCGCGGACGCTCGATTATCATGTGGCCTTTCATCTGATCCGACCGGACGATGCGCTCAGAAGCCCAGCCATCGAATTCGCCAGCCGCTTCCTGCGCGAGGCCGGCCATGATGAGGCGACGATCGCCGCTTTTGTCGCACCCGGCCGGACGAAAACTTAAGCGGAGAATTCTTCGTTACTCCGCCGGAAACTGCAGGCGCATTTCCTTGGCCAGTTCGAAACCGGCGGCCCGATAGACCGGCTCGCCGGCATCCGAGGCATGGATGACGGCTGTAGTGCAGCCGATCGATTTCAGATAGTCAGCGGCCTTGTTGGCCAGCGCCGATGCGATACCGCGCCGGCGAAAGGCGTCGGCAACATAGACGGACCAGATGTAGCCGTGCAGCCGCTGTTCTTCCCGGATGACCTCTGGAAATGGCGATTGGTGCAGCTGACAGGATGCGGAACCGGCGATTTCACCGTCGACGATGGCAAGGAACGACGTCAGACGCCGCTCCTCGCGGCCGCTTCTGATGAAAGACAGGATCCGCGCCGCCGCATCGGGCCTGTAATGTTCCGGTGGCGTACCGTAGCTGACCCAGATCTTCAGATAGTGCCCCACAAGGACCTCGTCCTCATCGGGCGTTGCCATTCGAATATCGATCATGTCGTAATCCGGCTGGGCTGCGAACACGAAATCGGCCTCAATGACGTGACGCTCCCTGCCGTCCGCGGCAGGGAGCGTCAAAAAGCCATATCAATTGTCGGCCGTCAACGTCATCGAGGCGCTGCCGGCGGCAACATTGAGGCCGAGCTGGCCGGTCAGGCTGACCGTCTGCAGATGGATCGAGCCGGAAGTGCCGCCGACTAGCAGATTGGCGCCGACACCGGCGCCGAGCGTCGCCTCGGCGGTGGCGCCGACATAAAGGCCGGCGAGCGATCCGCGGTGATAACCGGCCGTCGGCGCGAACACCGCCCAGATCAGGCGGCTGCGCGTGGTGAAGCCAAGGTCGATGCCGAGCTTTCTCACTTCGCCGGTATAACGATCCGAAAGCTCATTGCCGACGGTCGACTGGAAGATGCAATCGGCCTCCTTGGAGGAACCGAGCACATAACCCGTCCCGCCGCCGATATCGCAGGTGAGGTAACCGATCTTGACGCCATTGCGCAGGTCCGGCTCTTCATATGTCCTGGTGACGAGGTCGGCGGCATTGACCGCCCCTGCGCCGACAACCGTCAACGATACCGCGGCAAACGCCGTCGCAAGAATTTTATTCATAAGTCTCTCCTTCTCAAATCGTGACGGGAGCATACCCGGCTACTCGCCACCAGATTCGGCAACAGATAACGGACGGGACCGCAAAACGATCCGATCCCGCACCATTTTCGCATCGCAAGTCAAAGCGCCTGGGAGGCGCAAGCGACAAACAGGTTTACGGTTCAGCCCCCAATGGGACATTTCGAAGGCACTAATTCACGCCATCCGGTTATTTCATGATGTTGTCAGGAATGGTTGCCGGAAAGGCACGGTCCTGCTTGCCGTCGACACTTCGCGGACGGCATTCATGCAGCGGCTCATGCGGATTTTGCAGGGGCCGACCGCAACCGGGAACCGTCAGTGGTGGGGACGTCAAAGGTGGCAACAAAGAAAAACCCGGCGATGTGTTCGCCGGGTTTTTATACTTGTTCGATCCGGTTTATACTCTTCGCATAAAGCGCATGACGAGAGATACGACGAACAGCACCAGGAAAATAAAGAACAGAACCTGGGCAATAGAAGCTGAAGCACCTGCTATACCGCCAAATCCGAGGACGCCGGCAATCAAGGCCACAACGAGAAACACCAGAGCGTAATAAAGCATCGCGATCTCCTTTTACGTTGCTGCTCACATAACGGAAGCCGCCCCATTTGGTTCCCTGTCCCTCTCACGGCCTGCGCATGCAACGTCGCATCGGCCCGGTTCAGCCGAAATGGAAGGCGCCGCTGAACATCCGGTCGCCTTCATTCGGCTCGGGAGGTTCGGCTGCATCGAGATAGGCCTTGAGCGGCCCAGTCAGGACGAACCAGATGCTCGCCCCCAGCATGAAACAGGCTCCCGCCGGATCGTCGATGCGGGCGATGAAGGGAAGGCAGGCGGAGGAAAACAGGACGATGATCCGCACCGACCACTCCGCCTCACGTTTGGCGATGGCGCGCGCTCTCAGTGACTTGTATTCCCGGGCGCCGTAGCCGCCTCCCCTCGCCTTCACCGCCGAAAGCAGTTTTCGTGCTGACGGCAGCGCCAGCATGATCAGCGCGGTAACACCGAGCGCGAAAGGTTTGCCGGCCAGGACTTGCCCGCTGGCGATCAGGAGAAAGGCGAGCACGACGAGATTCCATGTCGGCTCCAGCAGCTCCGGCGGTTGCCGTGTGCGAAGATGCCAGCTCCGCAGCAAGCCCGCCGCGCCGTGCAGTAGCGGCTGATCGATGTAGCGATTGATCCAGTCCATGCCGATGCGCCCGTCCCCGATTGCATGAAGAGGGCTCCGAACACCACGGAATTTGGTCATCATCGTGGCAATAAGCACCGAAACCGTCCTCCGCGTGAAGGAAGCGGCCCGCCAAGGCATTGGATGCAATGTTTAGCGCAGTTCCTGCGCAACCTCCCAGACATGGCCGGACGGATCCGCAAAAGCGGCCGTGCGGCGGCCCCATGGACGATCGATCGGACCGTTGAGCAGTGTTACACCAAGCTTGCGCAGCTCCGTGCAGACCGCATCGACATTGTCGACCTTCATCGTCAGCAGGACGCGACTGCCCGAGCCGGATGCCGCCACCGTCGAGGGCTCGACCAGCTGCGGCGCTTCGGTCACCTGGAGCAGATTGACCATCGTTTCCGAAAACTTCAGCACCGAGCAGACGTCGTCCTGATAGACGACATCGGCGGCAAAGACCTTTTGGTAAAATGCCCTCGCCGCGTCGATCTCGTCGACGAACAGGGTGATGACCTCGATCCTATCCAGCAGCATGGGCAGTTCTCCTCCGTTGCTCCGACCATCCGACCGATATCGCCGGCCGGCTCGTTGCTGGTCGCTTCGGCGCCGACGGTTTCGACATGCCGCACAAAATAATCTCAGCTCCTGAGACCCGGCGCCTCGTGGCCGGTGCGCGCCACATATTCGGTATAGCCGCCGCCATATTGATGGATGCCCTCAGGCGTCAGCTCCAGCACCCGGTTGGAGAGTGCGGCGAGGAAATGCCGGTCATGCGAGACGAACAGCATGGTGCCCTCATATTGCGAGAGCGCCTTGATCAGCATCTCCTTGGTGTCGAGGTCGAGATGGTTCGTCGGCTCGTCGAGCACCAGCAGGTTCGGCGGGTCGAACAGCATCATCGCCATGACCAGCCGCGCCTTCTCGCCGCCCGACAGCACGCGGCACCGCTTCTCGACATCGTCCCCGGAAAAACCGAAACATCCGGCAAGCGCCCGCAAAGGCCCCTGCCCCGCTTGCGGAAACCGGTCTTCCAGCGCTTGGAAGACGGTATGCTCGCCGTCGAGAATATCCATGGCGTGCTGGGCGAAATAGCCCATCTTGACGCTGGCGCCGAGAGCGACGCTGCCTTGATCAGGCTGGGCGGTGCCCGTCACCAGCTTCAGCAGTGTCGACTTGCCGGCGCCGTTGATGCCCATGATGCACCAGCGCTCCCGCCGCCGCACCATGAAATCCAGCCCTTCATAGATGCTTCGGCTGCCGTATTTCTTGTAGACGTTCTTGAGGCTGACCACGTCCTCGCCGGATCGCGGCGCTGGCTGGAATTCGAAGGAAACAACCTGGCGGCGCTTGGGCGGCTCCACCCGGTCGATCTTCTCCAGCTTCTTGACGCGGCTCTGCACCTGCGAGGCATGTGACGCCCGCGCCTTGAACCGCTCGATGAACTTGATTTCCTTGGCCAGCATCGCCTGCTGGCGTTCGAACTGGGCCAGCTGCTGCTTCTCGTTCTGTGCCCGCTGCTGCTCGTAGAATTCGTAATCGCCCGAATAGGTCGTCAATGCGCCGCCATCGATCTCGATGATCTTGGTGATGATGCGGTTCATGAACTCGCGGTCGTGGGAGGTCATCAGCAGCGCACCTTCGTAGCCTTTCAGGAACTCCTCCAGCCAGATCAGGCTTTCGAGATCCAGATGGTTGCTCGGCTCGTCGAGCAGCATGACATCGGGGCGCATGAGCAGGATGCGGGCGAGCGCCACGCGCATCTTCCAGCCACCCGACAGGGCTCCGACATCGCCGTCCATCATTTCCTGGCTGAAGCTCAGGCCGGCGAGCACTTCTCGGGCGCGTCCTTCGAGCGCATAACCGTCCAGCTCCTCGTAACGCGCCTGCACCTCGCCATAACGCTCGATGATCTTGTCCATGTCGTTGGCCTGCTCGGGATCGGCCATGGCCGCCTCGAGCTCACGCAATTGCTCGGCAACGACACTGACCGGGCCGGCGCCGTTCATCACCTCGGCGACGGCACTGTGGCCCGCCATTTCGCCGACGTCCTGGTTGAAATAACCGATGGTGACGCCCTTTTCACAGGAGACCTGCCCTTCGTCGGGCTGTTCCTCACCGTTGATCATCCGGAAGATCGTCGTCTTGCCGGCGCCGTTCGGGCCGACGAGACCGATCTTCTCGCCTCTATTGAGCGCTGCTGATGCCTCGATGAAGAGGATGCGGTGGCTGAGCTGCTTGCTGATATTCTCGATACGAATCATGATGTGCGTGGGAGCCTGGGAAAGAGATTTTGCCGCGCTTATGCCATGCTGGGAAATCGGGGGATAGTCCCGTTTCCGACCCTCTCGATCTGCACGTTTGATTTGGATATTATTGCCGCTCGCGCCAACGGAGACCTGTGCCAATGAGCGTTCGTCCGCCGCAGTCCTTCAGACAATCCGAGCAGGACAGAAACGGTTTCAACGTCCTCGAATACGAGTTGATGTCGGAACGCGCCGATGCGCTCGGGCGTCACGGGCTGAAGGTGGAGTCAACACTTGCCGCGCTGAAGGCTTGGACCGCCGACCGCCAGAGTGCCGAAGAACGCGAGACACTTCTCGATGCAGCGTCCGACGCGGTATGGGCCTTCTTCATCCAGCGTGAGATCTGCGGGCTCAGAAACAACCGCGACGCCATTCAGCGCTACGGCATTCCGAACGAGGTAATCGCGAGATTGGGCGCGGTGCGGAAATAACGCGTTGCGACGGCGGAGGCAGCTCCCTTCCCTATTGAGTGGAAATCAACGGCGCAGAACGATATGGCTTGGTGCCGAACCAGCGAAAGGGAATTGCGATGCCAAGCTCAATCCGGATTGGAAACCAGCATCTCACTGTCGACGTCTCCTCCCTCGGGGCCGAGATGCAGGCGCTCTCCACCAGCGACGGGCGCTCATGGCTGTGGACGGGCGATGCGGCCTTCTGGAGCGGACGGTCGCCGATCCTTTTCCCGATCGTCGGCAAGGCGCCGGACGACAAGATAACAATCGACGGCACGATCTATCCGATGGCTCAGCATGGTTTTGCCCGCCGCAGCGAATTTGCGCTTGCGGAAACCACCGCGACAATGTGCCGATACGAACTGGTCACCTCGGCGGCCACCCAGGCTGTTTATCCCTTCGACTTTCAGCTAGCTGTGACCCATGCGATCGAGGGACGCGCCTTGACGGTGACGGCAGAAGTTACCAACCGCGACCAAAAGGCGATGCCGTTCGGCCTCGGGTTCCATTCGGCCTTTGCCTGGCCGCTGCCGGGTGCTGCCGGGCACGCCCATGTCGTTACGCTCGACAATAAGGGCGAGCCGCCGCTTGTGCGGCTGCAGGGTGGCCTTATCAATCCTGTGCCGCTGCCCTCGCCGTTCAAGGATGGCCGGCTGGTGCTCGATCACGCAATGTTTGATGCGGATGCGATGATCTTTCCGCAAGGAGCGGGCGAACGCTTAAGTTATAGCGCCGAAGACGGGCCGACCATGCGGTTCCGGTTCGAAAATCTGCCCAATCTTGCCCTGTGGACCAAACCGGGTGCACCCTTCCTTTGCATCGAGCCCTGGCATGGAACGGCCGCGGAGGCTGGGAGCTCGGGCGAGCTTTCGAAGCGGCCCTCGACGACGATCCTGGCACCGGGCGCGATCGCTCGCTTCGCCTTTACCGTCGAGATTTTATGATAGAAGGTCGCGCGCCCGACAGAGCGCGCGACGCAGGCTTTTCTCCGGCGGCAGTATTTGCGGCTATAGCTGGAGGCAGTTGTCAGTGCGCGCCGGCGCCAGCGCCAGCCCGCGGCTTCTGGGTGAGCAGCAGGGCGACGGCAGCAATGGCAAGAACCACGCCGATGACGGCGAAGGTATCGGCGAAGCCCAGGATGAGCGCCTGGCGCCTGACGATCTGACCGAGAGCGACAACGGCCTTCTGCCCGGCGAGAGCGGGGTCGGAAATGCCGTGCTGCATGAAATAGGCGGTCGTTTGTGCAAGCCGGTCGCGAACCTCATCGCGGCCGAGCGTTACCGACTGGCCGATGATGTTGGAGTGGAACTGCTCGCGCTTGGTCAGCACCGTGCCGAGCGTTGCCGTGCCGACGGCGCCGCCGAGATTGCGCAGCATGTTGGTCAGGCCCGAGGCGGCGGCTGCATCTGTTGCCGCGATACCGGCGGTGGTGATGGCGGTGATCGGCGTCAGCACCAGCGCCTGGCCGATGGCGCGAACGATGTTCGGGATCCAGAACTGGTCGCCTGCGGTATCGGCCGAAAGCGTGACGTTCATGAAGCAGCTGATCGCGAAGATCGAGATGCCGAGAAAGCCGATGTAACGCGCATCGAAGCGCTTCATCATCAGCGGAACGAGCGGGATTAGCAGCAGCTGCGGCAGACCGGTCCAGGCCAGCACCATGCCGATCTGCTCGGCATTGTAGCGCTGCACCTGGCCGAGATATTGCGGCAGGATATAGACGGTGCCGAAGAGGGCGACGCCCACCAGCACGTTGACGGCAACGCCGATGCCGAAATTGCGCTGCGTCAGCAGGCTGAGCTTGACCAGCGGCTTCTTGACGGTCAGCTCGATCCAGATGAAGGCGGCAAGGAAGACGAAGGCAAGGATGCTGAGCTTGACGATGAAGGGCGAGGAGAACCAGTCCTCCTTGTTGCCTTCTTCGAGAACCGTCTGCAGCGCCGAGAGACCAATCGCCATGGTGATAATTCCCGCCCAGTCGCCTTGCCTCAGCAGGTGGAGCTGCATCGGCTGCTTGTCGAGCGTCAGCGCAAGAGCCACGGCCATGATCGCGCTCGGGATGGCGTTGATGAAGAAGATCGTCTGCCAACCGTAGTTTTCGGTGAGATAACCGCCGATGGTCGGGCCGATTGCCGGCGCGAAGGTGACCGAGAGCGCAAAGATCGCCAGGCCGAGCGGCTGCTGCGGTTTCGGCAGCTTGGTTAGCACCATGGTGAAGGCCATTGGGATCAGCACGCCGCCGGCAAAACCCTGCAGGCCGCGCAGCACTATCATCGTGCCGAGATCATGGGCGAAGGCGCAGGCGATCGAAAACAGTGGAAACAGGATCGAGTTGACGAGGATATAGCGGCGGAACGAAAACACGCTGCTAAAATAGGCCGTCAGCGGAATGACGACGATCTCGCCGATCAGGTAGGAGGTGGAGATCCACGCACCGTTGTCGACCCCTGTTCCGATGCCGCCCTCGATATCGAGGAGGGAGGCATTGGTGATCTGGATGTTGAGGATCGCCATGAAAGCGCCGATCATGCCGGCGAGGACGGCGATCCATTCCCTGGTGCTGGCGCGCGGTTGCGGAATGGCCCCAGCGGTGGCTGCAATGCTGGACATGACACGATCTCCTGGTCCCTGCGCTTAGTTGCGGCTAGCATTGGCCTTGGTGTCGATGCTCGGTTGGACGGACATGCCGGGACGCAGGTCGGCATTGGCAGTTTGCCCATCCAGGACGATCTTGACGGGGATGCGCTGCACGACCTTGGTGAAATTGCCGGTCGCATTGTCGGGAGGCAGCAGCGCGAATTCCTGGCCGCTTGCCGGAGCAAGGCTGTCGACATGGCCGCGATAGATGCGGCCCGGGAAGGTATCGACCTCGATATCGACCGGCTGGCCGGCCCGAACATCGGTAAGCTGCGTCTCCTTGTAGTTGGCGATCACATAGACGGCGCTCGTCGGCACGACCGACATCAGCTGGGTGCCGGCCTGCACATACTGGCCGGCACGTAGTGTCCGGTTGCCGATAGTGCCGTCGACAGGTGCGGCAATGGTTGCGTAGGAGAGGTTCAGCTCAGCCTGATGCAGGACGGCCTGGTTGCGCGCAAGGGCCGCCTTAGCCTGGGCGAGTTCGGCATTCAGGAGATCGACCTGCTTAACGGCGGCATCGAGAGCGGCGCTGTCGCGAACAATGGTCGCCTGAGCCGCGGCGATGGCGGAAGCCGCCTGCTGCGCCGTCTGCACCGGCGCATAGCCGTTGGTCGCGAGGTTGGCATAACGCTTGTTGTTTTGTTCGGCAAAGGTCTCATTGGCCTTGTCGACTTCGACCGTGGCGCGCGCGGCGGCAATCGTCGACTGCTGTATATCGAGCGAGGCCTGCTTGGCGTTGAAGGTCGCTTCGGCCGCAGCGACATCGGCCTTGGCCTGGTCGAGGGCAGCGCGGAAATCGCGATCGTCGATGCGGGCAAGCGGCTGGCCAGCCTTGACGACCTGGTTATCGCTGACCAGCACGTCGGCGATATAGCCCGATACCTTCGGTGCGACGGTGCTATTGTCAGCCTTTACATAGGCATCGTCGGTCGCGATCTCGAAGCGGCCGACGGTCCAGTAGTTATGGCCGTAGTGAGCTGTGGCGGCGATCAGGACGATGGCGGTTGCGCCGAGCAGCAATCCGCGGCCGGCGCGCTTGCGGGCGGGAGGCTCTGACACGACGGCAGGTTCGACGATGTGCGGTGTGCCGCCGGCATCAAGGGTTGCGGGGGCGGCTTCCGCCGTGGTCTCCGGGACAGGTGCGTTGTTGTTCAAGGCCTGCAGCGTTTTGACGGACATTGTCTCTCTCCTGGGAGTGGTCGCTGTCGCTATCGGCCGCGGCCATTGAATTCAGGTGGAATGCACTTTGGAAACTTGCTGTTTTCCAAAATATGTATTAGAAAATGGATGTCAACGAGAATTTGGAAAATTGTCATGGTCCAAAATCACGAAATCGAGAAGAGGCCACGAGGCCGACCGCAAGTCCGTTGCGACGACGATACGAGAAGCGTGATCATCGAGGCGGCCAACCGGCAGTTCCATGAGAGCGGTTATGCCGCCGCAAGCATCGCTGCAATCGCACAGGACGCCGGGGTTTCGACCAAGACGCTCTACCGCCTGTTCCCGACGAAGGCGGATCTCTTTTCCGAAATGATCACGGAGCGCACGGGACGCTTCGTCACGGCGCTCGACCCCGGCACACTCGCCGTGGCGGACCTGAGGCAGGGATTGGAGCGCATGCTGACGGCCTATGGCATGCTGACGCTCTCGCTGGATACGATCACCGTGACCCGGCTCGTCATCAGCGAGTCGGACCGTTTTCCCGAAATCGCCACCAGCTTCTATGAGAAAGCCATTGTCAGAACCAACACGCTGATGGAGAACTGGCTTCGCAAGCAGATCGACCGCGGGCTGATAACCCTTGAGGATCCGCATGCCGCCTGCGGCATGCTGCGCGGCATGATGATTTTGGAGCCGCAGCGCGCCGCGATGCTGCGTCAGCAACAGCCGCCTGGGATTGAAGAGATCGCCGCAAGGGCGAGGATGTGCACAGATCTGTTCTTGAAGGGCTGCGCGCTCTGAAGCGTCGATTGGGCTTCAGAGCGCGACGATTTCCGCTAAAGGCGCGACGCGGCGTCCGGGTCGCCTCAGTTCGGCGGAGCGCCCAGCGCATGCAGGATGCCGCGCAGTTCGGCGAGGCCGCGCATGCGGCCGATCGCCGGGTAACCGGGGGTGACGGTCTTATCGAGATCGTCGAGCATGCGGTGGCCATGGTCCGAGCGGAAGACGATGGTGTCCTCTGCACTGCGGCGCTTATCTTCCGCGACCAGTTCCCTGAGCACCGCGACCATGTCGACATCGCCTTCGAGATGCGCGCTTTCATGGAAGGTCCGGCCGTCGCCCTCGCGGGTCGTGGCACGCAGGTGGGCAAAGTGGATGCGCGAGGCGAAGCGCCGGGCGATCGCCGGCAGGTCGTTCTCGGCGCGTACGCCGAGGCTGCCGGTGCAGTAACACATGCCGTTTGCTGGCGATGGCACGGCATCGAAGAGAGCGGCATAATCGTCGCCCGTCGAGGCGATGCGGGGAAGACCGAACAGCGAACGCGGCGGATCATCGGGATGCAGCGTCAGTTTGACGCCGCGGGCCTCGGCAGCCGGGGTTACCGCCTCCAGGAATTCAATCAGATGCCGGCGCAGCCGTGCGGCGTCGATGCCGCTATAGGCGACCAGCTTTTCCCGGAAGGCTGGAATGGTCAGAGGCTCGGTGGTCGAACCAGGCAAAGCCGAGGTGATGATACGGGTGATCTCGGCGATTTCCTCTTCCGACATCGCCTCAAAGACGACACGGGCCCGTTCGCGGTCTTCCGCGGAATATTGCTTTTCCGCATCCGGCCGTTCCAGAACGAAGAGGTCGAAGGCCGCGAAGCGCTCATGATCGAAGCGCATGGCGGTGGCGCCCGTCGGCGTCACGAAGTCGAGATCGGTGCGGGTCCAGTCGACCACCGGCATGAAATTGTAGCAGACGATCGGAATATCGCAGGCGGCGACTGCTTCAAGGCTGGCGATCCACGCCTCGATTTCAGCCTTCGCCTCCCCGCCCTTGCGCTTGACGGCATCGGGGATCGGAATGCTTTCGACCACCGACCAGACCAGCGGCGAACGGTTGCCAGGCGTCGTCTCGATCAGAGACTGGCGCTCGCGCACCTCCTTTTCCGTCCAGGCCCTGCCGATCGGCACCTGGTGCAGCGAAGAGACGATGTTGGTCGCGCCCGTCTGGCGGACATCATCGAGCGTCACCGGCGCTTCCGGCCCAAACCATCTCCAACCTTGCCGCATCCTTCTTCCTTCCTTGGCTTTTCGTTTCGTGTCTGGATCTGCCGTCAGCAGAAATAATCGGGGTAGCGCGAGCGCAGCTCGTCGACATCGGGAATGACGGCGCTCAGGTGATGGATCATTGCAGCACGTGCCGCCGCCGCATCATGGGCGGCGAGCGCATCGCGGATGATGATATGTTCGTGCACCACATTGTCCATTCGCCCGAGCACCGGCAGCGTCAGCCGCCGCGCCCGATCGATCTGCACCTTTACCGTCTTCAGGATTGCCCATATGCCGGGATAACCTGATATCTGCGCGATCGCTTCGTGAAAGGCCTCGTCCTCTTCATGGAAGCCCGAGGCATTGCCGGTTGCGGCATGCGACCGCTGCCGGGCGATGATGGCGTCGAGACGGTCAATATCGGCAGCGGTGGCAGTCAGAGCAGCAGTCTCGACGGTCGTGCCTTCGAGCGCCTTGCGCACGACGACCGCTTCAGGGATCGCCGAGACCGGCACCCGCGACACGACGGTACCCGACTGCGGATAGATATCGACCAGCCCGCTTTCAGAAAGCCTCAGAAGCGCCTCGCGGACCGGTGTGCGGCTGACGCCGAAATCCTCGGCGATGCGCTTTTCCTGCAGTGACATGCCAGGCGGCATCCGAAGGGAAACGATATTGGCATGCAGGCGCTCATAAATGGCGCCCGCGGTGGTGACCCGGCGCAGCCTGCCGCCGATCTCTTGCGACGGGACGACCAAAACCTTGGTTTCTGACGGCTGCGGCATAACATACCCGGACTCTGAAGTTTGCTTGGCATACTAGTATACCAGTTATCACAGCCCTGCCAAGCTATTCCCTGAGCTAATGAGTAGACACTCTTTTTGGAACTTAGATCGACCGAGTTGGTTGAAATCCGCAAGGAGACGCTCATGAAAAACCCAGCACGACGCAAGGCAAGCGAAACCAAGGCACTCGGCGCCCAGCCGGAATTGCCATCTGCCGCGGACACACGCGGACGGAAGAAGGTTCGGCAAGCCGCAAGCGAAATCGACAGGCAGAGTGGCGGATCGCCGTCAGCGACCCGCGAGGAGGAAATTCGAAAAAGGGCATATTCCCTCTGGGAGAAAGAAGGCAGGCCGGAAGGCCAGCACCGGCATCATTGGGCCCTGGCCGAGCATGAACTCGATGCACGGGGCGAAATCGGCAATACTCCCAATCTCGCAGCACTGCGGGAGGCCGGGCGCGAACATACCGATGCCTTCCTCGTCAAAACGGATCTCGAAGATGCCGATCAACGCGAAGCCTCCCCCGGCACGCGCGAGCAGAGTTGAACGTCTCCCTCCAGCTCATTTCAGGAAAGGTCCCGACATGGCCGACAAACAAAACTTGAACGCCGGATTTACCGGAACACCCGCCGAGCAGCCAGAGGGGTTGACCAAAGCTGCGATATCGGCCGCCGATGGGGTGAAGCGGGAGGCCTACGCCGTCGTCTCCGGCGCAAGGGCTCACCCGCAAACCGCAACCGCCTTGGTGCTCGGCACCGGCATTCTTGCATTCGGCCTCGGCTATCTCCTCGGTCGATCATCGACCGATAATATGACACGCCGCTATTGGCGATAGCCGTTACTGCCGCGAGGTCCAAGCCGACCGTACGACCGCGACCTTCGCATCATCTCCGGCGATGCATCGCGCCCGCACTGCGTCCTCGGGCGTGACGTCGAGTTCGGCGATCTCATGCGAAAATAAATGCCGCCAAACCTCCGGCCAACCTGCACCTCAAACGTGTCTACTGCTGAAGCTGGCGATATGTCGGATTGCGACATTCCATGGAAGCACCTTCGCCCATAGATCCTGTTGCTGGAATACCACGAGGCTTAAAGCCATAGATTGCGCGCAATCCCCTGCTTGACAGGCGTGATCACGATCCTTAGCGAAGCGGCATGAGCGTGGTCAGGATCGGCAAGTGAAATACCTCAGACAACTGAAGATAGCAGTGCTCTATCCCGAAAATGGGGCGGGAAGCGCACTAGATCGGAACAACCGCATTGCGGTGTTTCTGTTCGCAATCCTTCCCGGACTTTCGCCGAACTTTAACTCGTTCATTCTTCTCGGATCGATGGTGTGGGGTCTCTGCTGTCTGGCTACGGGCGGCCTGGCCTTGAACCTGTCCAAATCCGACCGGCTGGTTGCCATCGGCATCTCGATCTACCCATTGGTGATGATCGCGAGCATATTCGTCAATCCACCCTACTCCGAAGAACTGGACTGGATATTCCGGCTGCTGCCTTTCTTTTCGGTCTGGCTGTTATTGCCGCGAATGCGCCACTCCCCCGATGGCCGCCTTGTGCCGCTTTTCATCCTCGGCGCAGGTATCGGCATGATCGTTACCTTTCTTTTCAGTCTGCTGCAGATCATGTTCCTGATGGAAAGAGCGGAGGCCGGGACATCGAACGCCGCGCTGCTGGGCGTCATAGGCGTTCTCTTCGGTGGAATCGCGCTTCTCAACGTTCAATCACCCAAGAGTGTCGAGCAACGAATTGCCATACTGGGATATGCCGCCGGTCTGGGCTGCGTCCTACTATCGGGAACGCGCTCGGCCTGGCTGGTCATTCCCGTTCATATCGTCATCTTTCTCTGGTATTTTCGCAAACACAGTTTCCATCTGAGCTTGCGCAGCCTCGCCATTACCGGCTCTTTGCTGTTTGCTGGACTTATTGCCCTGGGCAGCGGCCAAATCCTTCATCGCATCGAAGCGCTGCAGCAAAACATGGCATCGCTCGAACGCAGCGACGGCGAGGTCACATCGCTGAGTGCACGGTTTGCTCTTTACAAAGGCGCAGTATCGGCAATCAGCAAGGACCCGTTGACGGGATATGGTCCGCAAAACCGGATGGCTTCGGTGTTGGCAGAGCTGCCCGACAGCCTAAGGCCGCAACTGACCTATTCCCATGTTCACAACGGTTTTTTGACCGCGGGGATCGACGCCGGCATTTTCGGCATTGCAGCGCTTTCGCTGATGCTCGCGACACCCGTAATCGGCGCCTGGAGAAAGGAAGCCGGGCCGGGCCGGGATCTGGCCATCGCGCTCGCTTTGCTGCTCGTCAGCAGCTACGTTATAACCGGCAGCTTCGGCATCATGTTCAATCAGAAGGCCCTGGATCCGATCTTCGTCTATCTCGTCGCTCTCATTTGCGTCGATCGCGGCAGCACGGGCTTTGCGCCCGTCGTTCGAAGCTAATTGCCTGTCGCCCGCGGAAGTGGGCGGCTATGGATGACGGCATGTATAAAAACTAAAGCGCATTGCATAAATCAGGTTTGACGCAGACGCGCTTCGTCGTCTGCGACGGCTCAGGCGGCCGTATTGGTTTCGGCGCCGGTGAAAGCTAGATCCGAGACCTCACCCGTCGACGAATAGCCCGAAACAAGCTCGGCCAATATCGCACGTGCAGCGACCATATCGTTTCGATCCAATGCCGCGTTCAGCGAGTTGAGCCTTTTCAAAAGCTCCGGCCAGAACAGGAAATCCTCACGCGCCTTCATGATCCGAGGATGTTCGGTTGTTTCCGGATTATCCCCGATCAGAAGTTCTTCATAGAGCTTCTCGCCGGGCCTGAGACCGGTCACGGAAAGCTCGATATCCCCCTCGGGGCTGTTCTCGTCGCGGACGCTCAGCCCGGACAGCTCCACCATCTTGCGGGCAAGATCGGCGATGCGAACGGGTTCTCCCATATCGAGCAGGAACACATCGCCGCCCTCGCCCATCGCGCCGGCCTGGATGACGAGCTGCGAGGCTTCCGAAATGGTCATGAAATAGCGGGTTATTTCACGATGCGTCAGCGTGACGGGGCCGCCCTCCTTGATCTGCTGCCTGAAAAGCGGCACGACGGATCCGGAGGAGCCGAGGACGTTTCCGAAGCGGACCATGGAAAAATTCGTTCGCAGTCTGTCGGTTGCCGATTCTGCGGCGAGCGCCTGCAGAACCATCTCCGCCAGTCTCTTGCTGGCGCCCATCACATTTGTCGGACGCACGGCCTTATCCGTACTGATCAGCACGAAATTCGAGACGCCGTATTTACGCGCCGCGCGCGCCGCAACAAGCGTACCCATGACGTTGTTCTTGATGCCTTCCACGGCATTGTGCTCGACAAGCGGCACATGCTTGTAAGCCGCGGCATGATAGAGCGTCTGCGGTCGCCAGCTCTGGATGATATGCTCGATGCGATCCTGATCGCGGACGGAACAGAGGATCGGAACGATCTGCAGATTTTCATGCTCGTAGAGTTCGGCGAGCTTCCGCAACTCGGCATCGATATTATAAAGCGCAAACTCGTTCTGATCGAGGAGGATCAGGCTGGAAGGCGCATTGCGCAGAATCTGGCGGCATAACTCGCCGCCGATCGAGCCGCCGGCGCCGGTGACCATCACCACCTTGTTGCGCATCGCCTTGTCGAGCAACTCCTGACGCGGCGCGACCGCTTCTCTCCCCAGCAGATCTTCGATCTCCAGCTCACGAATGTCGGAGACGGCGACACGTCCCTGAGCGAGCGCCGTGAGATCAGGCAATGTGCGAACATTCACCCTGGCTTTGCGGATATGCTCCAGGATTTCGTTGCGTCGCTGCCGGGAGGCAGATGGCAAAGCAAGAAGCACATTGTGCACGCCAAGGGTTTCGGCAAGCACCGGTAGATCCGAGGGGTCATAGATCGGCAAACCACCCATGACGCCGCCCTTGAGGCGCGGATCATCATCCAGATAACCGACGACGTTGAGTTCGGCGCTGTTCGTCAAAGCGGCAGCCAGCTGCCGCCCTGCCTTGCCCGCCCCATAGATCAGGACCTTGGCGAGCATATTCTTGTGTAGGATACGCTGGTAGGCATCGCCGAGCCAATAACGGATTCCCAGCCTCGACAGCCCGATCCCGATCAGCAGCAGGAAAGGCTGGAGAATGCCGACGGTTCTCGGGACACCAGGCACGCTGAGAGCCGTAAATATCGTCATGAAGGCGAAGCCGTAGATCGCAATCGCCTTTAAAACGGTAATGAAAGCGGCCAGATTGGCATAACGGAAGATCGCCCGATACATGCCCATGACGATGAAGATGGGAAGCGCCATGCACAGCGAAACGAAAACCGGCAACCACTGCACGCCGGTCAGCACCGTCCATTCATTCAGCCGGAAGCAATAGGCCAGCCAGATCGTCAACACACAAAAGCTGGAATCCACCAGCAATGCCAGAGCGCGTTTGGCAACCCGCGGCATCGCCAGCAAAGGGGCGACGAGCGCTTGCATCGGCACTAACAACCATCGTGAGCGCGAGGTCTCAGAGGGAGAATTTTCAGGCATCGCTCACCAGCGTCTCGCAGATCAACAGACAACCACCTTCTTGTCGCTTTCTGCAACGAGCGCAACTGAAATAATCGGAAACCAAGGTCTTCCGCACCGCTTATCTATCAGAAGTAGGTAGCCTAATGCCGTATTCCCTTGCGGCGGATTACCTTGCCCGCGGTCAGAAACAGGATGCGCATGTCGAAGCCGAATGAACGCCGCTTAAGATATTCGACGTCGAATTTCACCTTCTCCGGAACAGGCAACTCGTCGCGGCCGTTGATCTGCGCCCACCCGGTCAATCCGGGCAGAAGCTGGTCGACACCATGGGCCGTCCGCAGCTCGATCAGATCATCCTGATTGTAAAGCGCCGGCCGTGGGCCGACGAAACTCATCCTGCCCCCCAGAATGCACCAGAGTTGCGGCAGTTCGTCGAGGCTCGATTTGCGCAGAAACGAGCCGATGGGTGTCAAGAACCGATCCGGATTTTCGAGCAGATGCGTGGCGACGGTTGGCGTGTCTACCCGCATGCTGCGGAATTTCGGCATCAGGAAGACCCGATTGAAACGGCCGACACGTTTTGACCAATAGAGGATTGGTCCCGGCGAAGTGAGGCGAACACAAAGAGCGACGATAAGGATCGGAACGAACAGGATCATCGAAGCAATCACAGCCAGGAAAAAATCCACCGCCCGTTTCAAGTCCATGTTCCGCAGCTCTTCCTTGCTCACCGGCGCTTACCGCTCTTTGCGCTATCGCCTTGCCGTATCGTCAAAAAGCGTTTCGCGTCAACTGCGAGACATCGTGAATCACCCGACATATTGGCGGCCCGCTCTCGCCTGGAAGAATTAGCCATCAGACGATGCCGTCGTGCCATTGCCTGATAGCTGGACGTAGGGATGACGGGAACGGTATCGGCAATACAGGCCTGGGCCATTCACTTCCACTCGTAGGACTTAAGCGAGCGGTACGGCCGCTCCGCCACCAAGGCAGACGGATCGTCGATCGTCGACAGACGCTGCAAAGCATCCGCCTCATCATTAAACCCGATGAATACCATCAGCATCGACCGGGCTGCCGGCTGACCCTTCTTGCGATAGGAAAAATTGACCGCGCAGTGGGGGTATTGGGCGTCCACTGCGCGCGCAGATGCACTGCCGCTTCCGGCGCGCTTATCAATCCCGCCGGCCATTGCGACGAACTGACCAAGAGCGAAAAACCGGTCGATTGCGGAAAAAGCCGTGGACTGCGATATCTGATGGTTGGACGCGGTTTCAGCCGAGTGGCCGTAATAGATGCTGTCCGTCAGGCCTTTGCGCCGTTTCGTCTCATAGACGATGAGGCCGCCCGCCGCCACCAACTCCAGACGAACGTTAAAAGTCTGAAATCGTTCAGGATGCGTATCCAGTTCGGCAAACAAGGTCCTCAGGTCCGCAATGTAGTCCGCGTATAGAGCAACGTTCATGGGCCTCACCCGTGGATCTCTCGTCTTGAATTCGGGTTTCCTAACACACGCGCGTTAAACGCAACACGTGTTTCCAGGTTGGAAGCAGAGTGGTCATTGGCATATTCAGAGACAAAACCACCCGTCGCCCTCGCTCGGAGATCACCGGGCTGGACCGCGGCCGCGGCTGACAAAGGCCTGCTCGTCACGCTGCGTGGTACGACCGGTTGGATCGAGGTTGAGACCTGGATCAAGTTTGCCCGGATTGCAGAGGGTCCCCTCTCCCGCCGCGTCCGTGGCCAAGGCAAGGATGTTGGACCGGACCGCCTCAACGACCAAGAAGTGACGCGCCTCGTCGAGAAGGTGCCGGACGCGGTATCCGCGGGCGACCTGTTCGCGCCATGCGCAACCATCTAACTGCATGATCCAAAAGCAAGAAGCCCCCAATCAGAAGTTATCTCCGCTTTCATTTCCGTCACATTTCGTTAACCATAAAAGTTGCGCTGGATCGGTCTTGAAAAGCGAACCTTCATCCTGTCTTCCCTCTGATCGGCGAATTGGCGCGGGCAAGGGCCATCAGCATCGGACCGATGGCAAATTCTCCTTTCTCGGCGCGGCGTGTCAGATCGCGCAGATAGCCGCCGGCCGAGTTGATATGGCCTGCCCTTTCGAGGACGCAGGCCATGACGGTTGCGGCATTTTCAGGCCCCATGATCTCGCAGGCCTCTTCATAGGCAGAGGGGCTGACGCCGAGCATCGAACGAACGACCACGGCCGCCCCCATCAGATCGCGCCACGTGTCGACCGACCCTTGTGGTCCATAGGCTGCAATCTCAGGGCAGGCCTGCAGCACCAGCCCCAGCGGGAAGGATTTGAGCCCACCATTGGCAGCGGAGGCAGCGTGTGCCCTGGACACATGCTCGTTCTTCCGTTCATCTTTGTGTATTTGGGCTATCGGTTCGGCCCGACCTGCCGATCGATCATCCGACCTCGCGCCCTGCTTCGTTTCGAAGCTTGGTTCAAGTTCAGAAGTGCATTGTGAGTTTGAATTCTGTATGTGCCGCTCAGTGTGTTGGGCATTGCCGCCTTGATTGCGGGTTTTAACCTGCATTTCCAACTGATTGACGATCTCTTCGCGCAACAGTTCCAATTCGTCGAGCGTGGCGGCGACCTGTTCCGCGGATGCCGACCGTGGCAGGCGCTCGACGGCATTGCGGAAATGCAAATGGATCGCACTCCAATCGCCGGCAGCCCCCTCCTCTAACGCCATCTCGATAAGTTTGGCGACGTCGCGCCGGCAAAGCGTCAGACGTTCTCTGAGCCGCTGCAGGTGCAACCGTTCCGCAACCACCTCCGCCGCCAGCCGCTCGATCTCCTCTGCGCGCGCGAGCAGCGGCGCCAGCGAGAAGCCGAATGCCTCGCGCAGCTCTCCGCCCTGCTCCTTGCGGGCGTAACGCTTGCCGTTCGGGCTATCCTTGCGGATCAGCAAGCCGGCCTCGATCAAGCTCGCCAGATGCCGGCGGATCGTCTGCTCCGCCATTCCATGCGCGCGCAGGGAGAGTTGTGCATTGGAAGGAAACACGACAAGCCCGTTGTCTTCAGAGATCTCTCCCTTGGGGTAGAAGCTCAGCAAGGCGCTCAGAATAGCGAGCGCCCGGTCGGTGACGCCGAGCAGCGGCCTCGCCTCGCACAGCGCACGATAGAGTTTCCACTTATCAATTGATTGGCCGGGCTCGATGTTTCGAGCAGCCGCTTGGCTTGCCAGCATGCCAAACGTCATCGGCCGCCGCCCGAAGGGCGTCGTCACACTTCCGCTTTCCATTGTCTTCGCCTTCTTCAAGGCAAAAGAACGCAGCTCACCAAATTCGGTGCCAAAGACTCTTGACTATGATTCGCGGAAATGTGATTCTCTGGGTGTCTAGATCAGAGAGGGCTTCCGCGACGGCAACGTTCGGGGGCCTTTTCTTTTGCTTATTGATCTCCGTTTTTCGTCGAATCCTGTGTCTTCTCGAACGCCTCGTAAAGACGATCCAGATTGCTGGCGATATAGGCTCCAAAGGCCGATGCCTTTTCCGCCTTCAGCGCAATGGTGAATTGTTTCCCGTCATCCTTGATCTTCGCCTTGACCGCGCCGTCCTTGCGCTGCCAGGCGTGAGCCGCGGGCTGAAGCGTCGCTGTCGATGATGCCGGTTGTTGCTTCCTACTGATGAAGGCAACCAGCATATCGAAGCGGGCATCGGGCTCCGCTGTCTCGAATTCCGGCGACCTGCTGAACGCGATCGCCCCCGCAGAGATGTTTTCGGTCTCGAATTTTACCGACAGATCGTGCCAGCGGTCACGGCCGGTGGTCTTTGCCGCGCCGATCGCGGTCAGGACTTCGGCCGGGATCCGCTTGGTGACGGACAACATCTTGGAAACCGTCGTCTTGTCGGCGCTGAGTGCCGACATGATCGTTTCCCTATCGAAACCCAACGAGTCGAGCTTGTCGGCGAACATTGTCCTCTCGATGAACGAGAGATCGGCGCGCGCCGAATTCTCCTGGCCCTGTGCGATCACATGGTCGCGATCGTCAAGTTTCTTGACGACGGCGCGGACAGGTCTGCCGAGTTCTTTGGCGGCCCGGGCGCGACGGTGGCCGAAAGCGATCTGATACCGTCCGTCCTTGTCAGGATGCGGGCGGACGAGGATCGGCGAATCCTGACCACGCAGGCGGATCGCCTCGACCAGTTCGCGAAACTGTTCGTCGGCATGCGCCAGCCGGTCGGTCACGAACGAATCTTCGATCAGGGCGGGGTCGAGATCGATCACGGTCTCGCCGGTTGCCAGCTTCTCCTCGATCGCTTTAGCCGCGTCCGCCTTCGCAGCGAGCGCATCGATACTGCGCGTGACGGCACCTAGCGCGCCGATTCCCTTGTAGGTGATCTGCTGTTTCTCGTCCCTCTGAAGTGGCTCGTCCGCGTTGTTTACCGCAGTAAACTTCTTGGAATCGTCCATCAGGCCCGAGAGGAGGTTCTTACGCGCCATCAGCCGGCTCCTTGCCCCTGTTTACCGTAGTAAACTTTCCGGTCATTTCCGCCCCCAGGCCTTGTGAATAAGGTCGACGATCTCATTGTTGACCGCATCCATCGCCTCCATGGCGCGGTCATAGGTCGCGCGGGTGAATTGGCTCCGCTCGACCTCGTAAAGCGTTTGGTTGGTCATCGCCGCATCCGAGATCGCGACGCTGCGCAACATCGGATTGGTCAGCACATGGTTCTTGAACATCGAACGCATGAAGGCGACCATCTGCGTCTGCGGCCCGTCCTGCGGGTCGTAGCGGGTCACGAGATAACGCAGCCAGTCGAGGTTCATATCGCCGCCAGCACCTTTCAGCGTGTTCAACACTTCGCCGAGCATCTGCAGGAACTGGCACATCGACATGACATCGAGCATCTGAGGATGGACGGTGATCAGAACCGCCGTGGCGCCGCAGATGGCGCTCATCGTCAAAAAGCCGAGCTGGGGAGGGCAGTCGATGATGACGACATCGTAGTCATCGGCGACCGAAGACAGCGCCTCGTCCAGCCGCGCGAAGAAGACACGGCCATAGTCGCCGGCCTTGCCCTGAGCAAGCACGCGCGGCGTATCATGCTCGAACTCCATCAGCTCGAGATTGCCCGGCACCAGATGCAGGTTCGGGAAATTTGTCGGCCGGATGATCTCCCTCAGCGGCCGCCGCTGATCGTCATAGCGAATGGCGGCGTAGAGCGTCTCATTCTCGTTGACGTCGAATTCAGGCTGAAAGCCGTGGATGGCGGAGAGAGATGCCTGTGGGTCGAGGTCGACAGCAAGAACACGATGGCCGGTCAGGGCAAGGTGCTGGGCAAGATGCGCGGCACTGGTGGTCTTGCCGCTGCCGCCCTTGAAATTGACAACGGCTACGACCTGGAGATGTTCGCTGCCTTTACGGTGACGCATATAATGCGTTCCGGCGCGGGCATTGTGCTCCAGGAAGCTGCGCATCTCTTCCATCTGCTCGGCCGTATAAGATCGGCGGCCTGATGGCGTGACCTGGGGAAGGGCGCCTTTGCCTTCCAGCGACAGATTGCGAAGATAGCCGCTGGTCACGCCGAGAAAACGCGCCGCTTCGGCCAGCTGAAATTCCCTAAGCCCCTTCAGCGCACGCGGCGGAAACATTTCGAGCCGATGCTGCTTCAGCTTGTCGGATAGTTCCTGCGCCTGACCAATAATCAGTTGATCGACATCGGAAATTGCTTTTTCTATCTGCGGTGCCATATTCATGGAAATCTCGAAAATGCGATTTAAAAGCCCTGCGAGCTTTGAAACCGCATTTAGCGCCGATTCTGGAGGGGTGGCAAGGCAAATAGGGTTAACAAGACCCTACCGCGAGGTTGTCCAATCCTTTTCAAAGGCTTGAACATGGCGCCCGCTGGCGCTGCCGGCGCAGCCGCGGGGTGTTATAGACCGAATCGCCAGAGCAAACGCCGTATCGCTATGATAGCCGATTGGCACAAGCAGGAATCGAAATATGAATGCGTGGAGTTTTCCAGGCAAGCCTGCAACGGCTGTCAGCTGGACTGCGACCGCCGCTCAGTGCCGCGTGCCGAGCAGACTACCGTCCTGACCGCTTTCGTGGGACAGGGATACGCCGCTTCTATCGAGGTCTTGCATCAGGGCGCCAAACGCAAGGTCGAGGCAATAGGCGGAGAATTCGGCGTTCAAATCTCTGGCGTTCTCTCGGGCATAGGCAACGAGCCGGGCGAGCGATACCAGCTCCTTGAGCTCGTCGTCACTTTTCGGCGTCGTGGTTGCTTCGTTTGCATCGTGCATCTGAGAATTCTCCAGCTTCCCTTGCCGGCGCATTCCGACAGAGCAAAGACAGCTTAATCCTCTTGAACGAAAGACGCGCGTGACACAGGCGTGACAGGAATTGCCGGCTTACACTTTTCGGCGCCAGACTTCAGAAGCCGGCCCTGCGTAATGCCTCGCGATACTGTTCCTTCTGCCATTGCTCCTTGAAGGGAACGACCGAAAGCCATTTGTCGACATCGAAATCCGGATAGATCTCGCGCACCTTGCGCATATAGATACGCGCGTTTTTCATATCGCCGAGCATCGCCCAGCAGGCAGCCGAAAGCCGGTCGGCCGGTGTACGATCGTCCATGATAGAAATTTGCTCGAGCGCCTCGGCATAATGGCCAAGGGCGAAATTCGCGCCGGCCGCCGTCCATAGATAGTCGGTCGGACTCAACGGATTGAGGGAGATGGCCCGCTCGATCTTGGCCAATGCATCGGCAGGGCGCGACGCATGGACGAGCGTATCGGCATAACTTGCAATGCCGTCAGCATAATGTGGGCTGAGTTCTTCCGCGAGCCTCAGCGCCACGACGCTTTCATCGATGTCCTTGAGATAAAGTTTGGCAACGCCCAGCTCGCGAAAGCCGGCCGCAAACGACGGATCGGCAACGATCGCCCGGTTCGCGTACTCCTCCGCAAGGCCGAGCAGCTCGCTGTCGCCGCGTGCCGTCAACAGCCATTCGACAAGAAAAGTGCGCGACAATCCGCTGAGCGCAGGGGCAAAATGTGCGCTGTGCTGAAGCGCCTCGCGAAAAGCCTTCCGGGAGCGGCGTACATCGGGGAGGGCGAGCCGCTTGATGTCCCGCAGACCGAGAAGATAGCTGTGATAGGCGGCCGAATTGCCCTCGAAGGAATCGCGCATGGTCTCATGCCGGCGGACCTGCCCGGCAAGCTCTTTGGCAATCTGCCGCGCAATGTCGCGCCGGTGGCTTATCAATTCGTATTTCTCGAGGCTGAAACGCTCGGCCCAGATGACTTCATCGCTGCCGGCATAAATCAGCTGGACAAAGAGCGCAGGGCTGCCCGCACGATTGGTCAGCCTCGTGTCGAGAACATAGGAAATCGAATGGCGCAAGATCAGCTGGGCCTTGTCGGCATTATGTGCGATGCGAGCGGCCGTATGGGGTGCTACCACCGAAACAGTATTCAGCGCACAAAGGCCGATGGTCACGTCCTCGATCAGCGCCTCGGAGAGAATCGGCAAGGCACCGATGGCATCCGTCCCGCTCGGCGGCAACAGCACCAGACGGGGGAGGGGACCGGGAACTCGAACGCCGCCATCAATGAGCGGCACCGCAACGCTCTGTGGTGGTCGACTACCGGCGAAGATCTTGCGGACCTCTCCCAGCGCCTGCACGTCAAGGCCGATATCGACTGCGCTTTCCAACTGATGCCTGCTCGTCTCGAAAAGGCGGCGCGCTTTCTCCAGCTGACCTTCGGACTCATAGGCATCGAGAAGGATGCGACGAATATTCTCGTCATCCGGTGCCTCGCGGAAAATCCTGAGCGCCGCCTCCTTGATCAGGCTGACATCCTCTCGCGACCGGGCAGCGGGCAGCGCCGTCTTCAGCGCATCCACCAGAACTGCCATGTGCCGGTCACGCTGGCCGGCGATCCACTGCCGCGTCCTCACGCTTTGGTCGGCGAGCCCAGCCAGGAAATCCTGGCGAAGGATGGCAACCAGCCGCCGCAGCCTGCCAAGTGCGTCGTCGCCGTCGGGGTCGGCAAGTTCGAAGAGATCACCTGAAAATGCATCCGACCTGACCCGCACGCCGGTCGCCGTGAAGGCCAAAAGCTCGGCACCGAGCTCGGTCTGACGCTTCTGAATGCGCGATATGGTTTTGCGCAGGTTGGCCATGATGTCAGAGTTGTCGTGGCTGTCCCACAAGAACCGCGCCAGCGCCGAGCGCGGATATTCGCTCCCGGCTCCGTCCCGCAGATCACGGTCCCGCAGATAACAAATCGCCAGCAGGCCTTTTTCCGGGAACGCCGCCGGTCGCCCGGCGGGGTCGATCAGCCGCAACTCACCAAATGATTCGAGCCTGAGCTTCATGCGGATAATGCCTGCCGATATGCCTGACTATTCTCCGAGCGGAAGGGTGATATCCGCGACCGGGGCACCCAATGTTACGCCGCTGCTTTCCGCCTGTGCCATCGCCTTCACCAATGCGATGATCGTTTCCCGGATATTCCGGTCGGCGATCTTCAGAAAGGCGCGGTTGAGCACCAATCCCTCTTTCGTTTGCAGGAATTCGGCAACCGGGTCGCTATTTGCCGGCAGATCGAGCCCTTGCAACGTCAACGGCTCGGAATTTTCCTGTTCAAAGAAAAAGCTTGGCGACGTGTGAAGCACATCGGCGATTCGCTGCAGACGGCTCGCGCCGATGCGGTTGATGCCCTTCTCATATTTCTGAACCTGCTGAAAGGTCACGCCGATTTGCTCGGCAAGCCGTTCCTGGCTCATTCCGAGCAACTGCCGGCGCATTCTTATGCGCCCTCCGACATAGCCGTCTATTGCATTCGGTGTCTTGACATTCATCGCGTGTTTTCAGCCTCGATCGCATTTCAATCGACGCAGCTGTAGTATCCCCCGTCGCCGTTTTCCATGGTTGTTTTCACATCGCATACGATACATGCCGTGATCGCAACCGAGTGTGGTAGGAAAACCCCCGTCCGGCAAGGGGTAAAGCAGCGCAGGATAGGCTGCAAAACGGCAAATCGAACAAAAGCCGTACCGATCCTGATGAAACTGGGCTGTTGCTGCCCCCCGCCTTACGCTAAATGCACTTCAGCGACCGCCGCTCAATCATCTTCCCAGCCCCGGCCGCCCGAAATCCATCGAATAAAGCGACGCGGCACGGCAACCAACCGGGCCGTCCAGGAGGAATTCCATGGCAACTGTTGCCGAGCGCGCGCCCCGTTTCGAAAAAACAACGATGTCGATCCTGATGGCGGTCAGCTTCTGTCACATGCTGAACGACATCATGCAGTCGCTGCTCGCCTCGCTCTATCCGCTGTTCAAGGCGAATTACGATCTTGATTTCGTCCAGATCGGCCTGCTGACCATGACCTTCCAGGTCACAGCGTCGCTGCTGCAGCCGCTGGTCGGCATCGTCACCGACCGCTGGCCGATGCCCTATTCGCTGCCAGTCGGCATGGCGAGCACCTTTTGCGGCCTCATCCTGCTCGGCAATGCCGGCAGCTTCGCCCTGCTGCTCGTCGCCGCCAGCCTGATCGGCTTCGGCTCGGCGGTCTTCCACCCGGAATCCTCGCGCGTTGCTCGTCTTGCCTCGGGCGGCCGCCACGGTTTCGCGCAGTCCTTCTTCCAGGTCGGCGGCAATGCCGGTCAGGCGATCGGTCCGCTGCTCGCCGCCTTCATCGTGCTGCCGCTCGGCCAGCACAGCGTCTCCTGGTTTGCCGCCATCGCCATGGTCGGCATGGTCGTGCTGAGTTGGGTCGGCAACTGGTATATTGGCCATCGTCGCCAGAACGCCAGTAAGCCTGCGGTGAGCCGGACCCTGCCGCTGCCGCAGAACAGGGTGGTCTGGGCGCTGCTGATCCTCGTGCTGCTGACGGCGACGAAAAACGTCTACATGGCCAGCGTGTCGAGCTACTTCACCTTCTATGTCATCGACAGGTTTGCGCTCAGCGTCCAGCAGGCACAGCTGATGCTCTTCCTCTTCCTCGGCTCGGTCGCCGTCGGCACGTTTCTCGGCGGGCCGATCGGCGATCGCTTCGGCGCTCGTTTCGTCATCTGGTTCTCGATCCTCGGCGTCATTCCCTTCGCGCTGATCCTACCCTATGCAAACCTGTTCTGGACGGGCGTGCTCAGCGTCGCCATCGGCCTGATTTTCGCGTCGGCCTTCTCGGCAATCGTCGTCTTCGCGCAGGAACTTGTGCCCGGACGCGTCGGGCTGATTGCCGGCGTCTTCTTCGGTTTTGCATTCGGGGCAGGGGGGCTGGGTGCAGCACTGCTCGGCAGTTTCGCCGATACCCACGGCATCGACTTCGTCTACCGCATCTGCTCCTATCTGCCGCTTCTCGGTCTGCTGACGATCTTCCTGCCGCGCATCCCGAAGCCAAAGCCAGTCTGAGGCGATATCGCGCCTCGACAACGCATCGACCCGAAATATCCGCCATATTCGGGGCTCGGTGACTGATGCGCTGTCGCAAGCAGGCGACCACCCGCAGATGAGAATGTATTTTTCTCCTCATCATGATGAAGAGGGATAGGCTTCCTTTAATCCACTATTTTTATAGATAATATCTATCCAATAATCGGTCCCGGCACGATATCGGAAGGAAAATGGCATGTCTGCTTACAAACTGGTCGGCCTGGCGGGTAGCTTCAACCGTCCCTCGAAGACCTTCACGCTGGTCGAAAACATCGCCGGCCTTGCCGGTGACAAATACGGCTTCGACAACACCCTCTACGATCTGACCGATGTCGGTCCGTCGCTCGGCCAGGCGCTACGCCGCGACGATCTCGACAGCCGCGCCAGGGAAGTCATCGACGATATCGTCAATGCCGATCTGCTGGTCATTGGCGCGCCGACCTACAAGGGCAGCTATCCCGGCCTGTTCAAGCACCTGATCGACCTGATCGACCCGCATGAGCTGCGCGCCAAGCCGGTCATCATCACCGCGACAGGCGGCGGCGACCGGCATGCGCTGATGGTCGAGCATCAGCTGCGCCCGCTCTTCGGCTTCTTCATGTCTCATACGCTGCCGACAGCCGTCTACGCCTCCGATCGTGACTTCACCGATTACCGCGTCTCATCCGAACCGCTTTCCAAGCGGATCGGCGAGGTCATCGGCGAGCTCGCAGCCTTCTTTCCTGCCCAAAAGCAGGCTCTTATCGCTGCCGAGTGAAAAGTACCCGCACAGACTTGAAACGGCGCCTTCGAGGCGCCGTTTCTCGTTCGGGCCATTCTTGCAAGCCATGATAATCCATAAATTTGGTGGAAATTTATCCTGCTGATATCGATGGCGGGGCAAGAGTTTTTCCAAGCCTTCCTCGACATCGGACATTCGTGCTTCGCTCCCGATGGGCGCATTTGCCATGATCTGTCTGCTCGGGGCGCTTGGCCTCATTCAGTCAGACGGGATATAACAATGATCAAGAACAACAATCTTCACGGCTTCCCCCTTTCGCGCCGCGCGGCTCTTGCCGCCGTCGCCGTTTCCGCTGCCACGCTCTTTGCTTTTGCAGCACCCGCTCCTTCCTTTGCCGCGGACAAGTCGATCAAGGTCGGCATCATGACCGGCGAGGAGGAGGACATCTGGCGCGTGGTCACCACCGAGGCGGCCAAGAAGGGCCTCAAGATCGAAACGATCACTTTCAACGATTATACACAGCCGAACGAAGCGCTGGAGCGCGGCGAACTTGACGCCAACGCCTTCCAGCATCAGCCCTATCTCGACAACCAGATCAAGCAGCACGGCTACCACATCACGCGCGTCGGTTATACCGGCGTCTGGCCGATCGGCCTTTACACCAAGAAGTACAAGTCCGTCGCCGAGATCCCGGAAGGTGCCGTCATCGGCGTGCCGAACGATCCCTCGAACGAAGGCCGGGCGCTGCGCGTTCTCCAGAACGAAGGCCTGATCAAGCTGAAGGACGGCACCGGCATTCTCGCAACGGTCGCCGACGTCACCGACAATCCGAAGAAGATCGACATCAAGGAGCTCGACGCAGGCATCGTCGGCAGGTCCATCGACGATCTGGATGCCGGTGTCGTCAACACCGACTGGGCGCTGAAGAGCGGTCTTTCTCCGGCAGAACGCATCGCGCAGGAGCCGATTGCCGACAATCCGTATCGCAATTTCATCGCCGTCAAGGACGACAACAAGGATTCAGAATGGGTCAAGACGCTCGTGTCTTCCTATCAGAACGACACCGTCAAGGCCGAGTTCGACAAGGTCTACAAGGGAACCGGTCTCAGCGCCTATTGATCCGAAACAGGGCCGGGGTTAAGGCCTGCCGAGAGGCGGTCCGGGCGTTCTTTGCCCGGGCCGCCTTCAGCATTTGTAAGGAAAAACACATGAATTCCTTTGTTTCCACCACGGCGATCGAGGCAGAGCCGCAAACGGCGACCGAAGAGGTGGTGAGGCTGACCGAGGTGAAGCGGCGGTTCGGAACCACGGCCGCCCTCGACGGCATTTCGCTGACGGTGAAGAGAGGCGAAATCCTCGGCATCATCGGCCGCAGCGGCGCCGGCAAATCGACGCTGATCCGCTGCTTGAACGGCCTGGAGCGCGCCGATAGCGGCGAGATCCTCATCGAAGGCCGAGATATCACCGGACTTTCAGAACAGGACCTGCAGCCGCTGCGCCGCCGCATCGGCATGATCTTCCAGCATTTCAATCTGCTTTCCGCCAAGACCGTCGAGGAAAACGTCGCGCTGCCGCTGAAGATCGAGGGTCTTGCAAAGAGTGAGCGCCTGAAACGGGCGCATGAGCTGCTCGAGCTCGTCGGTCTTGCCGACAGGGCGAAGGCCTATCCGGCATCGCTGTCCGGTGGCCAGAAACAACGCGTCGGCATCGCCCGGGCGCTCGCGGCACGCCCGGCCCTGCTGTTGTCCGACGAGGCGACATCGGCGCTCGATCCGGAAACGACCCGGTCGATCCTGACGCTGCTCAAGGACATCAACCGTAAGCTCGGGCTGACCATTCTGCTGATCACCCATGAGATGGAAGTGGTCCGCGGCATTGCCGATCGCGTCGCGGTCATCGATGCCGGGCGGATCGTCGAGGAGGGACAGGTCTGGTCGATCTTCGCCAACCCGCAGGCTGATATCACCGGCAGCCTGCTCGGCGGCATCCGGCCGCAGCTTCCCGAGCATATCGCCGCCCGGCTGTCGGCGACGGCGGGCAGCGAAGCGATCCTCAGCGTCGATCTCGCCGGGCCGCAGGCGCAGGGCGCGCTGTTTGCCGAACTCTCGGCGGCGCTGCCGCATTCCTTCCGCCTCGTCCATGGCGGCATCGACCACATCCAGAACCAGCCGGTGGCGCGGTTCTTCATCGCCGTTCCCGCGCGCGACCCCGCGCTTGCCGGAAAGGTCCAAAAATTCCTGACGGCCCGGTCCGCCCGGGTGGAGGTACTTGGTTATGACACCGATCATGCTTGAACTGCTTGTTCGCTCCCTTAGGGAGACGATCCTGATGACCATCGCCTCGGGAGTGATCTCGCTCGTCGCCGGCCTGCCGCTTGGCCTTGCACTGGTCGCGACGGCGCGCGGCGGCATTGCCGAAAACCTCTGGATCAACCGCGTGCTCGGCGGCGTCATCAACGGCTTCCGTTCGGTGCCCTTCATCATCCTGCTGGTGGCGCTGATCCCGCTGACGCGGCTGATCGTCGGCACCGCGCTCGGCACCTGGGCGGCCATCGTGCCGCTCGCCATCGCCGCAACGCCCTATTACGCCCGCATCGCCGAAGTATCGCTGCGCGAGGTGGACCGAGGGCTGATCGATGCCGTGCGCGCCATGGGCGGCAGCCGCTGGACGATCATCCGCGAGGTGCTGGTGCCCGAAGCGCTGCCAGGCATCGTCGCCGGTTTCACCGTCACGCTGGTGACGCTGATCGGCGCCTCGGCCATGGCGGGCGCGATCGGCGCCGGCGGCCTCGGCGATCTCGCCATCCGCTATGGCTATCAGCGTTTCGAAACCAGTGTGATGATCGCGGTGGTGGCCGTCCTCATCGTGCTCGTCTGCGGCATCCAGTGGCTTGGCGACCGGCTGGTCGCCAGACTGGACCACCGATAAATCAGCGCCGGAATTGGGCGGCGGGATGAGCGGCGGGCAACCTGCCGTTCCCGCCGCCGAAAAGCTTCTGCCGCAACGGTCCTGCAGCATAGTCCGCCTTGAAGACGCCGCGCTCCTGCAGCACCGGCACCACCAGTTCGACGAAATCGCGCAGGCTTTCCGGCGCCACTGTCCGCGCCAGATTGAAGCCGTCGATGCCACTCTCTTCGATCCATGCCGTGAGATGATCGGCGATCTGGTCGGGCGAGCCCACCATCGGT
This sequence comes from Rhizobium sp. BK456, assembly GCF_014194045.1. NCBI lineage: Bacteria > Pseudomonadati > Pseudomonadota > Alphaproteobacteria > Hyphomicrobiales > Rhizobiaceae > Rhizobium > Rhizobium sp. BK456. The sequence goes on from NZ_JACIAO010000012.1 coordinate 107,581, forward strand.
TTCATCCGGCTGCCGAGGACCATCTGGTCGATGATGTCACGCAGCGTCACCGGCTTCGCTGCCTGTTTCGTAATGGCCGCAAGGGCGGACTGATTGGCGTTGGTCGAGTTCCGGTCGATGACGTCGTCCAATCCATACTTCGAAAAATCGATGCCCACAGAAGCGGAGTAATGCGCAAGCGAGGCCTCGACGCTCGCATGGCGGCGATAGTCCTCGAGCTTGTCCTGCGCTTCCTTCTCCGTCCGCCCGACGACAACAGTGATCAGGCTCAGGATCTTCAATGCGTCGGCGCCGCGGCCGAATTCCTCCGCCTTCGCCCGCAGCGCATCGACGGTCGGCCTGGCCGCCTTGGGATTGGGCCCGGCGATGAAGACGCATTCGGCGTGGCGTGCGGCGAAATCCTGCCCGCGTGCCGAGGCGCCGGCCTGAAAGAGCAGGGGCGTGCGCTGCGGCGAGGGCTCGGAAAGATGGATGCCTTCCATCCGGTAATATTTGCCGTCGTGACGAACAGTGCGCACTTTGGAGGGATCGGCATAGATGCCGCCCGCCTTGTCGCGCAGCACCGCATCGTCGTCCCAGCTCCCTTCCCAGAGCTTGTAGAGTATTTCGAGATATTCCTCGGCCGCATCGTAGCGCGCATCATGTTCCGGCAGCTTGTCGAAACCCATGCTGCGGGCCGCACTGTCGAGATAGCCGGTGACGATGTTCCAGCCGATCCGTCCCTTGGTCAGGTGGTCGAGCGTCGACATGCGCCGCGCCAGCAGGAAGGGTGGCTCATAGGTGGTGTTGACGGTCACGCCGAAACCCAGATGTTTGGTGACATAGGCCATCGCCGAAATCGGAATCAGCGGATCATTGACCGGGATCTGCGCGCCCGTCTCGATCACCGGCGCCGGACTACCCTTGTAGACATCATAGACACCGACGATATCGGCCAGGAAGATGCCGTCCAGCTTGCCGCGTTCGGCGGTCTTGGCAAACTCTGTCCAGTAGTCGAGATCGGTATAATGTGCTGAGCAGTCGCGCGGATGCGTCCACAGGCCGTGGTTGATGTGCCCGACGCAGTTCATATCGAAGGCATAGATCTGCATGGTCTTCATGAGGCGGGTCCCAATGCCGGCAATAGAAATCAAGGATTTGCCGCATTAATTATCCTGGAGCATGAAGCCGAAAAGTGCGAGCGGTTTTCGGACGACATCATGCTCTAACTATATAATATAGAACAGGATTCAGATTTTGGGCCGGCTCGGCCTAAAATCATCCTGTTCGGGCTCTATCGCACGAGGAGCCTATAAAATGGTAGGGTGGGGATGAAAAAAGCCGGAGGAACCGCATGACGAAGAAGACACTGTCGGATTGGGCGGAGCTTGCGCAAAAGGAACTGCGCCGCTCGCCCGAAACGCTGACCTGGCAGACGCCGGAAGGCATTGCCGTCAAGCCGCTCTATACGGCTGAGGATCTCGACGGCGCCGGGCACCTTGGTTCGCTTCCCGGTTTTGCTCCCTTCACCCGCGGCCCGCGAGCGACGATGTATGCCGGCCGGCCTTGGACGATCCGCCAATATGCCGGCTTCTCGACGGCAGAGGAATCGAACGCCTTTTATCGCCGCAATCTGGCCGCCGGCCAGAAGGGCCTGTCGGTCGCCTTCGATCTTGCCACCCACCGCGGTTATGACAGCGATCATCCGCGCGTCGAGGGTGACGTCGGCAAGGCGGGTGTGGCAATCGACAGCGTCGAGGACATGAAGATCCTTTTTGACGGCATTCCGCTCGGCGACATGTCGGTGTCGATGACCATGAACGGCGCCGTCATTCCGATCCTCGCCTCCTTCATCGTCGCCGGCGAAGAGCAGGGCGTTCCCCAGGCCGAGCTCTCGGGGACCATTCAGAACGACATCCTCAAGGAGTTCATGGTACGCAACACCTATATCTATCCCCCCGAACCCTCGATGCGGATCGTCGCCGATATCATCGACTATACCGCCCGCGAGATGCCGAAGTTCAACTCCATCTCGATCTCCGGCTACCACATGCAGGAAGCCGGCGCGACGCTGGTGCAGGAACTGGCCTTCACGCTGGCCGACGGCCGCGAATATGTGCGCGCCGCCATCGCCAAAGGCCTGAGCGTCGACGAATTCGCCGGCCGCCTGTCCTTCTTCTTCGCCATCGGCATGAACTTCTTCATGGAAGCCGCCAAGCTGCGCGCCGCCCGCCTGCTCTGGACGCGGATCATGGAAGGGTTTCATCCGGAGAAACAGTCCTCGCTGATGCTGCGCACCCATTGCCAGACCTCCGGCGTCTCGCTGCAGGAGCAGGACCCTTATAACAACATCATCCGCACCGCTTTCGAGGCGATGTCGGCCGTGCTCGGCGGCACGCAGTCGCTGCACACCAACTCCTTCGACGAGGCGATCGCGCTGCCGACGGAATTCTCCTCGCGCATTGCCCGCAATACGCAGCTGATCCTGAGCCACGAAACCGGCGTGACAAAAGTGGTCGATCCCCTGGCGGGCTCCTACTATGTCGAAAGCCTGACGGCCGAGCTTGCCGACAAGGCCTGGGCCTTGATGGAGGAAGTCGAGGCACTGGGCGGCATGACCAAGGCCGTAGCGGAAGGCCTGCCGAAACGGCTGATCGAGGAAGCGGCCGCACGCCGTCAGGCGGCCGTCGACAAGGGCGAAGAGGTCATTGTCGGCGTCAACCGCTACCGGCTCGACAACGAGCAGCCGATCGACATTCTGGAGATCGACAATAGCGCGGTGCGCAAAGCGCAGATCAGACGTATCGAAGAAACGAAGCGGCGCCGCGATGGCGGAGCCGTGCGCGAGGCGCTGGCGGCCCTGGTAGAGATCGCACAGAGCGGCAAGGGCAACCTGCTGGAAGCAGCGATCGCAGCGGCCCGAACCCGCGCCACGGTCGGCGAAATATCGGACGCGATGCGTGCTGCCTTCGGCGATCATGCCGCCACCCATGTGGTGATCAAGGGCGTCTATGGCGAGGCCTATGAAAATGAGCCGGAACTCGCCGTGCTCAAGACTCGCATGACGGAGGTGACGGAAGCCATGGGGCACCGGCCGAAGATCATGGTTGCCAAGCTCGGTCAGGACGGACACGACCGAGGCGCAAAGGTGATCGCCTCGGCCTTCGGCGACATCGGCTTCGATGTGCTCGCCGGTCCCCTCTTCCAGACACCGGAGGAAGCTGCCGGCGTCGCACTCAGCGAAAAGGTCAATGTCGTCGGCGTCTCGTCGCTGGCGGCCGGTCACAGGACGCTGCTACCACAGCTTATCGACAGGCTCAGGGAACAGGGCGGTGGCGATATCATCGTCGTCTGCGGCGGCGTTATCCCGCGTCAGGACTATGAATTCCTGCACGAACACGGCGTTGCAGCCGTGTTCGGCCCGGGGACAAATGTTCTCGAGGCGGCAAACTCCGTCCTCGATCTGCTGGAGGGCAGGCGAAGAAACCAGTAGCTGAAGCATTTCCAGGAAAAGTGCGACGCGATTTTCCGCCCGGAAATGCGCAAAATCAAAGAATTAGAGCAGCCCGCGCTTTGCGAGGTTGCTCATCAGCGCCGAAATGCCGAAGGTCCAGGGCGAGCATTCGGTGGAAAGGCGCACGGTGTTGACGAGCGCACCGAGGCCTGCCGAGGAAATCTCGACGACATCGCCGATCTTGTGGGTGAAGCCTTGCTTCGGCGCGTCGCGGTCCTGCGTCGGCGCAAACAGCGTGCCGAGGAAAAGCATGAAACCATCGGGATACTGATGATGGGCGCCGACCGTCTGCTTGACGAGGTCGGTCAGGTCGCGGCTGATCTTTGACATCGAACTCTTGCCGTGCAACACGAAACCGTCCTGGCCTGACACCTTCAGGTCGAGTTCGGCCTTGCGTACATCATCGAGGCTGTAGCCGGCATCGAACAGGCGGATGAAAGGACCGATCGAGCAGGAGGCGTTGTTATCCTTGGCCTTGCCGAGCAGCAGCGCCGAGCGGCCCTCGACGTCGCGCAGGTTGACGTCGTTGCCGAGCGTCGCCCCCTTGATTTCGCCGCGGCTGTTGACCGCGAGCACGATTTCCGGCTCGGGATTGTTCCAGGTTGAGATCGGATGCAGGCCGACATCCGCACCCCAGCCGACCGAGGAAAGCACCGGCGCCTTGGTGAAAACCTCGGCATCCGGCCCAATGCCGACCTCGAGATATTGCGACCACATGCCCTCGTCGATCAGCGCCTGCTTGACCTTGGCAGCCTCCGGCGAACCGGCCTTGAGATTGGCGAGGCTGCCGCCGATTAGCGTGCTGACTCGCTCGCGGATCGAGGCGGCACGCTCCGGATTACCGGCGGCCTTCTCCTCGATGACGCGCTCGATCATCGACTGCGCAAAGGTAACGCCGCAGGCCTTGACTGCCTGCAGGTCGACGGGCGCAAGGAGATACGGGCGCGTTTGATCCGGAGCTCCGGTACTGTTGGCGGCGATGTCCGCCAGCGAGCCAACCGCCTTGCCATTTGCTGCACGGACGAAGGCGACGGCATCCTGCCGCTCGAGCAGGGCGCTCAGCGTCGGCGTCTCGCGCGACGTGATGTCGACCAGCATGCCCTGGCGTAACGTCACAATGCTCGGTCCCTCCGCTTCGGGATTCCAGATGCGACCGACAAAAAGACCATCCGAAGCGGCGACATCGAGAAGAGCTTGAGACATGGTGGTCTTCCATCAAGGCGAGCGAGGAGAGCTCTTTTAAAAATTGCGGGGTGTTGCCGCCCTCCGACCCGGCGACGACCAAAATCGATCACATTCATGAAGGCCGGGCAAGATGCGTGGGGGAAAAAGACCTTTGTCTGATCGGCTCAAGCGGCGGGCTTCCTCGGGGAATCCAATTGCAAAAGGCCACAAAATAACTATTTAGATACAAAATTACCGTTAAATTTCAAATATTTAAATACAGGCCGCGACGATTTTGCCCTCCATCTCGCCTTGACAGGAGCCGGCTTTCGTTATCTGTTTTGCGCGACATGGAGGAGGCTGGCGTCAGCCGGCCGCACGAGAACCCCGGGAGGATATTGCAGCGATGCTAAGATTTGCCGTCGTCGGAATCGACCATGGGCATACGTTCGATCACGTGAAGGGATTGCTTGCTTCAGGCGGCGAATTCGTCGGCTATTGCCCGCAGACCTCGGTGCCGGCACTGCGCGAGGCCTTTGAGAAGACCTATCCTGACGCGCCGCAGATCGACCGGGAAAAGCTGTTCGACGATCCGTCGATCGACGTCATCTGCATTTCCGCGATCCCGCGTGACCGCGCCGGGCTTGCGATCCGCGCGATGAGATCGGGCAAGGATGTGATGACCGACAAGCCTGGCGTGACGACCTTCGCCCAGCTCGAGGACGTCAGGCGCACCGTTGCCGAGACCGGCAAGATCTTCTCGATCTGCTTTTCCGAGCGCCACTGCGTGCGCTCCGCCGTCAAGGCCGGCAAGCTCGTCGCCGAAGGCGCGATCGGCCAAGTGATCCAAACGCTCGGCGTCGGTCCACACCGGCTGCAACTGCCGACCCGGCCGGACTGGTTCTTCGATCCCGAGGCCTTCGGCGGCATCATCGTCGATATTGCTTCACACCAGGTCGACCAGTTCCTGTTCTATACCGGCTCGACCACAGGCGAGGTCATCGCAAGCTCGATCGGCAATTTCGGGATGCCTGACAAGCCCGCCTTCGAGGATTTCGGCGAGGTGCTTCTGCGCTCCGACAAGGCGGCGGGTTATGTGCGTGTCGACTGGTTCACGCCGGAGGCGCTGCCGACCTGGGGTGACGGGCGCCTGACCATCCTCGGCACCGAAGGTTACATCGAGCTGCGCAAATATATCGACATTGCCGGCCGGCCGGGCAAGGATCATCTCTTCCTGGTCAACGGCAAGGAAATGACCCATATCGATTGCAGCGGCGAAAAGCTCGATTATTTCGACGCGTTCACCGCCGACGTCGGCAACCGCACGCAGACGGCGATGACCCAGGATCACGTTTTTGAAGTCTGCCGTCTTTCGCTTGAAGCCCAGGCGAAAGCCGCTCGCATCGGCGCTCGCTGAGGAGGAAATCATGACCAGGAAATTGCGCGTCGGCGTCATCGGCGCAGGCATCGCTGCGCGGCATCTGGCCGGCTTCGGCTGGAACAAGGAGCTTTTCGAAGTCCCCGTGCTCTGCTCGCTCGACGAGGAACGCGGCAAGGGGCTGTGCGAGGAATACGGCATTGGCGAATACACGCAGGATGCGGATGCGCTGTTTGCCCGTGACGATCTCGACATCATCGACATTTCGACGCCGCCGAGCTCGCATTTCGAACTTTGCCGCAAGGGCATCGAATCCGGCAAGCACGTGATCTGCGAGAAGCCGCTCTTCGGCTCGATCGCCGAGGTCGACGAGATGGGGCGCATCCTCGATCGTTACCCCGGCAGGAAGCTGATGCCGATCTTCCAGTATCGCTACGGCTCCGGCCTGCAGAAGTTGAAGCTACTGATCGAAAGCGGCCTTGCCGGCAAGCCGTTCCTGACGACGATCGAAACCCATTGGTGGCGCGGGCCGGATTATTACGCCGTGCCGTGGCGCGGCAAATTTGCGAGCGAACTCGGCGGCGGCCTTCTCGGCCACGCCATCCACGCTCATGACATGCTGAACTATGTACATGGCCCCTGCGCCGAGGTGTTTTCCTATGGGGCGACGCTGGTCAATCCGATCGAGGTCGAGGATACGGCAGCCCTTTCGGTGAAGATGCAGAATGGCTCGCTGGCGACGCTCTCGATGACGCTGGGTTCGCGCAAGGAGATCTCGCGGTTGCGCTTCTGCTTCAACGACCTCGTCGCCGAAAGCATCATCGAACCCTATACGATGGGCCGTGACCCGTGGACTTTCGTCGCCGGGACAGAGGAACATCAGGCGCGGATCGACGAAGTGCTCGCCGCCTATGTGCCTGGCGAGGATGGCTACACCCGTCAGTTCGAGCTCTTCCACAAGGCGATCGTCGAGGACACCGACCCACCGGTGACATTGCAGGATGCCCGCAATTCGCTGGAACTGGTAACGGCCGCCTATTTCTCGCAGCGAACCGGACAACCGACGCCGATGCCGATCGCCGCCGATCATCCGCTCTATCGCTCCTGGCTGCCGGCAGGGGAATGGCGTGCTGCGGCTACCGTCTGAACTGGGAAGGGCATTCCCATGCTGAAATCCTTCGAGCATGTCGGCATGACGGTCAGCGACATGGACCGCACCGTCGATTTCTACTGTGGCCTGCTCGGACTCAGCCTGGTGCTGCGCAAGACGATGGCGAATGGCATGCAAGTAGCATTCCTCGATGCCGGCGGCGGCATGCTGGAGGTCTTTGCGCCGCCCGGCGGCGCGTCGAGAGCGGTCGACGTGCCTGAAGATACGGCCGGCGTCCGCCACCTCACCTTTCATTTCGACAGTGTCGACGAGGCCTTCGCCCGCCTTGAACAGGCGGGCGTCGAGATCAAGGAGCGGCCGCGCTTCGCCGTCCACTCCGAGATGCTGAACAAGATCGCCTTCGTTCGCGATCCCGATGGCATCATCGTCGAGCTTGCTGAACGCTCTCAGAACCGCCAGGGCTGACACAGGCGCTGCCGATCGCTTCGCTGCGGGCGGTCAGACCGTACCGCAGCAGATCGATCAGGCGCCTGACAAGTTTTGCCGCCATGCAAAGCTCTCCTCAGCTCGCCAGCTTGGCGCTGATGTAGTTGCGCCAGCCGCCAAGCGCGGTGATTTCCTCCGCACCTTTCACCGCATGGGCCTCGCAGACGAAGCCGGAGACGCTGGAACCGTCTTCGAGCGTCAGCTTACCGATGCCGAGGGGTGCCGGAATCTTCTGGACGAACCTGCCGAAAGCATCGGCCGGCAGTGCCCAGACCTCGACCTCCAGCCCCTGACCCTTGTGGCCGGGTTCGCGCAGCAGCCCTGGTTTCGCTGGCGTGGTATTGGGCAAGACGAAGAGGCGATAATCGCCGGCCGTGCGGCAGGTCTTGACCAGACGCCCGCCGGCGCCTGCCAGTTCGTGATTGAGCGGCATGCCGGTCAGATGCGCACCGACGACCGCGATTTCGATGAAACCGTCATCGCCAGGCACAACACGGCTTGCTTCGGGGATCGCCGCCTGCCGGTCGATGCCCATGCCGGAACCCGCTGCGCGGTGCAGCGCATCGGCAAGCGGCGCCAGCGCATCGTCGGTGAAAGCGGGTGCGATGACGGTGACGCCACCCGGCAAGCCGCCTTTCCCGAAGCCGGCCGGAACGGCGATTGCCGCGCAATCGAGCAGGTTGACGAAATTGGTGTAGCGGCCGAGGCGGCCGTTGAGCACGACGGGATTGGCCAGCATGTCGGCGACCGTATAGGTGGTTGGCGCGGTCGGCAGCAGCAGAACATCAGCCTTTTCCCATTCGGCCTCGGTCTTGCGGCGCAGCTCCTCCAGCCGGTAACGGCCGTTGAAGGCCTCGACCGCGGTCTTGCCCTTGGCGCCTTCGATGATCCCTCTGACCGTCGGATCGAAATCGGCGGCGTTGGTGGCGAGGAAATCCTCGACCGCCGCCAGACGTTCGGCAACCCACGGCCCGTCATAGAGAAGGGCGGCAGCCTCGCGGAACGGCGTGTAATCGAAGGGCACGATGGTCGCCCCGAGCGCTTTTGCCCGCTCGATCGCCTGATCGTAGAGCGCCTCCACCTCCGTGTCGCCGAAGAACTCCCGCTCGGCGTCGGTCAGAACGCCGATGCGCAAACCCGACACAGGCAGGTTTGCCGGTTTGGCGCGACGCGAGAAAGCATCGGCGGCATCGAAGCCTTCGGCGACCTTGCGGATCGCAACACCGTCGCCGACGGTCGCAGCAAAGATGGTGACGCAGTCGACGCTCTTGCAGGCCGGTATAGCGCCGGTATTCGGCAGGAGGCCCGGCGTCGGCTTGATGCCGACTAGATTGTTGAAGGCAGCCGGCACCCGGCCGGAGCCGGCCGTATCGGTGCCGAGCGCAAAGGCCGCAAGGCCGGAGGCCACCGTGACCGCCGATCCGGAACTCGAACCGCCTGAGATATAGGCCGCATCGAAGACCGAACGCGGCGCGCCATAGGGAGAGCGCGTGCCGTTGAGGCCGGTCGCGAACTGGTCGAGATTGGTCTTGCCGATGATGATGGCACCGGCCGCCTTCAACCGGGCAACGACGGTCGAGTCCGCCTCCGGCCGATATTCATAGGCCGGGCAGGCGGCAGTTGTCGGCAGGCCGGCGGCATCGATATTGTCTTTCACGGCAAAGGGAACGCCCCAGAGCGGCAGGCTGTTTGCCTCAGGCGCGCGTGCCATCAAGGCTTTGGCGGCAGCGCGCAGCTCCTCATCCGGCACCGGGGTGATGAAGATTGCCGGATCTTTCGCGGCGGCGCGGCGGGAGATCACCTCTTCGATGGCATCGAGCGGCGTCAGACCGGATTGATAGGCGGCGCGAAGGCTTGAGAGATCGAGGATGGTCGGCAGCATGTCAGCATTCCTCCAGAACGACGATGATATCGCCGGCTTTGACGTTTCTTCCCGGCCCGGCGCGCAGATCGCGGACGCGGCCTGCCGCATGGGCGGTGACGTTGATTTCCATCTTCATCGATTCGATGATGGCAAGTGTATCGCCAGCCGCAACCGGGGCGCCCGGCTCGACCAGCAATTTCCAGATATTGCCGGGCACGGCGCTGGCAACACCGAAGCAGCCGTCGGGAATATCCCCATCCGGGCTTTCGCCGGTGCCTTCATCGGTGACGAAGCTGTCGAGCCCGGCGTCCTTCCAGCGCTGGCGTTCGGCATCGAAGGCGGCCTGCTGCGTTGCCTTGAAACGGCCGATCGACGCCGCGTTAGCCTGCAATTCCCTCTCATAGGCGGCATAGGAGAATTCCGTCTCCTCGATCCTGATCGGATAACCGCCATGCGGGAAGGCGGCACGCGCCTCTGTCAATTCCTGATTGCTGACCGGGAAGAAACGGATCTGGTCGAAGAAATTCAGCAGCCAGGGCTTGCCCCTGGCAAAGGCCGGCGTCTCCCGCCAGGTGTTCCAGACCTGGATGGTGCGGCCGAAGAGCTGGTAGCCGCCCGGTCCTTCCATGCCGTAGATGCACATATAGGCGCCGCCGATGCCGACGGCATTTTCCGGCGTCCAGGTACGGGCGGGATTATACTTCGTCGTCACGAGGCGATGGCGTGGGTCGGTCGGGGTCGCAACCGGCGCGCCGAGATAGACGTCACCGAGACCCAGCACGAGGTAGCTTGCGTCGAAGACGATATCGCGGACGGCCTGTTCATCGGGAAGACCGTTGATGCGGCGGATGAACTCGATATTCGAGGGGCACCAGGGCGCATTCGGTCGCACGAGCTCCTGATATTTGCGCATCGCAAGTTCGGCATCCGGATCGTTCCAGGAAAGCGGCAGGTGCACGATGCGGCTCGGCACCTTGACCTCCTGCGCTGCCGGAAGCGTCGCCTCGATCTCGGAGAGCAGCCCAAGCAGGCGCCGGCGCGTCAACTGCGTGCCGTCGTAATGGATCTGCAGCGAGCGGATACCGGGGGTGAGGTCGACGACGCCAGGGAGGCGGGCCTTCACGACCGCCTGCATCAGCAGGTGCACCCGCAGCCGCAGCGCGATATCGAGCGTCATCGGCCCATATTCGACGAGCAGATTGTCGTCGCCTTGGCGGCGATAAACGACAGAAACCGGGCCATCCTCGCTGATACCGAGGATCGGCGAACCTGTTTCTTCCGAGGGCCGCCGCACCGCCGGGCCGGCGATCGGGTCTTCCGGCCGAGCCAGCGCATGAAAACGGATTCGGTCGCCGGGCTTGAACTGGCCCATCTTCCACTGCTCTTCGCGGGCGATCACCGCCGGGCAAGCGAAGCCGCCAAGGCTTGGACCATCGGGCCCGAGAATGATCGGCATATCGCCGGTGAAATCGATCGCCCCGATCGCATAGGCGTTGTCGTGCAGGTTGGAGGGGTGCAGCCCCGCCTCACCGCCGTCGCTTCGTGCCCATTGCGGGGCTGGGCCGATCAGGCGCACCCCGGTGCGGGCACTGTTGAAATGCACCTCATAAGCCGTCGAAAACAGCGTCTCGATATCGCTGTCCTGAAAGAAATCGGGAGCCCCGTGCGGGCCATAGACGACGCCGACATCCCATTCGCGCGTCAAGGCGGCTGGCTCCGTCGCCGGTCTCACCGGTTCGGCCGGTACCTGTCGGGCAAAATGCAGCACGTGCCCTGTCTTCAGTGTGCCGGTGGCGTTACCGCCGAATTGGCCAAGGCCGAAGGTCGCGCGCGAGCCGAGCACAACGGGAGCGGCTAAACCACCGGCGACGGCGAGATAGGCGCGCTGTCCCGGTCCTTCGATGGTACCGATCGACAGAACCTGACCGGCGCGGATTGTCACCGGGGCGTCATGCGGCAATTTTACGCCGTCGCATGTCATTGGCATCCGCGCGCCAGCAAGCGCGATCGTCTGGTCGGCATAAAATCGCAATGTCGGACCGGAAACGGTCAACTCCAGCGCAGCCGTCACATCGGCATTGCCGACCAGCCGATTGGCATGGCGGAAGGAGCGCTCGTCCATCGGCCCACTCGGCGGCACGCCGACATGCCAGAGGCCGAGCCGGCCCGGAAGTTCCTGGATGCTTGACTGCGCCCCGGGCGCGAGAACCTCGACGACATCGGGAACGAAGGCGAAGTCGCGTAGAGCCGTCGTTGCCACCTTGGCGCTGGCCAGCAATTCGGAAGCGGCGATCGCCCTCAGGTAAGCGAGATTGGTCTCGATGCCCGATATCGATGTTTCGGCGAGTGCCGCCTTAAGCTTCTCGATCGCCGCCGGCCGGTCTGCCGCCGCCACGATCAGCTTGGCAAGCATCGGGTCGTAGAAGGGCGTGACCTCGGTTCCCGTCTCGATCCAGCCGTCGACGCGGGTGCTTTCCGGAAAAATGACTTCGGTCAAAAGGCCGGCACTCGGGCGGAAATCGGCATGCGGCATCTCGGCATAGATCCGCATCTCGATCGCCGCACCCTTCGGCGTCAGACCCCCAGCACCCGAGAGCACATCCTCGCCGGCCGCCTGACGGATCATCCATTCGACGAGGTCGATGCCGAAGACAGCTTCCGTGACGGGATGTTCGACCTGCAGGCGGGTATTGACCTCGAGGAAATAGAATTCCTGGCGCTGGGGATCATAAATGAACTCGACAGTGCCGGCCGATTCATAGGAGACCGAGCTTCCCAAGTCGACCGCCGCCTTGTGCAGCCGCGCCCTTGTCTCCGCAGAAAGGCCAGGCGCAGGCGTCTCCTCGACGACCTTCTGGTTCCGCCGCTGCAGCGAGCAGTCGCGTTCGCCGAGCGCGATCACGCCGCCCTTGCCGTCGCCGAAGATCTGCACCTCGACATGGCGCGCTTCGGCAACGAAACGCTCGATGTAGACGCGCGCATCGCCGAAGCTGGCGCGCGCGGTCCGCTGCACGCTTTCGAAGGAAGCCTTGAGGCCGGCCGCATCGGCGCAGAGCTGCATGCCGATACCGCCGCCGCCGGCCGTGCTCTTCAGCATGACGGGATAACCGACGGTCTCGGCAGCCGAAAGCGCCTCGTCGACGCTCTGCAAGAGATCGGTGCCGGGCAGTAGCGGCACGCCGCTCGCTTTCGCCAATTCGCGCGCCGTATGCTTCAAGCCGAAGGCCGACAGATGCTCTGGGCGCGGGCCGATGAAGGCGATGCCTTCAGCGGCGAGCCGCTCGGCAAAGCCGATATTCTCCGAGAGGAAGCCGTAGCCTGGGTGCACTGCCTCAGCGCCCGTCGCCTTGCAGGCGGCAATGACGGCGTCGACATCAAGATAGCTTTCGGCAGCGGGCGCCGTGCCGAGGCGCATGGCCTCATCGGCGGTCAGTGCCGGCTTCGAGAATCGATCGACATCGGAATAGACGGCAACGGAGGCAATGCCCATCCTCTTCAATGTGCGGATGACGCGGACGGCGATTTCGCCGCGATTGGCGATAAGGACTTTGGTGAACATCGATCAGTCCTCGCCGTCCCAGATCAGCACCCGGATCGGCGTGGGATCGAAGCCGTTGCAGGGATTGTTGATCTGCGGGCAATTGGAGATGACGCAGAGCACGTCCATCTCCGCCACCAGTTCGACATAATCGCCAGGCGCGGAAATGCCGTCGACGATAGTCATCTCGCCGTTCGGCTTGATCGGCACGTTCATGAAGAAATTGATGTTCGGCACGATGTCGCGCTTGCTCATGCCGTGTTTTGTCACCTCGATCACGAAATTGTCGCGGCAGGCATGCAGGTATTTGGTTCCGTGGCCGAAACGCACCGTGTTGCTCTCGCAGGAGCAGGCGCCGGCTGATGTATCGTGGCGGCCGCAGCTATCGGCCGTCATGACCAGCATGACGTTGCCCTCGTTCGAAATGATCTTCGTGCCGGTGCCGATATAGGCGCCGCCTTGTGCCCGCATCGTATCCTGGTTGGAATAACGCTCGGCAAAGTCATCGGCGCGATAAAACAGCGTATCGATTGCCTGTTGGCCGTAGCTGTCCTCGATGCGGATGGTCTGACCCTTGCGCACGATGCCGGACCACGGCGCTTCGGCCGGGATGAAATGTTCCTGCACGGCGTTTTCGAGGCTGCGCGAAGCTGAAGTCTTGATGAAATCGGTCATCGTCATTCTCCCTCAGGCCAGCATCGAGGCGTTGTTCTCGAAGCCGCGAAGGGCTTCGGCGGTTGCTGTGCGCGAGAGATCGTCCACTGCGGGTGCGGGCGCGCGAAAGCGCGTGACGATCACCGGCTTCGGCGCATAGACCGGGTCGGGATCGAGCGGATGCGGGCAATTCGAGAAGCCGACGATCATGTCCATCTCGGCGCGCAGTTCGGCATAATCGCCGCTGTTGGAGAGTTTGCCGCGCCAGTGGAAGCCACCGTTGTCGTCGACGCGAACCGGGGCGAAGAGATTGAGAATCGCAGGAATATCGCGTCTGGTGAGACCAAGCTTGCCGGCGACGAGCACGAGATTGTCGCGAGTGTTGCGGGTCTTCACGCCAGGATATTTTGCGGCGTTCGAAGCTGCCGTCGAACCACCCATCAGGCAGTCATGGGCGCCGGAACTGTCCTCAATCAGCGAAAACATCACCCGGCCCATATCTGAGAAGATGACGCGGCCCTTGCCGAGGGCGGTCGTCCACTGAACCTTGACCGTATCGACCAGATTGAGCCGTTCGCTTGTATCAGTGGCGTTCCAGGCAACGAGCACCACAGTCGATCCGCCTTCGCCCTGATCGATGCGGAGCGCCTCGCCGCGCTTCAGCGCGGTCGACCAGTACCAGCCGCCGGGGATGGTTTCCTGATGGATGATCGCAGCCGCATCGATGCCGGGGGCGGGCAGGGGGCTCGGCGCCGGTAGGGCCTTCGGCGCGAATTCCAGCCCCTTTTTCTGATGTTCCTCGTAACGCTGCCGGTTGGCGGCGATCTCTTCGGGCGAACGTCTGACATGCATCATGGCTTTTCTCCTGACGGACTGGAAGCCGGGTCGTCCCGGCGAAGGCCCAGAGAAATGACCGGGCCGTCCCGGTCGGGGCTGAAGATGGTGGGCGCGCCGGCAAGCCTCGGCGGCCAGATCGAAATGTCCTTGGTGATCGTCGCGCCGTAGCGCTCCTTTTCCTCCGGGCGGTCACGCTTGCGCTCGAAGGCGACGACCCGCGTCGCCAGCGTGAATGCCTCGCGCATGTCGTGCGTCACCATGACGACGGTCATCTGCGTCTCGTGCCAGAGCCGCTTCATCAATGTGTGGATTTCGGCGCGGATGCCGGGGTCGAGTGCGCCGAATGGCTCATCGAGCAGCAGCACCTTCGGTTTCATGATCAGCGCCTGCGCCAGCGCAAGGCGCTGCTGCATGCCGCCTGATAGTTGCGCCGGATATTTGTCCTCGGCGCCGGAAAGGCCGACTTCGCCGATCAGCCGCCGAGCTTCGTCGACGGCATCGCGGCGGGCAGCGCCAAAAAGCTTGGCCTTGTAGCGGGACGCCGAGAGTTCGCGCCCGAGCAGCACGTTTCCGAGGACCGTCAGATGCGGGAAGACGGAGTAGCGCTGGAAGACGACGCCGCGATCCGGGCCTGGCTCCTGCGGCAGCGCTTCGCCGTCGAGCAGGATCGTGCCCCGCGTCGGCCGCTCCTGGCCGAGCAGCATGCGCAGGAACGTCGACTTGCCACAGCCGGACGGTCCGACAAGGGCCACGAAGGCGCGCGCGGCGACAATCAGCGACACATCTTCGAGGACGATCTGGTCGCCATACTCTTTCCAGACCTTTTCGATCACCAACTCGCTCATGCCTGCTTCTCCAGCTCCGACCAGGGGAAGACGGCGATGCGGATGCGATCGAGGATATAGTTCATGATCACGGCGAGCAGCGTGATCCAGACGACATAGGGAAAGATGACGTCCATCGAGAGATAGCGGCGGACGAGGAAGATGCGGTAGCCGAGACCGGAATCCGACGAGATCGCTTCTGCCGCGATCAGGAATAGCCAGGCAGGACCGAGTTGAAGCCTGAGGCAGGTGATCAGCCGCGGCAGGATCTGCGGCAGCACGACACGAAGGCCGATCTGCCAGGAGGAGCCGCCGAGCGTTTCAGCCTTGACGATCTGCTCACGCGGCAGCTCCAGCGCCTTCAGCGCAAGGTCGCGGATCATCGTTGGCGCAACGCCGATGACGATGAGCGCGATCTTCGAGGCTTCGCCGAGCCCCATGGCGATGAACAGGATCGGCAGCAGCGCCAGCGGCGGCACCATTGAGATAACGGCGACGAAAGGGGAGAGCAGCGCCCTCATATAAGGCAGCATGCCGATCAGCATGCCGATGACGAGCGCGGTGATAGTGGAGATGCCAAGGCCGGCAAACAGGCGCACCAGGCTCGCTCCGGTATCGGACCAGAGCAGGTATTCGCCGGTGCGCGGATCGGCGATGAAGGCCAGGCGATCGATCGCATCGGCAAAACCGGCAAGACCGGGCAGCAGTTTGTCGTTGGCATTTTCCGCCAGCCGCGCCGCCGAGCCGAACGTGTAGGCAACGACCAGCAGCACGAAGGGCAGCAGCGTCAAGGCAAGCTGCGCGCCCCGGCTCGGCTTCGTGTTGATCCAGCGCATAGGGAAAGCTCCGCTGATGAAGGATGGGCGGCGCAGGGAAGGCCGCGCCGCTGCTTAAAAATCGCTCAGAGCGAACCGTCAGCGGCCGCCTTCATGTAGGTCTCGGTGAACCGCAGCTTGACGTTGCCGCTATCGCCGAGGATCTTGCCGTCCGGCATTTCGATGCCAATGACGTCGGCGGACGGCGCGCCATTGCCGAGCAGGCCTTTTTCGAACAGGAAGTTGCGGACGAGATCCATTGTCTTCGGCAGGCTGCCCGAGGCAGTGAAGGCAACGGCATCGGCCGGCTTGGCAAACAGCTTGGTGGCTGCGAGTTGGGATTCGAAACCCTTGAGATCGGTGCCCGATGCCTGGCCCATCGCCTCGCGGGCGGCCTTGCCGTCGGCACTGTCTGATGTCAGCAGTGCTGCGGTTTCATACCAGATGCCGGCGAGCGCCTTGCCGAAATTCGGGTTGTCCTTCAGCACGCCTGAATTGGCGACCATCAGGTCGATGATTTCGCCCGGCACCTGCGAACTGTCGAAAACCTTCTTGGCCGTGGGATCTTCGAGGATGGTCGAGACCAGCGGATTCCACGTGACGACAGCCGTTACGTCAGCCGTCTTGTAGGCAGCGACCATGTCGGCATCGGAAGTGTTGACCACTTTGACGTCGCGCTCGGTCATCTTGATGCTTTCGAGCGCCCGGGCCAGCAGATAGTGCGAGACGGAGAATTCGACGAGATTGACGTTCTGGCCCTTGATGTCGGCAAGGCTCGCCTTGTCTTTCAGGATGACCGCATCATTGCCGTTCGAAAAGTCGCCGACGATCACGGCTGTGGTATCGACGCCGCCGGCGGCCGGGATCGACAGTCCGTCCATATTGGTCAGCGTCACGGCATCGAAGGCACCGGCCGTGTACTGGTTCATCGATTCGACGTAGTCGTTGAACTGGGTGACCTCGATTTTGATGCCGTATTTGTCAGCCCATTTCTTGACGATGCCGTGATCGGCCGCGTATCCCCACGGCATCCAGCCGACATAGATCGACCAGGCGACCTTGAAATCGGTCTTCTGTTCGGCTTTCGCGATGGAGCCGACGCCCAGCGCCAAGGATGCCGTCAGTGCGGTGATTGAAAGAAGCTTCGAAAAAGTCTGCATTGAAATTCCCCTTTTGCTTTTCGTCAAAAGGGATCGGCAATGACCATCGTGCCGCCAATCCCTTGGCTTACGAGGTCTCCCGGGCTTTTGTCCCGCCGTGCACCCGGCGGGATGTCTCCCCCGCCGGTGGCAGCTCTCGGACCAGCCGCGCCCTGCGACGCCGGAACCCTAGCCACCAACTCTGCAGCTATCGAAGCAAAGGGCGTGCCAAACTATAAATTGTTGAATTCATTGACGGTGAACAGGCTGTCTTTCGCCCGCAGCCTGAATAGTGCATGCACTTGCACAGTAAATGCGCACTTTCTGCCACCATCTTAAGCGCCGACGTCTTTCTGCTCAGAGGAAAGGCAAGCGGCAGAACAGGTAAAACGCCGAAGTGCGACACGTCCCCGATCTAGTTCCGGAAGGCGCCGGCGGGGACCGTCGTCACCAGCCGGATATCGCGGCGGAAGTCCGATGGGGACATGCCGGCGATATGGCGAAAGGATTTGTTGAACGCGCTGATCGAGCCGAAGCCGCTGTCCATCGCCACCTGCAGCACGTTGGCGCCTTCGCTCATCAGCATCGCCTGGGCGCGCGACAGCCTGAGCAGCGTCACATATTTGCTCAGCGTCATGCCGGTCGATCGCTTGAAGAGGTTCATCGCATATTTCGGATGCAGGTCGGCGGCGCGGGCAATGTCGACCGAATCGATGTCCTGCAGGAAATTGGCGGCGATGAAATCGCACATGCGTGCAACGTTGCGCGAGGAATTCGGATGCGGCTGATCGCCTTCAAGGCTGGCGACCGTCTTCGATGTCGTCATCGAATAGGGTTCGAGCGCGATACGCTCGATGCGCAGCAGCAATTCGTCGACCGCGTGCTGAGCCTTGGCGGAATCACCGGACTTGGAATAGCGGAACCAACGGGCGAAATTCTCGTTGTCGGCAGCATCGGTCGCCGAGGTCAGCAGCGTCTCGCCCTTCATCAGCCGGCTGGAAATGCTGATCGGCAGGCGCAACCGGAAGAAATAAATGAGCGGCAGATGGGCGCCGGCATAGAGCGAATCATCCGAGGATTCATCCATCTGATGCGGCTGGCCACCCCAGAAGAGGCACATTTCGCCGGCGTTCAGCCGAAATTCGTGGTCGCTCATCCGATAATGGACAGTGCCGCGCATGACGAAGTTGACCTCAACCTGCGCATGCCAGTGCGGCATAGCCATGACCAGCGGATGGTCATGAAACATCTGCAGCGCCGTCGGCGAACCCTCTATGCTGCTTGCGCCGGGCTGATAGATTGCACTCGTGCCGACCTTACTTTCCGCCAAATCCATGTTCCCTTTTTAGGAGACAGCCGCTCCCTTGCGGATAGTCTAACCGCGTTCGTGAAAAATCGGCAATTGAAAAGGGAGGATTTTCAATGCGCTTCAAACTTCTCGCTGCGACCGCAGCTGTCGCACTGCTTGCTTCCGGCTCCGCATTCGCTGAGTCGGCCAATCTGACCATCTGGAGCTGGAATGTCGCCGCATCGGCATTGAAGTCCACGCTTCCAGGCTTCAACAAACAGTTTCCCGATATCAAGATCACCGTCGAGGACCTCGGCAACAGCCAGGTCTTCGACAAGACGCTGGCTGCCTGCGCCGCCGGCGGCGACGGCCTGCCTGACATTGTCAGTATCGAAAATTTCGAGGCTGAAATCTTCTGGAGCCGTTTCCCGGATTGCTTCGCCAATCTGAAGGAGCTCGGCTACACGCCCGAGATCCAGGCGAAATTCCCTGATTTCAAGCGCACCGAGCTTGAAGTCGGCGATGTCGCCTATGCCATGCCGTGGGATTCCGGTCCTGTCGCCGTCTTCTACCGCCGCGATCTGTACGAAAAGGCCGGCGTCGATCCGAGCACGATCAGCACCTGGGACGATTTCATCGCTGCCGGCAAGAAGATTTCCGCCGCCAACCCCGGCGTCGTCATGGCGCAGGCCGACTTCAACGGCGACAGCGAATGGTTTCGCATGATCGCCAACGAACAGGGCTGCGGCTATTACTCGACCGACGGTCAGAACATCACCATCAACCAGCCGGCCTGCGTCGCCTCGCTGCAAAAGGTGAAGGAGATGAAGGATGCCGGGACGCTGACGTCGGCCAACTGGGACGAAAAGATCCAGGCCAATACCGCCGGCAAGGCCGCAAGCCAGC
The DNA here is from genome assembly GCF_014194045.1 of Rhizobium sp. BK456. NCBI lineage: Bacteria > Pseudomonadati > Pseudomonadota > Alphaproteobacteria > Hyphomicrobiales > Rhizobiaceae > Rhizobium > Rhizobium sp. BK456. Next base: position 127,078 of record NZ_JACIAO010000012.1, read on the forward strand.
TGTATGGCGGCTGGTATGAGGGCACCGTGCGCTCGACCTCTCCCGATCTCAAGGGCAAGTGGGGCGTCTACAGAATGCCGAGCCTGACCGCCGATGGCCCGCATGCGGCCAATCTCGGCGGTTCGTCGCTCGCCATTTCGGCGACATCCGCGAATAAGGAAGCCGCCTGGAAATTTGTCAATTACGCCCTCGGCACGGATGAGGGTCAGATCACCATGCTGAAGGAGTTCGGTCTGGTTCCGTCGCTGCTTTCGGCTGAGAAGGATCCCTTCGTCAATGAGCCGCAGCCCTATTGGGGCGGCCAGAAGGTCTGGGCGGATATTCTGGCGACACTGCCGAAGATCGTACCGAGCCGCGGCACCGCCTTCCAGAGTGATGCGGAAGCCATTTTCAAGGCGACGCAGACGAAGTTCTTCGCTGGCGGCTATCCCGATGCGAAGGCGGCTCTCGACGACGCCGCCAAGCAGATCGCTTCGGCGACCGGCCTCCCTATCGCGCAATGAATGACGATGCCGGGCGCTTCAGGCGCCCGGCTTTCCCCCGGCAAAGCGGCCGGTCATTCATTCGTGAGGAGGAGGCTTGATGCCGTTCAGAACCCGGAGCGCCTACGCGTTCCTCGCCCCCTATCTGCTGGTCTTTGCCACCTTCTGGGTCTGGCCGATCATCAATTCGTTCCTGATTTCGTTTCAGAACACGCGAATCAATCCGTGGAAATTCAGTTTCCAGGCCAATTGGGGCCGGCTCTTCTATGACCCGGCCTTCTACAATGCTCTTTACAATACGCTGATCATCCTGCTGATTCAGGTGCCGGTGATGATCGCACTCGCGACGGTCATGGCGGTAATGCTCAATTCGCCGCTGCTGAAAGCGCGGCCGCTCTTCCGCTTCGCCTTCTTTGCGCCCGTCGTCGTCGGCGAGGTCGCCTATGCTGCCGTCTTCCGGCTGATGTTCAGCCTCGATTTCGGCATCATCAACAAGCTGATCTCGGCCGTCGGTCTCAGCCCGGTCTCCTGGTTCGACAATGCAAATGCCGCCATGGCGCTGATCATCCTTGCCGTCACATGGCGCTGGGCGGGCTACAACGCCATCATCATCCTCGCCGGCCTACAGTCGATTCCTGACGATGTCTATGAGGCGGCGACACTCGACCGGGTGAGCAAGATCCAGCAATTCTTTCATATCACCCTGCCGCTTCTGAAACCGATCATCCTCTTCTGCGTGGTTCTTTCAGTGATCGGCACCATGCAGCTCTTCACCGAGCCCTTCCTGATCACCAATCGTGGCGGTCCCGGCGGCGGCACCGAGACGCTCGGCCTGCTACTTTATCGCCAAGGCTTCACCTCGCTGAACTTCGGCTATGCCTCGGCGATCGCCTATACGATGGCTGCCCTTGCCGTGGCGATCTCGCTTCTCAATCTCTGGGTCGGGAGGGATCCGAAATGAGATCCAAATCGCAATCCCTTCTGCTGCGTCAGATCGCGCTGCATGCCGCACTGGCACCGCTTGCTCTGATCTGGCTGTTTCCGCTGTGGATGATGTTCGTCTTCTCGACGATGCCCGACAACGGCATCTTCAGCCCTGACATCGTGCTCTGGCCATCGACCAACTTCATCGAGAATTTCAAGAACCTGCAGGCCGATACCGATTTCATCGGCGCCATGGTGATCTCCGTCGGCGTCGCGCTCATCTATACGGTCCTGTCGGTACTGCTGACCTCGATGGCGGGCTGGGCGCTGGCGCGGTACCGTTTCGTCGGCCGCTCCATCGTCATCGCCATCATCCTCGGCACAATCACGCTGCCGTTTTCGGTGGTCGTCATCCCGCAGTTCATCATGGTGGCACGCGAATTCAAGCTGGCAAACACCTGGGTGGCGCTGATCGTGCCGCCGCTGTTCAATTCGCTCGGCGTGCTGTTCATGCGGCAATCCTTCTCGATGATGCCAGGCGAGCTCTTTGATGCCGCTCGGGTCGAAGGCGTCAAGGAATGGCAGATCTTCCTGCGCATCGCCCTTCCGCTGGCGCGTCCGACCATGGCGGCACTGGCGATCATCCTCTTCCTCGCCTCGTGGAACAACTACCTCTGGCCGCTGCTGATCAATTCCAAACCGGGAATGATGACGGCGCCGGTGGCATTGGGAACGCTGATCGGCCTCACCAAGGTCTCCTGGGGCGGCATCATGGCCGGCGCGGTGCTGCTGACAGCGCCGATCCTTGTCGTCTTCGTGGCTCTCCAGCGCCATTTCATCGCCGGCATCGCGGCCGGCGCAATCAAATAATCGAACAATAGGGAGGCTGCATGGCAGAGCTTTCACTCAGCAATATCGTCAAGCGCTTCGGCGGCTTCGAGATCATCCATGGCGCCGATCTGGAGGTGAAGGACGGCGAATTCGTCGTCTTCGTCGGCCCCTCCGGCTGCGGCAAGTCCACGCTGCTCAGGATGATCGCAGGTCTCGAGGACATCACCTCAGGCGAGCTTCGGATCGGCGGCAGGGTCGTCAACGACGTCGAACCGGCCGATCGCGGCATCGCCATGGTCTTCCAGTCCTATGCGCTCTATCCGCACCTCACCGTCGAGGAGAATTTGAGCTTCGGCCTGCGGATGAACGGCAACCCGAAGGCCGATACCGAGCGGCGTGTGCGCCACGTCGCCGAGATCCTGCAGATCACCGAGCTGATGAAGCGGCGGCCGAAGCAGCTTTCCGGCGGCCAGCGCCAGCGCGTCGCAATCGGCCGCGCCATCGTGCGCGAACCGGAGGTTTTCCTGTTCGACGAGCCTCTGTCGAACCTCGACGCCGAACTGCGCGTCCAGATGCGCGTCGAAATCTCCAGGCTGCACAAGCAGCTCGGCACGACGATGATCTACGTCACCCACGACCAGACCGAGGCGATGACGCTTGCCGACAGGATCGTCGTGCTGCGCGCCGGCAATATCGAACAGATCGGCGCCCCGCTCGACCTCTATGACGATCCCGCCAACCAGTTCGTCGCCGGCTTCGTCGGCTCGCCGAAGATGAATTTCCTCAAAGCCGTGGTGGTCGAAACGCAGCCGGGCGGGGCGGTGATCGCGCTGGAAAGCGATGCCAATATGCGCCTGCCGCTGCCCGTCACCGAACCCATCGAAGCCGGCACGAAGGTGACGCTCGGCATCCGTCCCGAACATTTCGTCGATGCCGGCATGGGTGACGCCGATCTCACCGTCGCCATCGACGTCGCCGAACATCTCGGCAACACCAGCTACATCTATGCCGCCATCGGCAGCGAGCAGCTGATCATCGAGCGGCCGGAATCGCGCACCGCCGGCAATCGCGAGACGCTGACCGTCGGCCTTCCTGCACGCCACACATTCCTTTTCGACGGCGTCGGCAAACGGCTTCGCTAAACCACAAATCCCAAGGCAGAAAGACGAAAGAGGTTTCCATGACTTCCGATCAACCGATCCGCTGGGGCATCATCGGCCCCGGCACCATCGCCCGCACCTTTGCAGACGGCGTCGCTCATTCGCGCACCGGCAAACTGGTGGCGATCGCCACCCGCGACCCTTCAAAGCCGGGACTGGCAGAAAACTTCCCCGGCGCCCGCATCGTCAACGGTTATGAGGCGCTGCTTTCCGACCCCGAGATTGATGCGGTCTATATCTCCGTGCCTCATACCGGTCATGCCCAATGGGCGATCAAGGCCGCGCGCGCCGGCAAGCATATCCTTGTGGAAAAGCCGATCGCGCTTTCGGCCTATGATGCCGAAGCCGTTTATTACGAGGCCAAGAAGGCCGGCGTCTTTGCCGGCGAGGCCTTCATGTACCGCGTGCATCCGCAGACGGAGAAGCTGGTCGAACTGATCAAGAGCGGTGTCATCGGCACGCTGCGCATCATTCGCTCGAGCTTCGGCTTCAATATGGGCAGCTACAGGCCGGAGCACCGGCTGTTCGCCAACGATACCGCCGGCGGCGGCATTCTCGATGTCGGCGGCTACCCGGTCTCGATGGCAAGGCTGATCGCCGGCGCCGCGGACGGCAAGGCCTTCCTCGACCCGGAGAAGGTTTCGGGCGTCGCCCATCTCGGCCAGAGCGGCGTCGATGAATGGGCCTCCGCCGTGCTCAAATTCCCGAACGAGATCATTGCCGAGGTCTCCTGCTCGATCATGGCGCAGCAGGACAATGTGCTGCGTATCATCGGCTCCGAGGGCCGGATCGAAGTCGCCGACTTCTGGTTCGCCTCCGGCCATAAGGGCGGCGTGGGCAAGATCGAGATCTTCAAGGGCGGCAGCCGAGAAACCGTCGAACTCAGGGAGGATCGCTGGCTCTATTCCTTTGAGGCAGATGCGGCGGGCGATGCCATCCGCGCCGGCAGAACCGAGTTCAGCTCTCCCGGCATGAGCTGGGCGGATTCGATCGGAAACCTGCGCGTGCTCGACCAGTGGCGCGCCTCGGTCGGCCTCGAATACGGCGTCGAGAAAGCGGCAAAGCGAACGGCCAACATTGCCGGCGGTGCTGTCACGCGCGGCAACAGCATTCCGCAGCGTGAGATACCCGGCATCTCCAAGCCGGCCTCGGTCGTGACACTCGGCTTCGAATTCTTCCCGAACTTCGCCGCCGCCTCGCTGACGCTCGACGCCTTCTACGAGGCCGGCGGCAATGCCTTCGATACGGCCTTTGTCTATGGAGCCGGCAAGACGGAAGCGATCTTCGGCGACTGGCACACGAGCCGAAAGGTCCCGCGCGAGGAGATCGTGCTGATCGGCAAGGGCGCGCATTCGCCCCTCTGCTATCCCGACATGATCGCCAAGCAGCTCGACCAGTCTCTCGACCGGCTGAAGACCGACTATGTCGACATCTACTTCATGCATCGCGACAATACCGACGTGCCCGTCGGCGAGTTCGTCGATGCCATGGATGCCGAGGTCAAGCGCGGGCGCATCCGTGGCATCTTCGGCGGATCGAACTGGACGCGGGCGCGCTTCGACGAGGCGATCGCCTATGCCGAAAAATCAGGCAAGGCGGCGCCGGCGGCTCTCTCCAACAACTTCTCGCTTGCCGAGATGCTCGATCCGATCTGGGCCGGCTGCGTCGCCGCTTCCGATGACGACTGGAAAAAGTGGCTCAACGAGAAGCAGATTCCGAACTTCGCCTGGTCGAGCCAGGGTCGCGGCTTCTTTACCGACCGCGCCGGCCGCGACAAGAGAGATGACGAGGAGATCGTCCGGGTCTGGTATTCCGAGCGCAATTTCGGACGCCGCGACCGCGCCATCGAGCTTGCCAACAAGCTTGGCCGCAATCCGATCCACATCGCGCTCGCCTATGTGATCGCCCAGCCTTTCCCGGTCATTCCGCTGATCGGGCCGCGCACCGTCGCCGAGCTGGAAGACAGCCTCTCGGCGCTCGACATCAAGCTGACACCTGATCAGGTGAAGTGGCTGGAAGGCTGAAGCAATAGAGAGGGCGCGGTTCAAAACCGCGCCCTTTGCTTTTCTACTTGCGCGGCTCGGAAGTTTTCTTCCTGGCCGCATCGTCCATCAGCTCGTACCACATGGCGTTGAGGACAGCGAAGGCCGCGGCTAGCGGCAGGCCGAGGATCCATGCAAAATACCACATCGTTTGGTCTCCCTCAGAGCAATTCCAGGAAAAGTGCGAAGCGGTTTTCCGTCCGGAATTGCGTAGAAACAAAAGGTTAGAGCGGTTCTCCTGAATCGCTCTAGTAAGCGTGACTGTTCTTGTCGGTGATCGACTTCTCATCGACCTTGCCCCACAGAACCTTGTAGACCCAGGCTGTGTAGGCGAAGATGATCGGCAGGAAGATCACCGTCACCACAAGCATGATGAACAGCGTCATGTGGCTGGAGGATGCATCCCAGACCGTCAGGCTCGATCGCGGATCGAGCGAGGAGGGCAGGATGAACGGGAACATCGACAGGCCGACCGTCGAGATGATGCCAAAGATCGCCACCTTGCTGAAGAGCAGCGTCATGACCTCGCGCCTTGCCCGCATGGCAATGAAGGCCAGTGCCGCGCCGACGAAGCCGAGGACGGGCGCGATGATCATCCACGAGTGGGTGGTGTAGTTGGTGAGCCACGCGCCTTTCTCCAGCGCCACGGTCTTCAGCAGCGGATTGGAGGGACCGATCGGGCTGATATCGCTGGTGATGCGATAGCCACCGACGCCGATCCACAGGAAGAGGCCGCCGAGTGCGAAAAGCACGATAACGGCAAGGGCGGCGATGCTGCCATAGCTTCTGGCACGCACCGCGACCGGGCCACTCGACTTCAACACCAGCCAGGCCGCACCATGCATCGTCAGCATGGCTAGCGAAAGCAGGCCGCAGAGCAGCGCATAGGGGTTGAGCAGGGCGAAGAACGAGCCCTCGTAGAAGATCCGCATATCGTCGGCAAAGCGGAAGGGCACGCCCTGCAGCACATTGCCGACGGCGACGCCGAAGATCAGCGACGGCACGAAACCGCCGACGAAGAGCGCCCAGTCCCAGCCGTTCCGCCAACTGGCGCTTTCCCGCTTCGAACGATATTTGAAGCCGACCGGGCGCAGGATGAGCGCGAAGAGGATCGCGAACATCGCCAGATAGAAGCCCGAGAAGGACACCGCATAAAGCGGCGGCCAGGCGGCGAAGATGGCGCCGCCGCCGAGGATCAGCCACACTTGGTTGCCCTCCCAGGTGGCGCCGATGGTGTTGATCGCCACGCGCCGTTCCGTGTCGGTCCGGGCGACGAAAGGCAGAAGGGTGCCGACGCCGAGATCGAAACCGCCTGTTGTCGCAAAGGCGATCAGCAGCACGCCGAGCAGCAGCCACCAGATGAGACGCAGGGTTTCATAGTCGATGAGTTCGTGAAGGATCATGGCAGGTCACTCCGCGGCCGAGACGAGGGTTTCGGAAATCAGAACCGCTTCCGGCTCGTCGTCCGGCTCCGGTCCTTGCTTGATTGCCTTGATCATCAGGCCCATCTCGATGACGATCAGCGTCGTGTAGAGTGCCGCAAATCCGATGATGGTCAGAAGCACGGTGCCGGCGCCAAGGCTGGAGACGGCGGCGGCCGTCGGCAACACGCCTTCGATCACCCAGGGCTGGCGGCCGAACTCGGCGACGACCCAGCCGAGTTCAATGGCAACCCAGGGCAGGGGGATCGCCAGCACGGCAATCTTCAGAAGCAACGGATATTTGTCGAGATGGCGGCGCGCCGACAGCCAGAAGAAGGTGGCGGTCAGCAGGATGAAGAAGATACCGAGGCCGACCATGATGCGGAAGGACCAGAAGAGCGTCGGCACGTGCGGGATGGTATCGCGCGCGGCCTGAACGATCTGCTCGTCGGTCGCCTGGCGAGGATCGTCGACGTAGCGCTTCAGAAGAAGAGCATAACCAAGATCATGGCCGAGATCCTCGAAGGAGCTGCGCACTTCCAGCGCAACCTGATCCTGCGCCGGTGCCGAACGGATCTGCATCAACGCGTCGTAAGCCTTGATGCCATCGCGGATGCGGGTTTCGGCCTGCTGTTCGAGCTTGTCGATGCCGGGGATTTCGGTGGTCAGCGACCGCGTGCCGATCAGGCCCATGACCCAGGGAATGTGCACGGCAAAATGCGTTTCGCGGGCTTCCTGGTCGGGGAAGCCGAAGGCGGTGAAGGCGGCCGGCGCCGGTTCCGTCTTCCACATGCCCTCGATTGCCGCGAGCTTCATCTTCTGGTTCTCGGTCGCGAGATAACCGCTCTCATCGCCAAGGACGACGACCGAAAGCGCCGAAGCGAGGCCGAAGGAGGCGGCGACCGTCATCGAACGCTTGGCAAGCTCGATATGCCGGCCCTTGATTATATACCAGGCCGAGACGCCGAGCACGAAGATCGAAGCGCAGACGTAACCTGCCGATACCGTATGGACGAATTTCGCCTGGGCCACCGGGTTGAAGACCACATCGAAGAAGCTTGTGATCTCCATGCGCATCGTTTGCGGATTGAGCGCCGATCCCACCGGGTTCTGCATCCAGCCATTGGCAATCAGGATCCACAGCGCCGAGAAGTTCGAGCCCAGCGCCACCGCCCAGGTGGCGACGAGATGGCCGACCTTCGACAGCTTGTCCCAGCCGAAGAAGAACAGACCGACGAAGGTCGCCTCGAGGAAGAATGCCATCAGGCCCTCGATCGCCAGCGGCGCACCGAAGATGTCGCCGACATAATAGCTGTAATAGCTCCAGTTCATGCCGAACTGGAATTCCATGACGATGCCGGTGGCGACGCCGATCACGAAATTGATGCCGAAGAGCGTGCCCCAGAATTTCGTCATCTGCCGCCAGATCTGGCGGCCGGTCATCACATAAACCGTTTCCATGATCGCCAGGAGCACGGACAGGCCGAGCGTCAGCGGTACGAACAGAAAGTGGTAAAGCGCCGTCAGCGCGAATTGGAAGCGCGAAAGTGCTACGATATCTAGTTCCATTGTCTTTCTCCCACGGTCCCACGGGGCCGGAGCGTTCCTCAAGCGCCGGATGGCGTGAGGGCATGCGGTTTCGCTCAATCCGGCCGAAGCCGGTCGAGTGCCTTTTCGAACGCCGCCTCTCCACGGCGCGAAACCTCTGTGATGCGGCCGCCTTCGATGACGGCGATGCGGTCTGCGATGGCAGCCTCGCGGCGGATATGGGTGGCGATGACCAATGAGCGGCCGGCCGCCATTGCCGACAGGCGGCCAAGCACATCGCGGGCGGTGGCGCCATCGAGGCCCTCTGTGGGTTCATCTAGCAGCCAGAGCGGCGTGTCCCGCAGGAAGAGCCGGGCAAGCGCCACCCGGCGCGACTGGCCGCCGGAAAGACCGAGCCCGCCTTCACCGAGCGGCGTATCGATCCCACGCGGCATGGCCTCGATATCGGCAAGCAGACCGGCAGCGGCGAGCGCGTCTCGAAGGCGGGCCTCGCTCGCATCCGGGTTGGCCAGAGCGAGATTGCCGCGCAGGCTGTCCTCGAAGAGTTCCGTCCGCTGTGTCAGCAAGGTCGCTCTTGTCGCCGCAACACGCCCCGCGCTCGCCGGCAATTCGCCGGAAAGCAGGGCGAGCAGGCTCGACTTGCCGGCGCCGCTGCCGCCGACCACGGCCAGCCGCTCGCCTGGCCGGAGCATCAGGTCGATGGTTTGGAGTGCCGGCACGGCGGAATTTTCATGGAAGGCGGAGACATCCGTCAGCGATAAAGCATATCCCGGCAACGCCGCCGCCAATGGCTCGGGTGCCCGCGCGACGGCAAGCCGCGGCGCGACCCGCTTTGCCGCAAGCAGCGTCCGCCCAAGTTCCAGGGCGCCGCGGCGCAGTGCCGCGAACGGTTCGGTCGCCGCGAAGGCAACCAGCAGGCCAAGCGCTGCCACGGGAGCGGTAATCGCCTTCGTCTCCGCAAGAGCGGCGACGGCAAGCAGCGATGCCGTCAACAGCAGGGTGGAGACCAGGCCGAAGCCAAAGGTCAGGCCGGTCTCGACGCGGTTCAACCGATCGTCGGCGCCGGCGGTGTAGTGGTCTGCCGCAGCGATGGCCTGCCTTTGCGCCGCAAGCCGTCCGGCCATCAGCAGGTCGGTCTGGCCGGCGACGAGATCGATCGTCCGCGACCGCAGCGCCTCGATGCCATGGGTGCGCCGGCGTGCATATTTGCGCGCCGCCCGGGCGGCGATCAAGGGCAGACCGAGGCCGGCACCAATGAGAAAGAGACCGGAGAACAGGCCGAACAGGGGATGCATAAACCCCAGCACCAGGCTTGCCGCGAAGGTAGCGCCGAGCGCTACCGCCCCCGGCACGAGGATCCTGAGATAGAGGCTGTCGAGCGCATCGATGTCGGCCGTCAGACGGAAGAGCAGCCGTGCCGGACGATGCAGAAGCATGCGCGCCGCGCCCGGTTCGGCGAAGCCGCGAAACAGTCTTTCGCGCAAGGCTGCGAGCACGCCGAGCGTCGCATCATGGGTCGCAAGCCTTTCCCCGTAACGCGCCGCGGTTCGGACGATGGCGAGCAGGCGGATGCCGGCCGAGGGCGCAAAGACATCGAAGGTGATGGCTGCGGCGGAAAGTGCGGCAAGCGAGGTGGCGGTGATGAACCAGCCGGACAGGCCCAGCAGGGCGATGCCCGCCGTCACCGTCGCCGCCGAAAGTGCGGCGCCGAGCAGCAGAGCGCGCCGGCGCTCAGCCAAAAACAGACGCAGGATCGGCTTGAGGTCTGCAGCAAATGTGCTCATTCGGCGGCCTCCCTGATCATGATGTCGGCGTCGATGCGGATGCTGCGCTGCATGCGCGCGGCCAGCCGCGGATCGTGGGTGGCAACGATCAACGTCCGCCCCCTCGCGAGCGAAAGCAGGCTCTCGGTCACTTCGGCGGCGGTGGCGGCATCGAGATGCGCGGTCGGCTCGTCGGCGAGGATGATCCTCAGATGCGGATTACAGGCCGCTCGCGCGATCGCCAGCCGCAACGCCTCGCCGCCGGAAAGCCCGATACCGCCTTCGCCGAGGGACCGGCCGCCATAGGCCTCGGCCGCCTTTCCGAGTCTCGCGGCATCCAGTGCGTCGGTCACATCGCCGCGCAGCACGCCGGGTCTGCCAAGCGCGATATTCCCCGTTATGGTGCCGGCAAAAATATGCGGCTTCTGACCGATCCACGCCATACCGTCCCGCAGGTTGGCGGCAGTCTCATCCGCGAGCTCGACATCGCCGATGACGATGCGGCCGCCGGTGCAGGGTGCCAGCCCCGCCATCAGCGACAGAAGCGTCGATTTGCCGGAGCCGCTGGCACCGAGAAACGCCAGATGTTCCCCGGCAGCGATATCGAGGTTGAAACCGTCATAGATCAGCGGTTCGTCGGAGCCATAGCGAAAAGCGAGATTTTCAAGGCGGATGGCCGGCGCCTCCGTACCGGCAGCTGTCGCGGCTTCGGCCGACCCTCGGATGGGCAGGCCACCGGCGGCAAGGGCATCCAGCGCTTTCAGCGCCGCTTCGCCGGCCGCCCGGTCGTGCCAGACGGCCGAAAGCTCGCGCAATGGCTCGAAGAAGGCCGGCGCCAGCAGCAGGATGAACAATCCCTCAGTCAGGTCGAGTCGGCCTGCCCAGGTGCCGAAGCGGATTTCGCCAAGCAGGCTGAAACCGACATAGACGGCAATCATAGCCACGCCGAGTGCGGCGAAAAGCTCGAGCACGGCCGAGGAGAGAAAGGCGATCTTCAGCACCGCCATGGTTCGCAGCCGCAGCGATTCCGCCTCGCGGCGCAGTCTGAGCGCGGTGGCATCCACCGCGCCGAGCGCCCGGATCGTCGCCAGTCCGCGCAGCCGATCGAGCAGGAAGCCATTGAGGCCACCGGTCGCAACAAGTTGTTTTTCGCTGGCTGCCTGGGCGCGCCAGCCGATCAGGGCCATGAAGATCGGGATCAGCGGCGCAGCGAACAGCAAAACCAGCGCGGCGATCCAGGAAACCGGAAGGACGAAGGCAAGGATGACGAGCGGCACGAGGCTCGCCTTCATCCGCGCCGGCTGGAAACGGGCGAGATAGGGCACGACCAGTTCGGCCTGCTCGCCGATGACGCTTGCGGCTTTGCCGGAAGCCGGCCGGCCGCGATCGATCGGCGACGACAGGGAAAGGGCGGCGACGGCGGCCTGCCGCCTGCGGCTGAGCTCGGCGCGCGCCACATGAAAGGCCAGGCGGCCGCCAGCCGCGTCGAGACAGCTTCTTGCCAATCCGAGGAGGAGGATGCCGAAGGCCGGCCAAAGCACGTCGTGCAATCCGCCGCCATCGGCAATGCGGCCGACCGAGATGGCGAGCAAGCCGGCCTGTGGGATCCAGATGGCGGCGGCCAGCGCCTGCAGTATCGCCGCCCTGCGCAGTCCAACAATCGCCGCGTCACTGCGAGGCGAAACGGCATCGCCGTCCAGCGACCGCGTTTCTTGTTTGTCTGTCGCGTCGAAGAAAGCATTGCCCATCGCGCTAACTCTTGCTCGCAGGATTCGGCCGGCGGCTGCGGCCGAGCGAAACGACCCGGTCCTTGGCCTCCAGAAGCTTTGTTACTTTCGCGCCCAACGAGAGTAGCGTTGCGAGCCTTTCGGTTTCAAGTTGTTTTACGTCTTCATACCAATGGGTCAGTTGCTCGATCAACGTGTGCATTTCGCTCATGCGCTGCTGCGCATGGCGTTCGGCCTCGCTGGCGGGGCGCTGCATCAGGATTTCGCGCAGAACCGACAGCGTCGGATCGACTTCACGCTTCTTTCGTTCCTCGGCAAGCGTCCGCAAGATCAGCCAGACATCATCCGGCGTCGTGAAGAAATCGCGGCGATCGTCCGGCTTGTGTTTGAGAAGGACAAGGTTCCAGGCCTGCAATTCTCGCAGGCTCATCGACACGTTGGAGCGGGAGATGCCGAGCGACTCGGCGATCTCCTCGGCGCAGAGCGGCGCCGGCGAGACGAAGAGCAGAGCGTAGATCTGGCCAACCGTGCGGTTGATTCCCCAGCGCGATCCCATTTCGCCGAAATGGAGGACGAAGGACTGGACGAGAGGCGGAAGGTTCATCGTTGTTTCCGTTGTGTCTGTGATTTCATAAATTTCTGAAATCACTATACTGACTTTCGCGCCTCGCCGACAATCGGCAAGGCGGCCCTGCGTCAATTTGGATGTCCGTTCGTTGATCGTGGGTCGGATATAGCCCGCCGCAGCATGGCTGGATTTGATTTGGATCAAGTCCGCCGCACTTTGCCGCGATGACGCAGAAAGGCCCGGTTATGGGTTACCGGGCGTTCTGATCGGAATGCGATGATAGATAGGATACCGCTTTCGCAGGCGGCTCAGATATTGTCGGCTCAGATCAAGCCGGCCAGGATACCGACGCCTGCAATGGCGGCAACACTGCCAGCCGCGCGCGTTACGAAGGCGCCCTGACGTTCACCGGCGCGGCCGATGATATAGCCGAGGGCGAGGCCGGCGGCATGCAGCAGCGCGGTCGCGACCATGAAACCAGCGGCATAGGCGGCGCCGCTCGCATCTTCCGGCATTTCGGCGCCGTGCGCATGACCATGAAAGACGGCGAAGAGGCCGATGACGCCGAGCGCTGCGGCAAGCGGCGCCTTGACATCAAGGGCAATGACGGCGCCGAGAACGACGACGGAAAGCGCAATGCCGGTCTCAACGAAGGGAAGATCAGTCCCGGCAACGCCGAGAGCGCCGCCGAGCGCCATGACCAGAACGAAGGTCGCCGGCACGAGCCAGGTGGCGCGACCGCCGAGCTGAAATGCGAAAACGCCGACCATCACCATCGCGAGGATATGATCGACGCCGGACATCGGATGGGCAAAACCATGGCTGAAGCCCGCAGCCTCGCCGGTCGCGGGATGGGCGTAGGCTACGGCTGGAAGCGCGGTGGCAGCCAAAGCAAGCAGGCCGCTCTTGAGTGCTGATTTCATGCTCATCCCTCGTAAGTTTTCGAATATCCTGCGGCCGTCGAAGACCGCCGCGATTTCAAGCTGCGCGGATCACGCTAATTCAAGGAGCCCGTTCCGTCAACGTAAATGCCATAAAATAGCAAGGCAATTCAATTGCTTATCTGATAGGCAAATGCCGTTTTCGATAGCTTCTTCCATTGCTCCAAGATCCGCCTGGAAACCTCCCGGCACAGGGGCTATCAATCATCCGGCGGAGCCAGCGCAAATCGCCCGCAATGGAGGAGACGCCCATGACGAACAACGAGCGGCCGCTGGCGATCAGCGCGCCCGAACCGCGCACGCTCGATCTGATCTTCAGCGATCAGGCGCGCGCCGAGCTGCATGCGAAATACGATATCGTCGAGGCCGACCCCGACAATATCGCCGGCCTCGGCGACCAAATCCTCGGCAAGACCCGTTACATTATCGGCCAGCCACCGCTTTCGAGGGAAACGCTCGCGAGAATGCCGGCCCTGCGCTCGATCCTTAACGTCGAGAGCAATCTTCTCAATAATATGCCTTATGAGGTCCTTTTTGAGCGCGGCATTCATGTCGTGACGACAGGCCAGGTCTTTGCCGAGCCGGTCGCCGAAATCGGTCTCGGCTTCGCACTGGCCTTGGCGCGCGGCATCGTCGATGCGGATGTCGCGTTCCGCCAGGGAGACGAACTCTGGGGCGGGGAGGGCAATGCGGCTGCGCGGCTGATCGCCGGCTCCGAGATCGGCATTGTCGGCTTCGGCGATCTCGGCAAGGCGCTGCGCCGGCTGCTCTCCGGCTTCAGGGCCCGCATCAGGGTGTTCGATCCCTGGCTGCCCCGCTCGATCCTCGAGGAAAACGGCGTCGAACCCGCAAGCCTGGAGGAGGTGCTGACGAAGAGCGATTTTGTCTTCGTCGTCGCGGCCGTCACCAGTGAAAACAAGGGATTCCTCGGCGCCGATGCCTTCGCCGGCATGCGCCGGGGCGCCGCCTTCATCCTGCTCAGCCGCGCCGACGTCGTCGATTTCGAAGCGCTGATGGCAGCCGTCTCGTCCGGTCATATCGTCGCGGCAAGCGACGTCTACCCGGAAGAGCCACTGCCGCCCGACCACCCGGTGCGGAGCCTGAAAGGCTTCATCCGCTCGGCGCATCGGGCCGGCGCGCTCGACAGCGCCTTCAAGAAGATGGGCGACATGGTGCTCGAGGACATGGACCTGATGGATCGCGGCCTGCCGCCGATGCGCTGCAAGCGGGCGGAACGCGAAACGGTTTCGCGCATGCGTTCCAAGCCTGTCGCAGTGAATTAAGCCGGCAGACGCGCGCCGCCTCAGGCGGCGCGCTGCTCGCTTCCCTGGATCGCGGCGAGCTTCCAGTCGGCGCCGGGCTTACGCACGAAGGTCCAGACCTCGATGCTTTCGCTCGGGCGGCGATCGTCGCCGGAAACGACGCGACCGCTGTCGCGTTCGACCATGGCATCGATCGAGGAGTAGCGCATGGCAAGCGTCGCATATTCCTGGCCGTCTTCGCGCCAGGCCTCGGCAATGTCGCCCTGCAGCAGCTTGACGTCGGAGACTCGGTTGCGCACGCCGTTGGTGGCGTTTTCGCCGAGTTCCTCGGCAAGATAAGACATCGCCTCAGGCGTCGTCAGCCGGCGCAACGCGGCGTAATCTTCGGCACCGTAAGCGGTCTGAATGCTGGTCAGCAATTCCTCGAACTGATCGAGATCGGCCTGCGCCAGCCCAATCTCGTCGCTCGGCCGGTGGCCGCGTGAGGACGCCCCTGAACCGGCACCCGAACCGATCGCCGGGATATGGAAGGACGAATTGTTGGCGGGCGACATGTTGTAGGACCGGCTGAAGGAGCCGCTCTGGCCGCCGGCGCCGTAGGAGGGCTGGCGGCGATTGGCGAAATAACGCATGGCGAGCATGACGGCGCCGCCGATCAGCGCGATCTGCAGCAGCATGCCGAGAAAGCCGAAGCCGCCGCCGAAACCGTGACCGAGCAGCATGCCGAGGAGGCCGCCGGCAATCAGGCCGCCGATCATCGAACGGCCGAAGCCGCCGAAGAGACCGGGGCGCTGGGCGCCGAAGGACTGCTGCGCGGTCGCTGGTGCCGTGGTCTGCGGGCGCGGCGTCATCGACCGTTCGATCGGCGCGGCGGGGCCGGGCGCCGTGCTGGTGACAGGCGGAGCCTGGAAGGTGCGGGTACCGCGGCTTCCGAAACCGCTGCTGCCGGCCCGGCGCGCTTCTGCATCGTCAAGGGAAGCAAAAACGGTAGCGCCCGTCAGAGCGGCAATTGCCGCGAACTTGGCAAAACGCGAAATGGCACTCGGCATTCCTGATCTCCTGTCATGCGCAGTCACGGCATGTCGGGAGAGAATATAGGTACTCTTTCCGCCGTTTGAAGTTCTTTTGCCGCTTACTGGCAGACATCGACCCAACTGGCGCCGGTCAGCTCGGCCAGCCGTCCGGTTTCGATGCGCACGGCCGAATTCGTCGAGCCGGCCGCCGGCACGACTTCATCGAAGCGTTTCAGCGAGATATCGCAATAGATGGGTAACGGCGAGGGCAGGCCGAACGGGCAGACGCCGCCGACCGGATGGCTGGTGACCGCCACGACCTCCTCGGCGTCGAGCATGCGCCCCTTGGCGCCGAACGTGTCCTTGAACTTGCGATTGTCAAGCCTTGCCGTGCCGCCGGCAACGACCAGCATCATCTGCTCGCCGACACGCAGACAGATCGTCTTGGCGATCTGGGCCGGCTCGACGCCATGGGCCTCGGCAGCAAGCGCCACCGTCGAGGAGCTCTCGGCGGTTTCGATGATGTCGATATCGGGTGCGTGCGCACGCAGGAAAGCGCGGACAGATTCAAGGCTCATGGCGACATGCTAGCGCATCGGCCCAAAAATCGGAACCGCTTTTCGGAAGGGACGCGAGGATCGAAAGCGTGGAAGCCTGCTTTGCGCGTCTCGAAAGACATGCAGGTCCGCAGGAGGGCAAGCACGATTTGAAGCGTAAAATGCACTCCCGAAAACCGCCGCTTGCAAGTCTTAAAGACATCGTCATAATAATTTTGCACACGTGCTCAATTTTGTCATTCGGCCGTTACAACAAACCCCTAGAGCGGACATCGTCACGTTTTCGTGGGGTTTCGGAGCGGCCATCATCAGCAGTGCTGACCCGCCAAGAGGCTTCACACTGCTCTTCTAGGGAGACGAAGAAGATGACCATTTTGCCGACACTGAAATCCCTCACCATTGCTGCCACCATCCTGGCCTCGAGCTCTGCAATTGCGCTTGCCAAGGACGTTCACATCAGCGTCTGGGCCGGCGGCACCGGCCCGAACGACGTCTATCGTCTCGACGCCATCGAAATCGCAGCCCAGCAGCTGCAGCGCGAAGCCGCCCTCAAGGGCGAAGACCTGAAAATTACCGTCGAGAAGAAGCCCTATTCCGCCTGGGAAGACTTCAAGCAGGCGCTGACCCTTGCCGCCGAAGCCAAGACCGCCCCGAATATCGTCGTCAGCGGCCATGAAGACATCGCACCCTGGTCGCAGGCCGGACTGATCGTCCCGATCGAGGATTACGTCGATCTCGACTCATGGCCGCTCAGCGACATCTATGAAAACCTGTTGAAGATCGCATCCTACAACGGCACCGTCTACGGCATTCCGCAGGATGCCGAATCCCGCCCGATGTTCTTCTGGAAGCCTTACATGAAGGCGATCGGTTACAGCGATGCCGATCTGGACGCGCTGCCGCAGAGCGTCCAGGACGGCAAGTACACCATGAAGAACCTGCTCGAAGACGCCAAGAAGATGCAGGACAAGGGCCTCGTCCAGCCCGGATACGGATTTTATCCGCGCACCAGCAACGGCCCCGACTACTGGCAGTTCTACACCTCGTTCGGCGGCACGATGGAAGAAGACGGCAAGCTCGTTTTCGACAAGGCGGCGATGACCCGCACCTATCAGTTCTTCGCAGACGCCGTTAAATCAGGTGTCACCAAGAAGAACCATATCGGTATGCCAGGCGACCAGTGGTGGAAGGAAGTCGCCACCGGCAAGGCCGGCATCTGGGACGGCGGCACCTGGCACTATGCCCGTCTTGTCAACCAGGAAGGCCTGAAGGACTTCTTCGGCAACGTGATCTTCACGCTGATCCCCGCCGGCGAAGGCGGCAAGGCCAACACGCTGACCCATCCGCTCGTCTACCTCTTGACCGCAGGTCACGACCAGGAAGACACCGAGATCGCCGCCCAACTGGTCAAGATCGCCTCCGAGCCGCGCACCAATGCGCTGCATGCGGTCAAATCAGCCCATCTCGGCATCTCCAAATCGGAATCCACCGTCGAATTCTACTCGGCCGACCGCTGGACCCGCGAAGCCACCGAGCGCCTGCTGCCGCATGCCAATGCGATGCCGAACAACTCCGATTTCGGCAAATATTGGAACATCATGTGGAAGAACCTCGAAGCATCATGGACCGGCGCCAAGACCGTAGACGCCGCTGTCGGTGACGCAGAGAGCGAGCTGAAGAGCACGCTCGGCGACAAGATCGTCATTCGCTGAAACACGCCTCCGGGTGGCGGCAAACCCGCCGCCCGGTCGGTTCCGCGAGGAGGCCTCCCATGAAATCGTCCAGAACGCTCGGACTGATCATGATCACCCCTGCGGCGATCATGATCGTGCTGTTCTTCCTGATGCCGGTGGTTCTGACGGCGGTCTTTTCGATGACCAACATGACGACGGCGACCGGCATTTCCGGCGGCGTCTACCAGATCGCGCCGAACTCCCTGATCGCGCTGAAATCGGCGATGCCCGAGATCGCCACCGAGATGGCCGCACCGCGCTACACCATCGACGAGGCGGGCCTCACGGCCGTCGAGGGTCTCGGGCTTGCGCCGGGGATTGCCGCGGAATTGCGCGCCAAACATGCAGGCGAGGTCTTCCCGGCACGCCGCGATGTCGAGCGGATGATCAAGGATCTTGCCGAGCGGCCTTCGACACGTGAGGTCAAGCAGATCTCCGAACAGTTCAACCGCTCCGTCCTCAACACCCGCTTCGACAGCAAGGAGCAGCTGTTTTCGGCGCTGGACAGTCTGGGGTTCAGGCTGACGCCGGAACAGAAGGAAACCGTCGCCAAGACCACCTATACCGGCTGGACCTGGACGACAGACAATTTCGCACGCATGGCCAGGTCGCCCGATATGGCGCGTGTGCTTTTCAACACCGTGCTCTATGTCGCGCTGGTGCTGACGCTCTTCAACGTCGGTTATGCCCTGCTGCTCGCGATCTGGACGCATTACATGCCGCCGACGCCCGCCTCGATCTTTCGCGGCATCTGGCTCCTGCCGCGCATCACGCCCGTGGTCATCTACGTACTGCTGTGGAAGTGGCTTGCCTGGGACAGCGGCTTCATCTCTGTCCTGATGGGCAAGTTCGGCTACCCCCCGAAGAACTACCTGCTCGATACCGCCTATAATGCCTGGTTCTTCGTCGTGCTGATCAACGGCTTCATCGGCGCTTCGATGGGCATGCTGGTGTTCTCCTCGGCGATGAAGGCCATTCCGAAGAGCCAGTTCTACGCAAGCGAGGTGGACGGCGCTTCGCGCTGGCAGCAGATCCGCTATATCATCCTGCCGCAAATGCGCTGGCCGATCCTCTTCGTCACCTGCTACCAGACGCTGTCGCTGCTCGCCTCCTTCAATGAAATCCTGCTCGCCACCAATGGCGGCCCGGGCAACGCCACCGAGGTCTGGGCGCTCTCCGCCTATCACACCGCGCTCAGGAATTATGCCGGCAACCTCGAATACGGGTTGGGCGCGGCCATGGCGCTGGTGCTCGTCGTCATCGGCGTGATGCTGTCGCTCCTTTATCTGCGCGTCTTCAACTACGGCACGCTCGTCGCCAAGCCCCTGATCGAGGACTGACCATGGCCGAACGCTCGCAGCCCTCGGCAAATTATCGCAGCTGGCCCGTCATCACGGCGCTGACGATCGTCAGCCTGCCGCTGCTCCTGATGTATGTTTATCTCTTCCTCGACACCGTGACGGTGAAACAACCGGATGCGTTGCTGCCCTCCGGTTTGACGATCAATCACTGGCGCTTCCTGTGGCAGACGACGGCAGGCAAGGCAAATATCTGGCACGTGACGCTGAATACGCTGCTGTTTTCGGCCTGCACCACCAGCCTGGTGCTCATCGTCTCGTCGATGGCCGGTTACGTGCTGTCGCGGTTGAACGTGCCGGCGCGCGGCTTCTTCCTCGCCGGCGTCATGGTGCTGCACGCCTTCCCGTCGGTGACGCTGATCATCGCCATCTTCATCGTTCTGCAGATGATCGGCCTCTATAATTCGCTGATCGGCGTCATTCTGGTGAAGGCGGCGATCGACCTGCCGCTCGGCATCTGGCTGATGAAGGGTTTTTACGACACGGTGCCCTGGGAAATCGAAATGGCCGGCGTCGTCGACGGCGCCTCGCGTTTCCGCGTCTGGCGCAGCCTCGTGCTGCCGCAGGTCAAGCCCGGCATCATGGCGCTCGGCCTGTTCTCTTTCCTCGCCGGCTGGGGCGAGTTCATCCTGCCGCAGGTGCTGGCGCCGGGCAATCAGGTGCAGGTGCTGTCGGTCTATCTCGCGGGCTTCCTCGCCGACGACAACAATTACGATTTCAATATGTTCAAGGCGGTCGGCCTCTTCTACCTCATCCCGGTGCTGATTGCTTACGCACTCTTCAACAAATATCTCATGAACATCTACGGCGGCGGGAGCAAAGGCTGATGCGCATCCTCCTCGACAATTTCTCGAAGAGCTTCGGCTCCACCAAGGTCATCGAAAACATGCAGCTCGAAGTCGGCGACGGCGAGATGCTGGCGCTGCTCGGCCCTTCCGGCTGCGGCAAATCGACGACGCTTTTTGCGGTCTGCGGCATTCACCGGCCGACCAGCGGGCGCATCCTCTTCGGCGACCGCGACGTCACCGACCTGCCGAGCCAGGCCCGCAATGTCGGCGTCGTCTTCCAGTCTTATGCGCTCTACCCGCACATGACGGTTGCCGAAAACATCGGTTTTCCCCTGAAGGTGAAGGGCGTGCCTGCCGCCGACATCCGCAAGGAGGTCGAGCGCATTTCCGAGCTTGTTCATATCAGCAACCTCATGGAGCGCCGTCCGGCGCAGCTTTCTGGCGGCCAGCAGCAGCGCGTGGCGCTGGCGCGCGCGCTGATCCGCAAGCCCGACGTGCTGCTGCTCGACGAACCGCTCGCCAATCTCGACGCCAAGCTGCGCCTCGAAATGCGCTCGGAAATCCGCCGGCTGCAGCGTGAGACCGGAATCACCGCCATCCTCGTCACCCATGACCAGGTGGAAGCGATGAGCATGTGCGACCGCATCGCCATCATGAAGGAAGGCGAGATCGTCCAGATCGCCACGCCGGCCGAAATGTACAATGATCCGAAGACCGCCTTCGTCGCCGGCTTCCTCGGCAACCCTCCCATCACCTTCCTGCGCGGCATCGTCGACAAAGGCGTCTTCGTCATCCCGGAAAGCGAAATCCGCGTGCCGCTGCCGGGATCCATCTGCGCCGCCGAGGGCACCAAGCTGATGCTTGGCGTCCGGCCGGAGCATTTCACGCCTTCAGGCGATACACCGGTGTCCGGCAAGGTCACCTTCGCCGAAACGCAAGGGCGCGAAAACCTTTACGATGTACGTCTTGCCGGCGGTCCGCTGCTGCGCTCGATCCAGCCGGTGCGCAACGATATTCACGTCGGCGACGATGTCCGTTGGGCGATCGACAGCCGTGGCGTCTTCGTCTTCGACGAAAATGGCAGGAGGCTCTGATGAGGCGCGATTTCCAGGCATTTTTCGAGCGTAACGGCTGGCCGTCGGCCAAGGGCCGGCTGCCCTTCTGCATTGGCCATCGCGGCGCAAGCGGCCATGAGCGCGAGAACACGATCGCCGCTTTCCGCCGCGCTGCCGAACTCGGCGCCGAGATGTGGGAACTCGATACGCAGCTGACCCGCGACGGCGTGGTCGTCGTCTCGCATGACGACTATCTCGAGCGCGTCTTCGGCATCGACCGCCGCATTTCGGAAATGACGGCCGCCGAGCTCGCCGCCCTCGACGGCGTCGATGTCCCGAGTTTTTCGGAGGTCGCCGCCCTCGGCCGCGAGACCGGCACCGGTCTCTATGTCGAGCTCAAGGCGCCCGGAACCGGCCTGCTCTGCTGGCGCCATCTTGCCGAGATGAACCAGCGATTTGCCTGCCTCGGCTCCTTCGACACGGCGCAGGTGCGGGAACTCCGCAACGCCGGCTGCGACTTCCCGCTTTCGGTGCTGATCCGCGTCGGCCATGATCCGCATGCACTAGGTGACGAGGCCGGCGCCGATATCCTCCATCTCTGCTGGGAAAGGGCAGGCGAGCGGCCGCAGGATCTGGTGACCGAGGCACTGATGCACCGCGCCTTCGAGGCCGGCCGCGAGATCGTGCTCTGGCACGAGGAACGGCGGAGTATTCTCGACGACATCATGAAGCTTCCGGTTCTCGGCATCTGCACGGATTTGCCCGATCTGATGCGGCCGTCGGCAGAGAGGGAAAAAGCAGTTGGCAGACAGGGATAAGGGACCGCGCAAGGTAACCTCCTTCGACGTGGCGCGTGTGGCCGGTGTTTCGCGCGCCGCCGTGTCGCGCGCCTTCACGCCGGATGCCAGCGTCTCGCCGAAAACGCGTGAGAAGGTCTTCCAAGCCGCCAAGGATCTCGGCTATCGGGTAAACTATCTTGCCAGAAGCCTCACCAACAAACGTTCCGATCTCGTCGGCGTCGTTGCCGCCGGCCTCGACAACCCGTTCCGGACGCTGCAGATCGAGAACCTGGCGAGAGTGCTGATCGCCCGCAATTTCCGCCCCATCCTGCTGCCGACCTCTCAGGAGGCGGATACCTCGACAGTCATCGGCCAGCTGCTGCATTACGCCGTCTCCGGCGTCATCGTCACCTCCGACGCACCGCCGACCGAAATCTGCGAACAATGTGCTGCCGAAGGCGTGCCGATCGTGCTGATCAACAAAGGCAACGATATCCCCTTCGTCGACCGCATCATCTCCGACGATCGCATGGCCGGCTATCTCGCCGCCGCCCATCTGATCGACAGCGGCGCGCGAAAGCTCGCCGTCATGGCCGCACCCGCAATATCCTATACGGCGCGGCGGCGGAGCGAAGCCTTCATCGCGCGGTGCAAGCAGCTTGGCGTCGATGCGCAGCTGCTGCAGGTCAGGATCAACGACTACAAGAGCGGCTATGATGCGGCCGGCGAGCTTGCCGCATCCGGCATCGACGGCTTGTTCTGTGCCAACGACTACATGGCCTGCGGCGTTGTCGACCGGGTCATGCAGGGCCGCAGCCGCGACGATGCGCCGCCGCTCGCCATCATCGGCCATGACGACATCCCCCAGGCGAGCTGGACCGCCTACGACCTCACGACCATCCGCCAACCCTGCGATCTCCAGGCCGAACAAACGGTCGATCTGCTGATGAGCCGGATGGCTGAACCGGACCTGACGGCGCGCGTCGAATTCACGCCGATAACGCTGATAAGAAGAAGGACTGCCTGATGAATCCCGCATTCGATGCCGCCGCCATCCGTGAACGGGCGGAGGTCGCCGTCACAGCCGCCCTCGAGGCCGGACGGGAAGCGGCCCGGTTTCGGCGCGACTCCAATCCCGGCACGCTGACCGTCGAGAACAAGGGATTGCAGGATTTCGTCACCATCGCCGACAGGAACGCCGAACAGGCGCTCCGTGACGGGCTGCTTTCACGCTTTCCGGGCGATATGTTCATGGGCGAGGAAAGCGGCGGGCGATCGGGCGAGGGCGGCACATGGGTCGTCGATCCGATCGACGGCACGACCAACTATATCAGGGGCTTCCGGCATTGGGCCGTCTCGATCGCCTTCGTCGCCGCCGGCAAGGTCGAGATCGGCGTCGTCTACGACGCCACCGAGGACAAGGTCTTTCACGCCGTCCGCGGCGGCGGCGCCTTCAAGGACGGGGTTCCGGTCCATGCGGCGGCGACCGCCGATCCAGCCAATGCGCTTGTCATTCTCGGCCATTCCCGCAAGACGAGCTTCGACGACCATCTCGCGCTCTCGCGGCGGCTCCACGAACGCGGCATGGATTATCGCCGCATGGGCGCGGCCGCGATCGACCTCGTTCGTGTCGCCGAGGGTGCTGCCGATCTCTATTACGAACGCCACCTCAATGCCTGGGACATGCTCGCCGGCGCGCTGATCGCCGAAGAGGCCGGCGCTGTGGTGGCGATGCCGCCGGTCGATAGGCTGCTTGCGCAGGGCGGACCCGTCATCGCCTACTCGCCGGGGCTTGCCGGCGAATTCGCGTTCATTCTCGACATCGAGGGGCTATAGATACACCTCTCCCCAGACGCGATCCGCCCGATTTGTGAGACTGCAAACTTCGCCCGAAAGTTACGGAACGCCCGTTACGCAACAACGCGATTGCGGCCGCTCTTTTTCGCCGCATAAAGATTCTGATCTGCGATCGCCAAAATCTCGTTCGGAGAATTGGTGGATAGAGTACTACCGGCGACACCGATGCTGATCGTCACATGCAGCCCGTTGCAGACCTCGGACCAGTCCCACCGCTCAATGGTCGAACGCAACTTCTCGCAGATATCGGTAGCGCCTCGGGGAGTGCCGGCGAGCAAGACGACGAATTCCTCGCCGCCAAAGCGAATTGCCTGATCGGTAATGCGCAGCTGGCCGCGCAGTATAGTTCCAATGGCACTCAGGACCCGGTCGCCGATCATGTGAGAGAAGTTATCGTTGATCGACTTGAAGTGATCGACATCCAGCATCGCGATCGAATATGGACGTTTCTCAGATGTCAGCGCTTTAAAGCGGCTGTCGAGATATTTGCGATTATAGAGCCCGGTCAGTGCGTCCAGATAGACGGCATTGGCAAGGATATCGGTTTGCTCCTGCAATTTCTGATAGGAGGCCTCCAGCGTTTCTGCGCGCTTCGACTCCGTTTCGGCAACTTCCTTGAACCGTTTGGTTTCATAGTAGATTTCGGCGAGACGTGCGCGCCGCTGGGTACTCTCGGCGCTATTGCGCAAATAGGCCTGGTGGTATTTCTTATGGGCCTCCAGCGCCTGATCGAACTGCCCCAGCCCCTCATAGGCCTGCGACAGATAAAGATAGATCTGCACATAGGAATCGAAACTGCCGCCGGCGTCGATCAGCTCCACCGCCTCGAGAAGCGGCGACAGGGCTTCGGTGAATTTTCCGGAATTGTTGTAGATCTGGCCCAAAGTGTAGAGATATTGCTGCCTGTCCCTGACATAGCTGTTCTCTTGAAACAGCCTATAGCGGCCCATGCATCGGAGCGCCTTGTCATGCTCGCCCAGGTGGCTGTAGAACTCGGCTTGGTTGCCGAGACAGAGGCGAGCGGCCCAGCTGTCGCCGATCTCGATTGCGATGTCGAGCGCTTGTTCGGTCAGTTCCAGCGCTCTGACCAGCATCTGGTGTTCTTCCTCCGGCTGGCCGAGCGCCCGCGCGATATACCCGCCTTCCGAATGAGCGCCGCCGAGATTGATGAGCCACCAGCATTCATAGTTCTTATTTCCGATCGATCTGGCGAGCTCGACGGACCTCTCGCTCATTAAGATGGCCCGATCGGGCTGTTTGTTGCACCAGAAGATAATTCCGATGACGTTAGTGGCCAGGCTTTGTGCTTGCGAGTCCGCGGCTTTGTCGGCCAGATCCAAGGCGCGGGTCGCTTCTTCGATTGCTTCCTCCGGCAAGCCCAGTTCCAAGAGCAGCCATCCGAAATAAGCGCGGGCACAGGATTCCTGTTTGCGCGCCCCGGTCAATTTCCAGAAGTCTACCGCCCGGCGGACATGCGTCAGTCCAAGTTCGGCCTTGCCGATCTGAAAACAATACCAAGCAATGTCGGTGTCGCATTGCGCGGCGAGCCGATCGTCGCCCCGCGCTTTGGCATCCGCAAGAATTTCGCCGGCCAGTGTGAGTGCCTCAACCGATCGGCCCGTACACCCAAAATGCCACGCTTCCTGCAAGCTGGAATTTGCTTGTTGCGCAATTGCTTTAGTATCAACAACTTGCATATCGGACACCAACAGTTGTCTGCTGGATATGGATAGCATCAGAAGTTTAAAATGATGCAAATTACGCAAAACATGCGACTAAGTGCATGATGCTGAAAAGTGTGATCAGTTTTTGGACGACATCATGCTCCAACGCTCGCCGGTTAAACCGCCATGCGGCGGCGCCAGGCGCGTTCGGTCGCCGGCGCCTCGTCGGTGGTGATCTGATCCGGCTTCAGGGCCGTCAGCGCCGAAAAGCTTTGCCATTCCTCTTCGCTGAAGCCGGCCTCCCGATCCTTCAGGGTGAAAGTCCAGGCATCGACACGTTTGCCTTCGTCCTGGCAAAGCGCGATCATATCCAGCCCCGCATTGGCGGCATCAAGGATCAGCGGCCAGTGCAGATAGATCGTGTCCGGTTCGGACGGGCCGCGCAGGTCAGCGCGCAGTTCCGTCTCGACCGCCTTCCAGCCGTCGGCCATCCTGATATCGTAGAGTTTGTTGGTCGGATCGATGCCGCGCAGGAGATGGGGAAGCTTCTCCTTGACCGCGACGATGAGGTCGAGACTGTCGCCACTGACGATCACCGAGGCGGCGATATCGCGGAAATGCGTGGCCAGATGCGCGACGCCCCTGGCGCCGATCGCTTCGTAGTCGTCCTTCATGTCGAATTGCAGCAATGCGGCTGGATGCGTCGATTGCATCATGGCAGCCAGATCCTCGCTGAGGATCAGCGGCCGGTCGCCCTCTTGCATCTTGATATCGCTGAGGTCACTGACGCTCTTTTCGGCGACCGGTCCATGTCCTGTCGTCTCGCCTTCGAGTTCCCTGTCGTGCAGCACGACGAACCCACCGTCGGCGCGGACGCGCAGATCGAGCTCCATAGAGGCGCCCGCCGCAAAGCCCTCCGCCATTACTTCGGCGGAAAACAGCGGGTCGGAAAACCGCTTGCGCAATCGGTGCCATTTCAGGCGGGTGCGATGCCCCTCATGTGAAATCTCCAGGCCCTGCGCATCCAGCAATTTCGTCATTTGCACCAAGTCTCCGCGATACCACTCTCCTGCCTTGATGAGCCATGATTATTAAGGGCCGAATACGGCTTTCATCGGCTGTAGGCTGCGGATATTGCCTCCGCAGCGGCTGATATATCCGAGGGATGGCCGGTCTGCCTGAGGGCCGCGCCATACGCCACGACGTTCGAGAGCACCGTCTGGAATGCGGCGCGCGGACCAGTGTGGTTCAGCCGCAAGAGACGGGCCGGCCCAGTTCCGACGCCTTCGGTCAGCTCGACTCCCAACTGCCCGGCGGCTGCGATCAGCGCGGCAGGCGCCAGTGCCTCCGGCACCGGTACCGCCGTCACCAGGTTCGACGCCCTTGCTGCCGGCACCCAGGCCGGGGCTCCGAGTGCGGCAAGTCCCGCCCGTGTCGCCGCTGCCGCAAGCACATGACGGGCGACGATATTCCCCATGCCCTCGGCCTTGACGCGGTCGAGCGCCGTTTCCAGTGCGAAGAATTCCAGCGGCGCCGGCGTTCCCGGCAGGCCGCGTCGCCCGCTGTCGACCCAGGTCTTCAGATCGGCCAACGACAAGATCGAATCGCGCGGTGCACCATCTCTGAGAATCAGATCCCAGGCGCTACGGCTGACCGAGAGCGCGGAGACGCCGGCCGGCCCGCCGAGCGCCTTCTGCGGACCGATCACGGCGATGTCGATGCCGAGGTCGCCGACATCGAGCCCGTGGCCACCGACCGAGGCGACGGCGTCGACGACGGTGACGATGCCACGAGCCCGGGCAAGCGCCAGTATCTCGGGCAGCGGATTGAGAATGCCGCTCGCGGATTCCGCGTGCACAAGAGCGAGCATATCGAACTTCGGACCCGTCTGGAGCGCCTTGGCGACTGCTTCGATCTCGATCGGCAGGCCCGGTTCGGCGACGATATCGGCGACCGCCGCGCCACCCCGTCGCAGCCATTGCCCGAACCAGCCGCCATAGGAGCTGGTGATGATGTTCAGTGCTGTGAGGCCCGGGCGCGCAAGGCTGACCGCCGCCGCCTCCAGCGCCACCACCGCCTCGGCCTGCACCAGCAATATATCGTTGCGGCTGCGCAAGATGCCGCCGATCCTGTCGGCAAGGACGGCGTAGCGCTCCGCGGGATAGGAGGGCACGCCATGCAGGGGATTCCAACCAAGATCGGACATGGATACTTCCTTCAGCAGGGATCGGTCACGAGACGGGGGACGGCGGCAACGAGCGCACGGGCAGCCTCGGATTGCGGCGCTGCGACGACCGCCGCGGCCGGACCGGTCTCGACGATCCGCCCGCCATCCATGACGGCGATACGGTGGGAGACGGCCCGGACCACGGCAAGATCGTGCGAAATGAACAGACAGGCAATGCCCTGTTCTTTCTGCAGATCGACCAGGATCTCGAGGATCCTGCCACGCACGGTCACATCGAGCGCCGAGACTGCCTCGTCGAGCACCAGCAACGAGGGCCGTGTCGCAATCGCACGCGCAATCGCCACACGCTGCCGCTGGCCGCCGGAGAGTACCCGCACCGGCCGGGCGGCATGATCTGCGGTAAGGCCGACGCGCTCCAGCAGCTCGACGATCTCGCCCGAGCGCCGGTTTTGTGCGACGCCGTGGATGCGAAGCGGATCGTCGAGCACCGCACCAACGCTCGCCAACGGATTGAAGGCGGCGAGCGAATCCTGAAACACCATCTGCATACGCGCCCGCCGGCGGCGCAACGGCGCGCCATTCAGCGCGAGCCAATCCTCTCCCTCGAAGCGGATCGAACCGGCATCGGCCGAGAGGAGCCGCAGCAGGATGCGCGACAATGTCGATTTTCCGCTGCCGGAAGCGCCGACGAGGCCGAGCGTTTCCCCGGCCGCGATGGTGAGCGACACATTATCGAGAGCGGCAATCCGGCGTCCCGCAGACGAAAAACCTTTCGACAGGTTTTCGATGGAAAGCAGCCTGTCGTTCATGACGGCACCTCCACGATCAGCGGCGGCGTCGCGAGGTCTCGATGGCTGGCGATCAGGGCGGCGGTATAGTCGCTCTTGGGCGCCGAAAGCACCGAACGGACGGGGCCTGCCTCGACCAGCCTCGCATTGCGGAAGACGGCGATGCGGTCGACGAAGCCGGAGGCCAGCGCGATGTCGTGGGTGATGAAGAGCAGCGTCATGCCGTCCTCGCGCACCAGCCCGTCGAGCAGGCGGACGATCTCGGCCTGGACGACAACATCGAGCGCGCTGGTCGCCTCGTCGGCGATCAGCAGCGCAGGTCTAGCGGCAATGGCTGCGGCGATCGCCACGCGCTGGCGCTGGCCGCCGGAGAGCTGATGCGGAAAGGCCCGCATCGCCTTGTCGGGCTGCGGTATCCGTACCCGCTCAAGCAATTCTTCGGCCCTGACATAGGCCTGTTTCCAGCTGAGGCCGAGATGGCGCCTGGCGCCCTCGGCGATCTGCTCGCCGATCGTCAAAACGGGATTGAGGCTGGAGCCCGGATCCTGGAAGACGAAGCCGAAATCGCGGCCTGCGCGGGTCGGATGGCCAAGGCCGGGCCAAAGTATCTCGCCGCGGACTGTCGCTCCCTCCGGCAGCAGACCGGCAATCGCGCGGGCAAGCGTGCTCTTGCCGGAACCGCTTTCGCCGATGATCGCCAGCCTTTCGCCGGCGACGATATCAAGGTCGATATCGTCGAGCGCGGCCGCACCGCTGCTGCCGCGCCCATAGGTGACCGAAAGCTGTCGCAGGCTCAAAAAAATCCCGCTCATGCCGCCCTCACGCCGTCATCGCCAAGCGCCTTGCCGAGACCCTCGCTGAAGAGATGGACGCCGAGCACGGTGACGGCGAGTGCCGCACCCGGTATGACCGAGAGATAGGATGCCGAACGCAGCACGCTGCGGCCCTCGGCGATCATCGAACCCCAGGTGGCGATATTGGGATTGCCGAGGCCGAGGAAGGACAGCGCAGCCTCGGTGAGGATCGCACCGGCGACGATGGTGGCCGAAAGCGCCAGCACTGGCGGCAGCGCGTTGGGTAGGATTTCCCGGAAGGCGATCTCGGCCGGATGCATGCCGATTACCCTTGCCGAGGCGACGTAATCCTGCTCGCGGATCGCCAGCACCTGCGCCCTCGTCAGCCGCGCCGGATCGGCCCAGGTGCCGAGTGCGATGGCAAGGACGACAACCGGCGTCGACACGCCGATGGTGCTGACGAAAGCTAAGGCGAGCAGGAAGGCCGGCACGATCTGGAAGGCGTCGACCACTCGCATCAGCGCCTCATCGATGAGCCCGCCGGCAAAACCGGCAGCCAGGCCGACGCAAAGCCCCAGCACCATGGCCGCAAACGCCGCCGCCATGCCGACGGCCAGCGAGGTTCGCGCGCCATAAAGCAGGCCCGCCAGCACGTCGCGGCCGAGACGGTCGGTGCCGAGCGGAAAGGCGGGATCGGTGAACGGCGCCAGCAGGGCGCGGCCGGCAATTTTCAGCGGATCGCCCGGCGAAATAACCGGAGCGAGCAGCCCGGCCGAAAGCAGGACGAGAAGGATCACAAATCCTGCAGCACCTTCCGGCGTGCGCAGCAGTCGCCGCAGCCAGCTCATGCGCCGCCCTCCGATGCGCCGATGCGCGGGTCGAGTGCGGCATAGACGAGATCGACGAGGAAATTGACCGAGATGACCAGGACGGCGCTGGTGACGATGATGCCCATCAACAACGGCGCGTCGCGGCCGTTGACCGCCTCCTGCGCCAGCCGCCCGAATCCCGGGATCGCAAAGATGCTCTCGATCACCACGCTGCCGCCGAGCATGGCCGCCGATTGCAGCCCGAGCATGGTGACGAGCGGCAGCAGCGCGTTGCGCGCGACATGGCGCAGCACGATCCGGCTGCGCGACAGACCCTTGGCCCGGGCGAAGAGCACGAATTCAAGCTTCCAGGCCTCGGCCATGCCGCTGCGCATCACCCGCAGGAACAAGGCGAGATAGATCAGGGCGAGCGCGCCGACCGGCAGAACCAGATGATCGGCGATATCGAGCGCGCGCGAAAAACCCGTCTTGCCGGAAGCGATCGTCTCGACGCCGGCGATCGGAAACCAGCGCAGCTTCACCGAAAAGGCGATGCTCAGCACCAGGCCGAGCCAGAAGCTCGGAATGGCATAGACGATCAATGAGCCGATCGACAGCAGCCGCTCACGCAGACCGCCCGGCCGCGCTCCGGCAAGGATGCCGAGCGCTGAGCCGAGGCCGAAGGATAGCGCCGTCGCGCTGCCCATCAGCAGCAGCGTATTGGGCAGGCGTTCGGCAATGAGCGCACCGACCGGCCGGCCGAAGGCGACCGACCAGCCGAGATCGAAGCGTGCGAGCGAGGAAAGATAGAGCCAGAGGCGCGCGAACATCGATTGGTCGAGGCCGTAGCTCTCGCGCAGCGACTGCCTAAGTGCGGCATCGCCGCCGCCGATCGAGCCAAGATAGGCGTCGACGGCATCGCCCGAGGCGGATTCAAGCAGGAAAAAGGTGAAGATCACCACGATCAGCAGCACCGGAATGCTGCTGATCGCCCTGCGCCTCAGGAGGATGATTGCACGTCTCACGCCGGACAGGGCCTCTGGAAGAGAATTGCCGCCGATCCTATCACGATTGCAGCGCCGTATCGCCCCAGTTCGAGACAGCCCAACGCGGGTTATCCGCGACGTTGAGCACGCTGTCGCGTGCGACGGTGATGAAACCCCATTCCGCGACGTTGATCAGCGGCAGATCGGCGACGACGAGCTGCTGGAACTTGCGGTACAGATCGGTGCGCGCCGCCGTGTCGACAGTCTCCGAGGCCTGCTTGATGATCTTGTCGAGCTCCGGATTGACGTAGCCGCCCTGATTGGAGAAGGGCACGCCGGCTGGCGTCCCGGACTGGACGAGAATGGTGGTGGAGATCGCCGGATCACCGCGGAAGACCGGCGGACCGACGGCAAGGTCGAAGTCGTGGTCGGTATAAACAGCCTTCTGGTGCGCGGCCGCATCGGCATTGACGATCTCCGCATTGATGCCGATCACGGCGAGCGCCTGGCGAAGGTAATCGCCGAACTGCCGGGTCTCGTTGAAATAGGGCGCGGGGCGAAGCTTCAGCGAAAAGCGGTTGCCGTCAGGCCCTTGGCTGTAACCCGCCTTGTCGAGGATTTCGTTGGCGGCAGCAGGGTCGAACGCATAGGTCGCGACATCGGGTGTATAGAACTCCGGCGCATTCTTCGGCACCGGGCCGGTCGAGGCTGCGGCGTAACCGAGGAAGATCGTGTCGACCACGAATTTCTTGTCGATCGCCTGGGCGATTGCCTGACGGACCCTGAGGTCGGAGAGCTCCTTGCGGCGGTGATTGATCTCGACGACGAGCTGGTAGGTCAATGCCTCGTAGCCCTTCGAAACCACCTTGATCCCGGCGACCTTGGAGATACGGTCGAGATCGGCGAGCGGCACCGCCGAGAAGGCGGCAAGCTGGATTTCCTCGGCTTCGAGTGCTGCACCCGCCGCTTCGCGGTCGGGCAGCACGCGGAAGATGATCTCGTCGAGTCTCGGCTGCTCCTTGTCCCAGTAATTTTCGTTGCGCGTCAGCCGGTAATATTCGCCGGGCTTGTGTTCGGCGAACTTGAACGGACCGGTGCCGATCAGCGTGTTATTGGCAGGGTTGGTCGCGATGTCGGTGCCGTCGAAAATGTGCTTGGCGACGACGCTGGTGACAACAGGCAGCGCGTTACGGATCAGCTGGAACGGCGTCGGCTTGGAGAAGCGGAAGATGGCGGTGTAATCGTCGGGCGTATCGACGGCTTGAAGATTGGCAAAGACCAGGCGGCCGAGATTCTGCATCGTCTTCCAGACGTTGAGCGCCGAGAAGGCGACATCGACCGAGGTAAACGGCTTGCCATCATGCCAGGTGACGCCGTCGCGGAGCTTGAAGGTGACGGAGAGGCCATCGGTCGAGCCTTCCCAGGAGGTGGCGAGACGCGGCGAAAGCCCATCCTTGCCGTCGAACGACGCTTCGGCGAGCGGCTCGATCACCTTGCTTGCGACGAAAAATACGCCGTTCGAGGCGACGATGGCGGGATTGAGGTTCTTCGGCTCGGAATCGGCTGCAACGATCAGCCGGCCGCCGGCGGGCGCGGTCTGCGCGAGCGCCTGCCGGGCGAGCGCCGTCGAGGCAAGGAGCAGGGCGGTGCCCTTCATCAGCGTGCGCCGCGAGATAGATGGTACGGTCATGACCTCTCCTGATCGGTGAAAATCGAGTGCCCATATTCAGGGCGAAATGCAAATTGTCATAGAGGTTAGATTCGAATGGTCGGACTGGGCGAGATATTTTTTGTCACCCAGCCATTATTCGCTCAGCCGTTGGCGGCGACACGTGCGGGCGCGTCGAAGAGATTGCGATATGCGGCGCCGGGATGTGGCGCGACGAGCCGCGGCCCTGCTCCCCCGAGCTTTTCGCGCAGCGTTCCTTTGGCGTATTCGGTCTTGTAGACGCCGCGCTTTTGCAGTTCCGGTACCAGCAGATCGACCGCGTCCTCGAAACTTTCGGGCGTCACGGCATAGGCAAGATTGAAGCCGTCGACATCGGTGTCTTCGATCCATTCCTGCATCAGATCGGCGACCGTCTGCGGCGAGCCGACGAAAACCGGGCCGAAACCGCCGATGCCGACCCAGTCGGCCATTTCGCGCACCGTCCATTCCTTGGTGGGATCGATGGTGGTGAAGGTTTCGACGGCCGATTGCACCGCATTGGTATGGCGGTGCCGCAGCACCTCGTCCGGCCCGAACTGGCCGAAATCGATGCCGGTCCAGCCGGAGATCAGCGTCAGCGCACCCTCGAAGGAGGCGTATTTGCGGTATTCATTAAACTTCCGCTGTGCCTCCGCATCCGTTTCGCCGAGGATGACGGTCTGCAGGTTGAAGGCAAGGATTTCGCGCGGGTTGCGGCCGACGCGTTCGGCCGCCTCGCGGACATTGGCGACGTAACGCTTCAGCACAGGTTTCGACGGGGATGCGACGAAGATGCACTCGGCATGGGCGCCGGCGAAATCCTTGCCGCGGCTGGAGGCGCCGGCCTGGTAGAGCACTGGCGTGCGCTGCGGCGAGGGTTCGCTCAAGTGAATGCCGGGCACGTTGAAATGCTTGCCGGAATGGCGGATCGGGTGGACCTTGTCAGGATGGGTGAAGATACCGCTTTCCCGGTCGCGGATGACGGCGCCGTCCTCCCAGCTTCCCTCCCAGAGCTTGTAGCAGACCTCGAGATATTCCTCGGCAAGATCGTAGCGGTCATCATGCTTCGTCTGCGCCGGCTGGCCGATATTGAGCGCCCCGCTGTTGAGGTAGGAGGTGACGATATTCCAGCCGACACGCCCTTTCGTTAGATGGTCGAGCGTCGATATGCGGCGGGCGAAGGTGTAGGGGTGCTCGAAGGAGAGCGACGCCGTCAGGCCGAAGCCGAGGTGCTCGGTCTCGTAGGCCATGGTGGGGATCAGCTGCAGCGGATCATTGACCGGCACCTGCGCCGAATGGCGAAGTGCGGCGTCGACATTGCCGCTCAGCACATCGTAGACGCCGAGCACGTCGGCGATAAACAGTCCATCGAACTTGCCGCGCTCCAGCGTCTTTGCCAGATGCACCCAATAGTCGAGATCCTTGTAGGTCCAGGACTTGTCACGCGGATGGCGCCAGAGCCCCGGCGACTGGTGTCCGACGCAATTCATATCGAAGGCGTTCAGCCTGATTTCGCGGGTCATGTCTTTCTTCCTTGGAATTAGGGATTGCTGCGGCCGAGGCCATAGGTGAGGGCGAGTGCGCCGACGAGCACGGCGCCCTTGACGAAATCCTGGGTGTAGTAGGGAGCGTTCAGCATGGTGAGGCCGTTCAGCAGGACGCCGACGAAGACGGCGCCGGCAATGGTGCCGAGCACGTTGGGACGCCTGAGATTGAAGACGGCGAAACCGATTAACGCGGCAGCAACAGAATCCATCAGCAGCGAACCGCCGGAGGAAATGTCGCCGCGCCCGACGCGGGCGGCGATCACGATGCCGCCGAGCGATGCCAGCGTGCCCGATAGGACATAGGCGAGCGTCTTCAGCCGCACCGTCGAAGCGCCGGCAAGCCGGGTCGCGACCTCGTTGCCGCCGGTCGCAAACAACAGCCGGCCGATGCGGGTGCGTTCGGTGAGGATGAAGAGTGCGATGGCGACCACCGCCATCAGCACCACCGAAACGGGCAGGGTGCCGAGGATGCTGTAGCGGCCGATCAGCAGGAAGGCCGGATCGTAGGCGCCGGTCGCCTTCGACCCGTCGGGTAGAGTAAGGCCGGCCGAAATCGACCGGCCGGCGGTCGGGATCAACTGCAGGCCGGAAAGCAGAAACATCATCGCCAGCGTCGCCAAGAGATCCGGCACCTTCAGGCGGACGATGAGGAAGGCGTTGACGAGGCCGACCAGAGCGCCAAAGGCGAGCACCAGCGGCACCGTCGCATAGGCATCAAGGCCCCAGACGATCATCGCATAGCTGGCCGCCATCACGCTGGATGCGGCGACCGCGCCGATCGACAGATCGAAACCGCCGACGGCCAGCGTGACGGTGACGCCGGCGCCGAGAATGGCGACGACGGACACCGCCTGCAAGATGCTCATCAGATTGGCGATATTGATGAAGGCGGGTTGGGCAATGGTGAAGCCGACGATGAGCAGCGCCAGCAGGATGAACACCGCGCCCGCCCGCAGGAACGCCCCGAGGGCGGCGAGACGGCCGTTATCGGCTTGCGGCGATGCCTTCGGCCGGACGCTTGCCTGTGGAAGTGTGTCGTCGTCGATCGTCGTCATGCGGATATTCCCTGGATGGCAGAGGCAAGAGCGGCCCCCTCTGCCGCGGGCCTCAACACGTGGCGGTCGATGACGAGGATGCGGTCGGCCACCTCATAGGCCTCCTCCGGGTCGGAGGTCGCAATCAGCGTCGCCCGGTCGGTGCGGGCGCGGATTGCCCGGATGATGTCGTGACGGGCACCGACATCGACGCCCTGGAAGGGTTCGTCAAGCAACAGAAGCCGGCTCGGTTCGGCCTCCCAGCGAGCGATCACCGCCTTCTGCTGGTTGCCACCGGACAGCGACCAGACCGAGGCGAACGGACCCGCGGCCTTGATGCCGAGACGCGCGATTGCCTGTTCGGCCTCGCGTCGTTCACGGCCGCCGACGAGGAAGCCGCTCGGATACCATTTGCCAAGATGCGGCAGGCTGATCGTCGCCGACAGCGAATGGCCCGGCCATGCCGGCGGCATCAGCGAGGAGCGATGACGGTCTTCGGCGGCCATGGCGACACCCGCCGCGATTGCATCAGCCGGGCTTTTCGGCCGGTACGGCCGGCCATCGAGGAACATTGTGCCGCCGGCAAGCGCCGTCACGCCGAAGATCGCCTCGAGCAGCCGGCTCTTGCCGGCGCCGAGCACACCGGTCACCGCCACCACCTCACCCTCATGTAATGACAGATCGAAGGAGGTGGCCCCAGAGAGCAGTCTGATATCGCGCATCTCGAAAATCGCCGGACCGGTCGCAGGCCGCGCATCCGGCCGAGCCGCCTCCAGTCTGCGGCCGATCATCGTCTCGATGGCGCTCGAAAAATCGATCGGCCGCGAGAAAGTGCCGACGACGCGGCCGCCGCGCATGACGAGCGCGCGGTCGGCGATGGCTTCGAGATCGGCGGTACGATGCGAGATATAGAGGATCGCCAGTCCGCGCTTGCGAAGCCTAAGCAGAATATCGAAGAGGCGCCGGCTTTCTTCTCCGGAAAGGCTTGCCGTCGGCTCGTCGAGAATGAGAAGATCGGCGCGGTTGGCAAGCGCCCGGGCGATCGCCACCAGCTGCCGATCGGCGCTGGTGAGTTCACCGAAATCACGGTCCAGCGGCAGACTGAAGCCGGCGGCATCGAGCATGGACTGCGCGGCACGGCGGACGCCGACGCGCGAGACGAAGAAGGGCGTGCTGCGATCGGCGAACCGGTTGAGCAGCAGGGCATCGGCAACCGTCAGGCCGGCGGCACCGACGAGATCCGTCGACTGGTGCACGGTGACGACGCCGGCCTTTGCCGCTTCGGCCGGACTGCGCGGCGCAAACGGACGACCATCCAGATTGATCGCGCCGCTATCGGCCGGAAGCACGCCGGAAAGAATCTTGACCAGCGTCGATTTGCCCGCACCGTTTGCACCCATCAGCGCCACGATCTCACCGCGGTCCATCGAAAGATCGGCACCGGCAAGCGCCCGCGTCGACCCGAAACTGCGGGTGATATTTTCAATGTGAAGAAGCGGCATCGATAGTGTCCGGGACTGCATTCGAAGCCGGAGTGTGCCCCGTCCGGGCGGTCGAACTCCAGGCACGCCTTTCCCTCACGAACTGTCCTCGGGAAACAAAGAATCTCCTGCAGCACGTAAAATCGGATCATTTACTCTACTAAAAACATAGAGATTATATCTAATAATTCAACGCGTCGCGAGGGCTTCCAGACCTGTCAGACGACGCCTCCGATTTGCTAGAAGGAACGCGACGATGAAATCCCTCGCACGGCTCGCACTGTCTGCCGCCGTCATTCCGTTCACTTTCATTCAAGGCGCAAAAGCCGACGGTCTGTCCGGCGCTCCGGCCCCCTTCGATAAGGGTGGCGTCAAGGTGGCTCTGATCAGCTACATCTCGGCCGGTGATTTCTTCCAGGCTTACCAGGCGGGGGCTGAAGCCCAGGCCAAGGCGCTGGATATCGACCTGCGCATCTTCCCCGGCCGGCAGGATGCCGCAGAACAGCGCGAACAGATCCTCCAGGCGATCAATCTCGGCGTCTCCGGCATCGTCATCGACCACGGCCTGCCGGAATCGCTCGGCGACGTCGTGCAGCAGGCGCTCGACAAGGGCATCAAGGTCGTGGCCTTCGACGTCAACCTCAACAACCCCAAGATCCCGCAGGTGGAGCAGAGCGATCACGAGCTTGCATCACTGGCGCTCGAACAGGTGGTGAAGGACAACGGCAACAGCTTCAACGCCGGTTATGTCTATGTCGCCGGCTTTGCGCCGCTCGACCGCCGCAACGAGGTCTGGGACAAGTTCAAGTCGGACAATAAAGGCGTGGTCGAAAAGGCGCGCTTCGGCAATGTCAGCGACACAACGGCGACCTCGACCGCCGATCAGGCGAAGGCCGTGCTGACCGCCAATCCCGATATTTCAGTCGTCTTCGCCCCCTATGACGAATTCGCCCGCGGCGTGAAGCTTGCCGCCAACGACCTCGGCATAGCAAACAAGCTCAAGATCTATTCGGCCGACGTCTCGACGGCCGATATCCAGGAAATCACCGAGGAAGGCAGCCCTTGGGTTGCGACCGTCGCGACCAATCCTGCCGTCGTCGGCGCCGTCTCCATTCGCGCCGCCGCCCTCGAAATCGCCGGGCAGACGGTTCCTCACCAAATCACCGTGAAGCCGACGCTTCTGACGCAGGAAAGCCTGCGCGCAGCCGGCGTCAAGACGATCGAGGAACTGGCCGAAAAGATCCCGGCCTTCAGCACGAGCGATGCTGCGACCGCCAGCTGGATCCCGGACAAGCTGTTCTGAGACCACGCACTTCGATCCTTCCGGCGGAAGCCTCTGCGGCTTCCGCCGGATCATCTTTTTGGAGAATTGGAGTTCCGCCCATGAGCCAATCCAATGTCATCTTCGCGGCCAGCCGCAACCCGACGCGCGAAGAGCTCTTTGCCCGTGCCGAGGATATCTCGGCCGACCTTTCCAGGCGTGCCGCAGACCTCGACCGCGAAGGCCGCCCGCCGCTTGCCGAAATCATCAAGTTGAAAAATGCCGGGCTGCTCAATGCGTTGCATCCCACGCAAATCGGCGGCGGTGGCCTCGATTGGGTCGACGGGCTGAGGCTGGTGCGCATCCTCGCCCGTGGCGAGAGCTCGATCGGCCAGTTGCTCGGCTACCACTATGTCAACAGCCAGTACATCTATTGGGCCCTCGATCCGGCGCGCGCCCATGCGCTGGGCAGCGATACCGTCGCCAGGAACCTCTATTGGGGTGCAGCCGTCAATCCGCGCGATCCCGGTCTGGTGCTCACCCGTCGGGGCAACGGCTATGTGCTGAACGGACGCAAGTCCTTCTCCACGGCGGCGCGGGTTTCCGATTACATCAATGCCAATGCGGCGCTCGACGACAAGATCGCCGGCTTCGCCGTGCCGACCAATCGTCCAGGCTACGTCGCCAACGACGACTGGAACAATATTGGCCAGCGCCTGTCGGACAGCGGCAGCGTCGAGTTCCGCGACTTTCCCGTCTACGAGGAGGATTTCGTCGGCGAGCCGGCTGTACCTGATGTGGCGCCGCCTGTATTGTCAACCTTCAACACGCCGTTTATCCAGCTGGTCTTCGTCAACTTTTATCTCGGCACCGCGGAGGGCGCGCTGCAGGCGGCCGTCGATTACGTCCGCAACACGACCCGGCCATGGATCACCTCCGGTGTCGAGCGGGCGGCCGATGATCCATATATCCTCGAACGTGTCGGCGAATTCACCGCGGCGCTGAAGGCCTCGGCGGCCCTTGCCGACAGCGCGGCATCAGCCGTGCAGGCGGGCCTTGCCCGCGGCGGCGACGTCACCGCACGCGAGCGCGGCGAGGCAGCGGCGGAAGCCTATGCCGCCAAGGTCCACGCCACCCATGTCTCGCTCGACATCACCTCGCGCGTCTTTGAACTGACGGGCGCGCGCTCGACGGCCGACAAATACCGCTTCGACCGGTTCTGGCGCAATGTCCGCACCCATACGCTGCACGATCCCGTCTTCTACAAGGCGAAGGAAGTCGGTGAATTCGTGCTGAACGACAGGATACCGGAGGTCAGCCTCTATAGCTGAGCGGCCATCTTCATCGAAAGCAAAACCCCATCGCCGGCACCGGCGGTGGGGTTTTCGGTTGGAGAGGGGAGATTTCAGAGCGCGCCGTTCTTCGGCGGCGTCACGCCGTTCAGATGGTAGTTGCCGACGACGTGATATTTCCAACGCACGGGATCGTGCAGCGTATGGGTGCGGGCATTGCGCCAGTGGCGGTCGAGGTTGAGGCCTGTTTGTACCGACGAGGTGCCGGCAAGCTCGAAAAGCGTGTTCGAGGCCTCGAGCGCCACTTCGGTCGTCAGCACCTTCGCCGCAGCGACGGCCAGCGTGGCCGCGATCACTTTTTGCTCCGTCGTCTCGATCTGCGCGGCATCGACCTTGTGGCCGGCGCGCTCGACAAGAGCGGTTGCCGCTTCGAGCCGGATGGCGATCTGGCCGACCCTAGCGATCGTCAGCGGATCGTCTGAGGCACGCTCAAGGCCGCTATCCATCCAGGGGCGCGATTTCGTCCTGACGAAATCAAGCGTTTCGGCGAAGGCAGCCCTGGCGATGCCGAGATCGACGCCGGCATGGATGATCTGGCCGACGGAGCCGATCGTCGTCGGCCGCTCGAAACCCTTGTGATGGAAGACGACGGAATCGGCGCTGACATAGACATTGTCGAGGATCGTCGTGCCGCTGCCGGTGGTGCGCTGGCCGAAACCGTCCCAATCGTCGACGATCTCGACACCTTCGGTGCCCTTCGGCACGAAGGCCATCGTCAGCCGCTCCTCCGGATCGAGGGCGAAGACAGTGATCCAGTCGGCGAAGAGCACGCCTGTGGAATAGAACTTGCGGCCGTTGATCCGGTAACCCGGACCGTCGCGGGTGATGCGCGTATTGTAGTGGCCGACCGTCTTGGTGCCGCGCTCGGATAGCGCGTTGCCGAAACGATCGCCGGCCAGCACCCGGCCGAAGAAATAGCGCTGCTGCTCCTCGCCGCCGTCGGTTCTGAGCGCCTCGAGAATATAGAAATGGTTCTGCGGGATCTGGCCGATCGAACCGTCCGCCTCAGACAGGATCGCGGTGATCTCGGCAAGCACGGCGTTGGAGACGTCGAGCCCGCCATATTGCGCCGGCACGGTGATCGCCAGAAGGCCGGACTGGGCGAGAAGATCCAGTTCGCTAAACGGCAGGATCCGGTCGGCGTCGCGCTCGGCTGCGCGTGCGGCAAATTGCGCCGCCAGTCTGCGGGCGGTGGCGATCGCCTCATCATCGCTGCCGATACGGTCGGCCAGGGGCCGGATCTGATCTGCTTGCCTCAGCACGGTGTTCATCGATGTCTCCAATTCTGACGAGCCTATCGGTGAAAGAAATTAAGCGTCGAGATAAGAGCACAAATTCTATAGATGCGACAGAAAATGAAAAGTGTTTGCTTATCGGGCTTGGATCGCCGCGATTAGTGTTGCGGTCGGACACTCGTGCGACGACATCGCCTGGGAAGCGATAAAATTCCTGCCCAGAACCGGCGTTCCCGGTCTCGATTTGACGACGGCGACCTCCTACGTAACCGATGTCAGGTGCGTCACCGCGCCGGTTGCAGAAAGAACGCCCAATGCGGGGCAGGGCGGCCGCCTTGCCCGATCCATGAGGAAAATCATGACCCGTTCACGGCAGTTGCGCCTCGGCGCC
Organism: Rhizobium sp. BK456; assembly: GCF_014194045.1. Lineage (NCBI taxonomy): Bacteria > Pseudomonadati > Pseudomonadota > Alphaproteobacteria > Hyphomicrobiales > Rhizobiaceae > Rhizobium > Rhizobium sp. BK456. The sequence continues at coordinate 168,104 of NZ_JACIAO010000012.1, forward strand.
TTCATGCGCCCCGTCAGCCTGCATACCGGCGCCTGGCGCTATCCCGGTTCTTATCCCGACGCCAATTTCAATTTCGCCCATCTGAAGTCCTTCGCGCAGGCGCTGGAACGGGCGAAATTCGACGCCTTCTTCATGGCCGATCATCTTGCTGTGCTCAACATGCCGGTCGAGGCGCTGAGGCGCAGCCACACCGTGACCTCCTTCGAGCCCTTTACGCTGCTCTCGGCGCTGGCGGCGGTGACGGAGCGCATCGGCCTCGTCGCCACGGCCTCCACCACGTTCGACGAGCCCTATCACATTGCCCGGCGTTTCGCCTCGCTCGACCATATCAGCGGCGGCCGCGCCGGCTGGAACATCGTTACGACGTCGAACCCTGATGCCGCGCTCAACTTCGGCCTCGACGAACATGTGGAGCATGGCGAGCGCTATCATCGCGCCCGGGAATTCTATGATGTGGTCACCGGGCTTTGGGATAGTTTCGCTGACGATGCCTTCATCCGCGACCGGAAAAGCGGCCTGTTCTTCGATCCGGAGAAGATGCATGTGCTCGGCCACAAGAGCGAGGAACTGAGCGTCCGCGGACCGCTCAATATCGCCCGGCCGCCGCAGGGCTGGCCTGTCATCGTCCAGGCCGGCCAGTCGGACCCCGGCCGCCAGCTTGCCGCCGAGACTGCCGAAATGGTCTTCTGTTCGCCGCGCGATCTTGCCGCCGGCAAGGCGCTTTATGCCGATATCAAGGGACGCATGGAAACGATCGGCCGCAACCGCGACCATCTGAAGATCCTGCCCGCCGCCTTCGTTATCGTCGCCGATACGATCGATGAAGCGCGGGCCAAACGCGCCACCCTCGACAGCCTGGTGCACTACGACAGCGCCATCGCCTCGCTTTCGATCGCGCTCGGCCATGACGTTTCCGGCTTCGATCCCGACGCACCGCTACCATCAGATATTCCCGACACCAATGCCAGCAAGACTGGCCGCGCCCAGGTGCTGAAGCTTGCCGCCGAGGAGAAGCTGAACGTCCGCCAGCTGGCGCAGCGTTACGGCGGCTATGCCGGCCTCGCCTTCGTCGGCACGCCGGCAAGCATTGCCGACGAGATGGAACGCTGGTTGGAGGAGGAAGGCTCGGACGGCTTCAATATCGTCTTCCCCTATCTGCCGCAGGGTCTTCTTGACGTCACCGAGCGACTGGTTCCGGAGCTTCAGCGCCGCGGCCTGTTCCGCAGCGAATATGACGGCACGACGCTGCGTGAGCATCTTGGTTTGCCGCGGCCGGAGAACCGGTTTTTCGCACCCCCCACGTGAGGCGTGTCAACCGCTCGAACTCCTTTTCGCCGTCGCGATCTCAAACGCGTCGCTTTCCCCCGGCACCAGTTCGAGCGGCCAGACAATATTGCGCCCCCCTTCGGGATAGAACGCGCGATAGGCCGGCACATGGGCGAGAAGCGTCTGTCCGAGCGCGACGCCGAGATCGTAGAGCGACATACGGAAGCAGCTGAGCGAAGGGTTTAGGAACCGTGCGCGCGGGGCATCGCGGAAGCCGATCACGGCAAGGTCGCGCCCGGGCATGACGCCCGATTCCATCAGTCGGCGATAGAGGCCGATCGCCATCAGCTCGTAGATCAGGATCACCGCCGTCGGCCGTTCATCGAGCAGCAGCAGCTCATGGGCCGCCTGGTAGCCGCCCTGTTCGCTCGACTTGACGCGAATGACGAGAGACGGATCGAAAGCGATACCGTGCCGCGCGAGCGCGCGGCGATAACTCTCGAGAAAGACATGGCCCAGGTTGACATCGCTCGACGGCGCCGTGATCGCGATCCGGCGGTGGCCGCGCGCGACCAGCCGGTCGACGGCGCGTTCGGCCACGCCTTCGAAATCGAGGTCGATCCAGGGGAAATTGCCTGGGGAAAGGCTGCGGCCGACCGCAACGAAGGGGATCTTTGCCCGCGACAGAAGATCGATGCGCCGGTCGAAGCGCTGCGTATTGGAGATGATCATCGCATCGACGATCCGGCGCGCCACCATTCGCTTCAGATATTCGTGCGGATCCTCGTCGCTCGGGCAGGGTAGCATGATCAGGTCGAGTTTGTGGCGGGCAAAGACGCTTTGCAGGCCGCTGGTGACGCCGAGGAAGAAGTTGTCGGCATTTTCGACCGCCTCCATGCTGGATTCGATCATCAGCCCGATTACCTTCGTCTCTCCTTGTCTGAGACTCCGTCCCGACTGGTTGGCGACGTAACCGAGTTCCTCGGCCGCCGCCAGCACGCGCTGCCGCGTTTCCTCATTGACATCGGGCTTGCCGTTTAGCGCCCGGGAGACCGTGCCGATCGAAATATCCAGGTGTTCGGCAAGCTGGCGAATCCCCTTCATCGCTGACGATTTTCCTCCCGTCCGTAATTTCCCATTTGGCGTCTATTGACACCGCAAAATGTTTTCGCCTACAGTCGTAAACGTTTACGGAGTGCGTGTCACGAGGAGAGTTGACGCCATTCCCTGGAGGAAATCGTGAAATTCGGTGCCATTCTGTGCGGGTGCGGAGCTATGTCCAAAGGTTGGTTGCGCGCCATTGCGTCCAACCCTCAACTGGCTGACTCCATCGATATCGTCGGCCTCGTCGACCTCAACCGCGAGACGGCGGAAAAGCTCGCTGCCGAGTTCGGACTCGAGAGCGCCGTCATCGGCTCGGATCTCTCCGAGGTCATCGCCGCCACCAAGGCCGATCTGGTCTTCGACATCGTCATTCCGGCCGCCCGTTACGATGTCGTTTCGACGGCGCTCAAGGCCGGCTGCCACGTGCTCAGCGAAAAGCCGATGGCCGCCTCGCTTGCCGAGGGCGCCGCGCTGATTGACCTTGCCGCCGAAACAGGCCGCATCCACGCCGTCATCCAGAACCGCCGTTTCATCTCGGGCATCCGGCGCCTGCGCCGCTTCGTCGACAGCGGCGCGATCGGCGAACTCACCGGCATTCATTGCGATTTCTTCCTCGCGCCGCATTTCGGCGGCTTCCGTGAAGAAATGGACAATGTCCTGCTGCTCGACATGGCGATCCACACTTTCGATGCGGCTCGTTACGTCGCCGACCGGAAACCGCTCGCCGTCTATTGCGTCGAGCGCAATCCGACGGGGTCGTGGTACCGGCACGGCGCCTCGGCGAACGCCATCTTCGAATTCTCCGACGACATCGTCTTCACCTATCGCGGCTCCTGGTGCGCCGAGGGCGAGCGCACCAGTTGGGAAAGCCAATGGCGTCTCGTCGGCTCGAAGGGCATGCTCACCTGGGACGGCGAGGAAAATTTCAAGGCGACCGTTGCCGGCGAGGAGCCCGGCCTGTTGCGCGGCTCTGCCGCCGTAAACGTTCCCGGGCCGGAACATGAGGCGGAAACCCACGGCCATGCCAGCGTCATCGCCGATTTCATCGCGGCGATCCGCACCGGCAAACATCCCGAAACGGTCAATTCCGACAATATCCGAAGCCTCGCCATGGTCTTCGGCGCGATCGAAAGCGCCAAGACCGGCAAGCGTATCGAAATTTCAGCATAGGATGACGTGACGTGAGCAACCCTGCAAAATCCATTCGCATCGGCACCATGGTCAGCGGCAACAAGGGCGATGCCGCCACGCGCATCGGCGAGATTGCCGACATGGGCTTCGAAAGCTTCGAACCCTTCTTCTGGCAGACGACCAAGGGGCAGAATCTCGCCGAACTTGGCAAGCGCTGCCTCGAGGTGATCGGCGACCGCGACATCACCATCTCGACGCTCGGCATGTTCGGCAATCCGCTGGAAGAGAGCGCCATCGACCTGGAAACACTGCAGGGCTGGAAGGACTGCATCGACAATGCCCATCACTTCGGCGCATCTTGCGTCGCCGGCTTCACTGGCCGCGTCCGCGGCAAACCGCTGACCGACAGTTTACCCCGCTACAAGCAGATCTGGAGCGAGCTCGCCAAGCGCGCCGCCGATAACGGCATCAAGATCGCCTTCGAGAACTGCGCCATGGACGGCAACTGGGCGACCGGCGACTGGAACATCGCCCATAATCCGGATGCCTGGGAGCTAATCTTCAACGAGACGCCGGACGACCATATCGGGCTGGAATGGGAACCGTGCCATCAGATGGTCTATCTGATCGACCCCATGCCGCAGATCCGCAAATGGGCGCACAAGTTCTTTCACGTCCACGGCAAGGACGCGACCATCCGCTGGGAGATCATCAAGGAACACGGCATCTTCGGCAAGGAGAAATTCGTCTTCATGCGTACGCCGGGCTTCGGCGACAGCAACTGGACCGACATCATTTCCGAGCTGCGCCTTGCCGGCTGGTCCGGCTCGATCGACATCGAAGGCTGGCACGACCCGGTCTATCGCGACGAACTCGAAATGACCGGCCAGGTCTATGCGCTCAACCACCTCAAGCATGCCCGGGGCGGCGAATTCGTCGTCGATCCGGTCTGATGATATCGTTTCCGGCAAGGAGGAATTGCCGGAACCGGGGATAACCGCAAAGGAGGAGAACCATGGCTATCCGCAAATATGCAATTCTCGGCGCTCTGGCGCTTGCAGGCGTTTCACTCTTCGGCCTTTCGGCCAAGGCCGAGGACGTCACGCTGACGCTCTGGTCGCTGGATAAGGACACCCAGCCGGCGCCGAACCTCGTCAAGGAGTTCAACGCCCAGAACAACGGCATCAAGATCGAATATCGGCTGATCCAGTTCGACGACGTCGTCACTGAGGCCATGCGCGCCTATGCCACCGGCCAAGCACCCGATATCATCGCCGTCGACAATCCGGAGCATGCGATGTTCTCATCGCGCGGCGCCTTCCTTGATCTCACCGACATGATCGCTAAGTCGAGCGTCATCAAGCCGGATAATTATTTCCCCGGGCCGCTGAAATCGGTCGAATGGGACGGCAAATATTTTGGCGTGCCGAAGGCGACAAACACGATCGCGCTCTATTACAACAAGGACATGTTCAAGGCGAAGGGCCTCGATCCGGCGAAGCCGCCGCAGACCTGGGACGAGCTGGTCGAGGATGCGCGCAAGCTGACCGACCCTGCCAAGAACGTCTACGGCCTCGCTTTCTCGGCCAAGGCCAATGAGGAGGGCACCTTCCAGTTCCTTCCCTGGGCGCAGATGGGCGGCGGCAGCTATGAGCATATCAATGCCGACGGCGCGGTGAAGGCACTCGGGATCTGGAAGACGATCATGGACGAGAAGCTCGCGTCTCCGGATACGCTGACGCGCGGCCAGTGGGATTCCACCGGCACATTCAACTCCGGCAATGCGGCCATGGCGATTTCCGGTCCCTGGGAGCTCGACCGCATGACCCAGGAAGCGAAGTTCGACTGGGGCGTCGCCCTGCTTCCGGTTCCCAAGGAAGGGGCCGAACGCTCGTCGGCCATGGGCGACTTCAACTGGGCGATTTTCGCCAGCAGCAAACATCCGGCCGAAGCCTTCAAGGCGCTCGAATATTTCGCCTCGCAGGACGACAAGATGTTCAAGAATTTCGGCCAGCTTCCGGCCCGTTCCGACATCACCATTCCCGAGACCGGCCAGCCGCTGAAGGACGCCGCCCTCAAAGTCTTCCTCGAACAGCTGAAATACGCCAAGCCGCGTGGGCCCCATCCGCAATGGCCGAAGATCTCCAAGGCGATCCAGGACGCCATCCAGGCGGCGCTGACCGGCCAGATGAGCCCGAAGGACGCACTCGACCAGGCCGCGGATAAGATTAAGGCTGTCTTAGGCTAGCCAGCGTCGAGCCGGCCGTTCGCTCCCTCTTCTCCCCAACGGGGAGAAGAGGCCCGAAGGGCAGATGAGCGGGGTGAGGAGCGCAAGCGACGAGCATTCTGAACGCAAGTGAAGAATAGCAAGCGCCGAACTCGGCGCCCCCTCATCCGGCTGCCGCCACCTTCTCCCCGCGGGGGAGAAGGGGACTACCCACCGATGGCGAAGGCCATCAACCATTTCCTCCCGGCAGGGGCCGTCTTCCGCATCATGCGCCAGGCGGCCCCGATCGGAGCATCGGAGGACGCATGAAGAGGATCCTGATGAGCGTCAGGGACGGCCGTGGTTTCGATATCGTGCTCGTCGCTTTCCCGCTCGGCTTTCTGTTCCTGATGGCGGGTCTGCCGCTCATCTACAATGTGGTGATGAGTTTCCAGGAGGTCGACATGTTCAGCCTCGGAACCTTCTCGCGTCCTTTCGTCGGCTTCAAGAATTATACCGGCCTCTTCGCGCAGCCGGAAACGCTGCCGATCCTCTACAATACCGTCATCTTCGTCACCGGCTCGATCGCCGGCCAGTTCCTGATCGGCTTCGGGCTGGCGCTGTTCTTCTGGGTCAATTTTCCCGGCGCCTCATGGATGCGCGGCCTGTTCCTCGTCTCCTGGGTGATGCCCGGCCTTGTCGTCGGCGCCATCTGGAACTGGATTCTCTCGGGCGATTTCGGCGTCCTGAATTTCATCCTCAGGGAAAGCGGCATCATCTCCGGCAATATCTTCTGGCGCTCCGATCCGCATTATTCGCTCTATGCCGTGATCATCGCCAATATCTGGCTCGGCACCTCGTTCAACATGATCCTGCTGTCCGTTGGCCTTGCCGGCATTCCCGCCGATCTCTATGAAGCCGCCGAACTCGACGGCGCCAATGTCTGGCAGCGCTTCTGGACGATCACGCTGCCGATGATGCGCTCGACCATCGGCGCCATCATCGCGCTCGGCCTGATCTTCACCCTGCAGCAGTTCGATCTTTTCGCCGCGATCACCTCGGGCGGGCCGAACAATTCGTCGAACGTCACCCAATATTGGGCCTGGGATCTTTCCTTCCGGCAGTATGATTTCGCCAAGGGCGCGACGATCTCCGTCATCATGATCGTCTTCGTCATGTTCGCCTCCGTCGTCTATGTCCGGTCCACACGCCATGAGGTGCGCGGATGAGCACGACGACCAATCGCGACCGCTTGATGCTGGCAATCTCGATCGTCATGGCGGCGATCTATCTCTTCCCACTCTACTGGATGTACATCACCGCGCTGAAAAGCGGCTCGGAGATGTTCGCCACGCCGCCGAGCTTCTGGCCGGCAGCACCCCAATGGGGCACCTACACCTATGTCTGGGAAAGCCGCGACATGCGCCGCTACCTCTGGAATTCGCTGGTTATCGCTCTCGGCTCCATGGCGCTGATCACGGTGCTCGGCGTCGGCTGCGCCTATGTGCTCGCCAGATACCGCAACGTCTGGGTGGATATCGGCCTGTTCCTGATCCTAATGCTGCAGGTCCTGCCGGCATCGCTGATGATCACGCCGATCTTCGTCGGCTTCTCGCAGATCGGCATGCTCTCCACGCCGCGACTCGCCGTCATCATTGCGGTCGCCGCCAAGAGCATGCCCTTCTTCGTCATCCTGGTGCGCGCCACCTTCATGAGCGTGCCCCAGGAGCTGGAGGAGGCGGCCCTCGTCGACGGCAATTCGCGCGTCGGCGCCTTCTTCAACATCGTGCTGCCGCTCGCCCGCAACGGCATCCTCGTCAGCGCCATCCTGATCTTCATGCAGGCCTTCGGCGAATTCGTCTATTCGAAATCGATGATCCAGGCGGTCGACCTTCAGCCGGCAAGCGTCGGTCTCAACTCCTTCATGGGACCGAACACCAACGAGTGGAACAACATCATGGCCTACGCCACGATGTATGTGACACCCATCCTTGCCATCTTCGTTCTCTTGCAGCGCCGCATCGTATCCGGCCTCACCTCTGGAGCCCTCAAATGACCACACAGATCGAGCTCAGAGGCGTCAATAAATATTACGGCGCCTTCCACGCCCTGAAGAACATCGACCTGTCGATCGCCAAGGGTACTTTCGTCGCGCTCGTCGGCCCGTCTGGCTGCGGCAAGTCCACGCTGCTGCGTTCGCTTGCCGGCCTCGAAAGCATCTCGACCGGCGATCTGCGGATCGCCGGCGAGCTGATGAACGGCGTGCCGCCGCGCAAGCGCGACGTCGCCATGGTGTTTCAGTCCTATGCGCTCTATCCGCATATGACGGTCGAGGAGAACCTGACCTACAGCCTGCGCATTCGCGGCATCGCCAAGGCGGAAGCCAAGAAGGCGGCCGAAGAGGTGGCGGCGACGACCGGTCTTTCGCATCTCCTCAAGCGCTACCCGCGCGAACTGTCCGGCGGCCAGCGCCAGCGCGTCGCCATGAGCCGCGCCATCATCCGCCATCCTAAGGCCTTCCTGTTCGACGAGCCGCTGTCCAACCTCGACGCGGCGCTGCGCGTCCATATGCGCAAGGAAATCCGGTCGCTGCACGACCGGCTGAACGCAACCTTCGTCTACGTCACCCACGATCAGGTCGAAGCGATGACGATGGCCGACCATGTGGTGGTGATGCGCGACGGCGTCATCGAACAGCAGGGGGCGCCACTCGATCTTTACGACCGGCCGGCAAACCGCTTCGTCGCCGGTTTCATCGGCTCGCCGGCGATGAATTTCATTCCCGCGATTGCCGCCGAAGACGGCAGGAGCCTGATCCTGGATTTCGGCGCGGTGAAACAGTCGCTTGCGCTCACCCGCACCGTCGAGCCAGGGCGCAAGCTCGTCGCCGGCATCCGGCCGGAACATATCGGCGTCGTCGAGCCCGGGCATGGCAGTTTCGACGTCCCGATCGCATTCGTGGAATCAACCGGCTCGTCGACCTTCATCGTCGCGGAGACCCAGCCGGAATTGACGATCGTCGAGACGCGCCGCGACAGGGTCAAGACGGGAGACAGGATCGGACTTTCGATCGATCCGGGGCAGATCCATCTGTTCGACGCATCGACGGACCGTGTGATATAACATCGCCGGCGCAGAGACGCTGACGGTTTCATAAAACCATCATCAGCCTCTGCGAAGGGATTGCTCCCGCACGAGTCACTCCGTCACATCTGCAGCATCCGGATCTTCATCATGACATCCTCCCTGATTTCAGCGCGCCTTTCCCCCACGGCGTCGTCCCGCCTCCTCGTGCTTGCCGAAGCGGTGGCGAAGGCGGGCGAAATCGCCCGCCGCTCGCTGCGGCGGCGAACCTCTCAGGAAATGCTCGCCAAGGCGCCGCGAGACTATCAGACCGAGATCGATGTCGCCGTCGAGCGGATCATCGTCGACGAAATGACCAAGGCCTTCCCGGACTACGCCATCCAGGGCGAGGAAGCCGTCGGCAACCGCACGGCGGGGCCGGAAACGCCGATCATCTACATCGACCCGATCGACGGCACCACCAATTACGCCTGGGGCCTCCCGCATTTCGGCATGACGATCGCGATCGCCGAGGGCGGTCGGCTGGTCGCCGGCGTCGTCTATGACGCGATGCAGGATGAGCTGTTCAGCGCCGAGATCGGCGGCGGCGCCTATCTCAACGGCGAACGCATCCGCTGCGCGGATGTGGATGACATCGAGAACGTGCTCATCGGCGCCGGCCTGCCGATCCCCGGCCAGGTGCAGGCGGTGGCGGAAGAGACCTATTTCGACGCCATCAAACGGCTGATGGCCAACACGGCAGGCGTGCGCCGCCTCGGCTCGGCGGCGCTGTCGATCGCCTATGTCGCCTGCGGCCGGCTGGACGGATTCTTCGAGGACGGGCTCGCGATCCATGATTTCGGCGCCTCGGCGCTGATGGTCGAGGAGGCGGGCGGCATCGTCACCCGTTTTTCCGGCGCCGCCGTCGACGGGAAGGGCGATATCCTTGCCGCCAGCAAGGTGCTGCACCCCTGGCTTAGGGAAGGCTTCCTGGCGAAGGCGTAATTGCTTCAGACCGGCAGCAACCGTCCGAGCTGCGCACCGGTCGTTGCCGGGGCTCCCTGGTGAACGAGCGTATTGTCGCGGAAGACGAAGAAACTCGTAAAATTCGGCTCGACCTTCATCCCGGCCTCCATCCGATCGTCGGGCGCCACCATTGCCTTCAGGCGGCTGCCGTCTGCAAGATCGATATCGACCATCTTGTGCGTGCCGAAATCGACGATGCGATGGACGCTGGCCGCGTCTGCGCGGTCCGAAAGACGGATCGTCAGCGCTTCCGGGCGGGTGGCCAGCGTCACCGGCCCATCCTCGACGGGAACGGCAAGCGGGAAGAGCGGATGGTCGCAGACGCCGTTTCGGGTGCGGCTCTGGACGAAATTCATCGAGCCGATGAAACCGGCGACGAAGGCCGTCTGCGGCTGCCGATAGATGGTGCTCGGCAGCGCGATCTGCTCGGTGCGCCCATCACGCATGACGACGATGCGGTCGGCAAGCGCCAAGGCCTCGTCCTGGCCATGGGTAACAAAGAGCGTGGTAATGCCGAGGCGCTGCTGGATATCGCGCACTTCCTCCCGCAGCCTTTCGCGCAGATGCTGGTCGAGGCTGGCGAAGGGTTCGTCGAGCAACAGGATCTTGGGCTCGAGCACCAGCGAACGCGCAAGCGCGACGCGCTGCTGCTGTCCGCCCGACAGTTGCGTCGTCATCCGCCGCCCGTAATCGGCAAGGCCGACCATATCGAGCGCGTTCTCGACGCGCTCACGGATTTCGGATTTCGGCAGGCGCCGAAGCTTCAGGCCGAATGCGATATTGTTGAAGACATCCATATGCGTCCAGAGCGCGTGGCTCTGAAACACCATGCCGGTCGGGCGCCGCTCGGGTGGCAGGTTCGTCACATCACTGGCATCGATGCGGATCGTGCCGCCGCTCGGCCGCTCGAAGCCGCCGATCATTCTGAGAAGCGTCGACTTACCGGAGCCGGACGGGCCGAGCAGACAGACAAGCTCGCCGTCGCCGACTTCGAGCGAAAAGTCGTTGACGGCAAAGGTGGTTCCGAACAGTTTCGAAACGCTCTCGATTGCCAGATGTGCCATTCTCAAACCCTTTCCTCGATTGAGCCTTCTCAGGCGCCAAAAGCTCTGGCAAAGGCGCCGGTGCCGATAACGCGGCGGGCAAACATCAGCGCGATGAAGGACGGCACCCACAGCATGACGGAAAGCACGGCGCCGTATTGCACGACGATTTGATTGTTGATGAAGCTGATCATCAGCACCGGCATACTGCGGATCCCAGGCGCCCCGATCAGCCAAGCGCCTTCGGTCTCGTAGAAGGTGCCGACGAAGGTCAAGAGCAGGGCGGCTGATATCGTCGGTGCGGCCTGCGGCAGGGTGATCGACCAGAAGACGCGCAGCGGCGCAGCACCGGCATCGCGGGCCGCCTCTTCCATGCGCCGGTCGACATTCTGGAAGGCTGCGACCGGGATCCAGATCATCAGCATCAGCGTGCCGACGAGCTGGATCAGCACCACGCCCCAGAAGGTACTGATCAGGCCGAGCTGCAGGAAGATGCCGGCAATGGCGACCAGCAGGCCGAATTTCGGAAAGGCATGCGATGCCAGAAATGACAGGAACAGAATGTTTCTGCCGGGAAAACGCAGGCGCGCGAAGGCATAGGCCGCGGGAAGGCAGATGACGGCGGATAGGAGCGTCACCGTCGCCGTCAGCCGCAGGCTGAGAAACAGGGCATCCCAGACATCCGGCCGCGCCAGCGTCTGGCCCCAGAACCGCAGGCCGAACTGCTGCGGGATCACCGATGGATAACGCCAGATCTCGGTGAAGGCCCAGGTGCCGACGACGATCAGCGGCAGGGCGATGAACAGCGTCAGCAGACAGGCGAAGACGAGGCCGACCCAGTCGAAGCGAAGGGTGATGCGCGATCCGCCGGCACTCATGGCCGGGCCTCACGGTTGCGGGCGATCGACCGGATGTAGAAGATGCCGAAGACCAGGCAGAAGCCGAATGTGATGACGGCCTGGGTCATGGCATCAAGCGGATCGTTCATGTCGGCGAAGGTGCGCTGCATGAACGGCCCCATCATTTCAGGCGATGCCGGGCCGAGCACATAGGGAAGGGTGAAGGCGGAGAAGATGCCGAGCACGGCAAAGGATGCAGTAACCAGCATGGAATTGCCCATGCGCGGCAGGATGATCGAGACGAAGACCCGAAGCGGCCTTGCGCCGACGTCGCGGGCCGCCTCGACGGCGCTGTTCGAAACGGAGGAGAGGCCGGCCGTCAGCATCAGTACCGTCAGCGGAAGATTGTCCCAGACGAGGCCGATGACCGGTCCCCATGGCGTCAGATAGGGCGTGCGCAGCTTGGGCAGGCCGACGGCGTTCAGCAGCAGGTCGACGGTGCCGTTCGGCCCGACGGTCCTGATCAGCGCATAGGCGAGGATAATCGACGGCACGAACATCGGGAAGATCGCCAGCGCCTGCACATAGGCGGCAAGGCGCCCTTGCGAGAAGCGAAGATAAAGCGCGATCGGAAAGCCGATCGCCAGCAGCAGGGTGCCGCAGACGGCAGTGGTCCAGAGCGTCATCCACAGGTTGGCGAGGCTGTAGCCGTCGGTGAAGAAGAAGCGGTAGGAGGCGAACGTCAGGTCCGTCGCGCCATCGGGGCCTCGAACGAAGATGGTGCCGACGACCGCCGTAAAGATCGGATAGACGATCAGCCATGCCAGCAGCAAAACCGGCAGGGCGACGAGGAGGAGCCCGATCGAGCTCCCCCTGTCAATGGGTTGGTGGCGGCGCGGTGCCGCCAGCGCGGTATCGGCGGACATCAGGTGCGGCTGATACCGGGAGCGACGCTGCGGTACCAGCCGTCGTTGATCGCCTTTTCCCAATCGCCGCTCGGGAAGGTCGGAATGGTCGACGGAATGACGTCGGCGTATTTCTTGCGCAGATCGTCGGAGATGTGATCCCAGGAGATGGCGGGGAAGCCGCCGATCTGGGTGATGATCGCTTCCTGCATCTCCTTCGTCAGCATGAAGGCGGCAAGCTTCAGCGCCGCATCCTTGTTGGCGCCGTTCGAGAAGACGGTAATGCTGGAGAAGCCGCCGCAAAGGGCGAGATCGCCAAGCTGCACTAGGCCGGTCGTCTCCGGCAGCACGCCCTGCGCGATCGCCTGCAGCACCTGGTCCGACCAGACCGGCACCATGGTGACGACACCCTGGGCAAGCAGCTGGATCGACTGGGTGTTGCCTGATGTATAGGCGCCCTTATCGTAGAGCGAAGGGGCGAGATCGTTAAGGATCTTCCAGGCCGGCGTCAGTGCCTCGGTACCGTAGTCCGCCGTGTAATTGTCGACCTTGAATTTCTTCGGATGGCGGCCGTTCACCTCATGAATGGCGCGGCGGACGAAATTGCTGCCCGAACCGCCCTTGTCGGGTCTGTTATAGATGAACTGGCCCGGATTGGCCTTGATCCAGGTGGTGAGCTGCTCCCAGCTCTTCGGCGCGTCCTTCGGGTCGAGCTTGGTCGTGTCGTAGGCCAGCAGGACCTGCGAGCCGCGATAGGGAAGGGAGTAGGGAGTATCGAGGGCGAGCGGATTGATATGGTCATAGCCTTCGACGTTTTCGGCTGACAGTTTCAGCCAGAGGCCGGCATCGATGCCGCCCGCCGGCAGGCGCGGATCGAATTGCTCGAAAAGATCGGCCTGCGGATCGGTTTTGGTCTTCAGCGCTGCGAGCGCGCGATCAGCGATGGCGCGCAGGCCGTTATTGTCGCCGGCATCGGTCACCTTCAGGGCGACTTCAGGATGGGCTTTTTGAAAGGCGGGGCGGATGATGTTGTTCCAGAGGTCGATGATATTGGCATCCGAACCGCTGTAGAGGTCGATCGTGCCGGCCGCGGCCGATGCGAAACGCGGAAGAGCCAGAAGACCGGCCGCAGCCGACGATGTGATCAGAAATTCACGCCTGTTCATAACCCATCTCCATCAGGTATCGAGGCTCCGCCTCCGCAGGATTGTTCAGGACTTTGCTAGCGCCGGCGCGTAACATCGACATGACAGGAACGGCGCTATTCGGAGAGAATTGCACAGCTGTGCTTATTTCCGCCCATATGGAAATCGGCGGCTGCAGACACTATCTCTGGGCAAACAAGGAGACACCCAATGACCGAAGAACGTGCAGTGCTCGCCGGTGGCTGCTTCTGGGGCATGCAGGACCTCATCCGCCGCTACAAAGGCGTGATCTCGACCCGCGTCGGCTATACCGGCGGCGACGTGCCGAACGCCACCTACCGCAACCACGGAACCCATGCAGAGGCAATCGAGATCATCTTCGATCCAGCCAAGATCAGCTATCGCGAAATCCTCGAATTCTTCTTCCAGATCCATGACCCGAGCACGCGCAACCGCCAGGGCAATGACGTCGGCGCGAGCTACCGCTCGGCGATCTTCTACACCAGCCCCGAGCAGGAGAGCGTTGCAAAGGATACGATCGCCGATGTCGACGCATCCGGCCTCTGGCCCGGCAAGGTCGTCACCGAAGTCGTGCCGGTGAGCGATTTCTGGGAAGCAGAACCCGAGCACCAGGACTATCTGGAGCGGATCCCGAACGGCTATACCTGCCACTTCGTCCGGCCCGGCTGGAAGCTGCCGGCCCGCCAGAAGATCGCCTGACGCAACCATGCGTGCATGCCGGAAGCGACGCCGGCATGCACGGCACGTCCCGCCGGGTCAGAACCCAGTATGATCGGCCAATGACGCACCAACTGGTCGATGTCGTGAGCGTGAATTTCATGCCCCTCCGCCGGCAATCGCAGATTGCGATCGGTCTTCATCTTGCCAAACTGATCCTAACATGCAACCTGTTTGCGTGACGGCTCCTCGGACTGCCCTATCGAACAAAGCAGAGTGAGTGTTATGGCGTTGGATCGTGCCGACTTTTACGATGCGGAATTGGCAAGACACAATCGGCACCTGCGGAATGCCGCCGGCGTGCGCGCGGATGATCGGGTGCTCGATATCGGCTGCGGCGCTGGGCAAACGACGCGCGAGGCCGCCCGCGCCGCAGCGCAAGGAGAAGCGGTCGGTGTGGACGTTTCGGCTGAAATGCTCGAGGTCGCAAGGCGGCGGAGTGCTTCGGAGGGTTTGCGAAATGTGGCTTTCGAGCAGGCAGACGCGCAGTCCCACATGTTCCCGCCGTCCAGTTTTGACCTCTGCATCAGCCGGTTCGGGGTGATGTTTTTTGCCAATCCGGCGGCGGCCTTTGCCAATATCGGCCGAGCGATGCGGCCGGGCGCGCGCCTTGTGTGGATGGTGTGGCAGAGCCGGGAGCGCAACGCATGGTCCGGCGCCATCCGGCAGGCCCTCGGGACCGAAACTGCCGTTTCCGCAGGTGCTCCCGATCCGTATTCGCTCGGCGATCCCGGCGTTGCCACGGAGCTACTGAGCACGGCCGGCTTTACCTCGATCGACTTTATCGACGTTCGGGAGCCGGTTTTCTATGGACCGGACGCCGATGCCGCATCCAATGCACTTGCCGGCCTCTATCTTGTGACGGACGCGCTCGCCCGCACGAACGAACAGCCTGACAGACCATTGCAGCGGCTGCGCGATTTAATGGAGGCGCATATGACCCCGGAGGGCGTGCTGTTCGACTCGCAGGCGTGGATCATCACCGCTCGCCGGGCGCCGGAGTAACGGAGAGGCGGACAGCGCGCGAATCTCACCGACGGCCAGCGCCATCCCCTCTCAATAGCGGGGGATATAGTCCAGGCCGCCATCGATCCGGGCGGGGCGCCCGTCCAGGAAAAGCTCGCCGATGCGCGGCGCCGAGCGGGCGACGACCTTGCCGCGCCGGATCACCGCCAGCCGGTTCGGCTTCAGCCGCAGCGCTTCCAACGTGTCGCTTGCCTGGAGGATGACGAGGTCGGCATTGCATCCCTTTTCCAGGCCGTAGCCTGCAAGCCCCATCGTCCTCGCCGAATTGACGGTCAGCGCGTCGAAGATCCTCTTCTTGTCGTCGATGCCGGCCATCTGCGCGACATGGATCGCCATATGGCCGACCTCCAGCATGTCGCCGGACCCCATCGAATACCAGGGGTCCATGACGCAATCGTGCCCGAAGGAGACATTCAGCCCGGCATCCATCAATTCGCGGACCCGGGTCATGCCGCGGCGTTTCGGATAGGTGTCGTGCCGGCCCTGCAGCATGATGTTGATCAGCGGATTGGGGATGACGTTGATCTCGGCCTCCGCCATCAGCGGAATGAGCTTGGAGACATAATAATTGTCCATCGAATGCATCGAGGTCAGATGCGACCCGGCGACCCGCCCTTTCAGCCCGAAACGAATGGTTTCAGCAGCCAGCGCCTCGATATGGCGCGAGTGGGGATCATCGGTTTCGTCGCAATGCATGTCGACCGGCAGGCCGCGATCGGCAGCGATGCGGCAGAGCGCCTCGACCGACGCCGTGCCTTCGCCCATCGTTCGTTCGAAGTGGGGAATGCCGCCAACGATGTCGACGCCCATGTCGAGAGCGCGGTTTAGGGTGTCGATCGCGCCGGGCGAGCGGTAATAGCCATCCTGAGGAAAAGCGACCAATTGCAGGTCGATATAGGGAGCGATCTTTTCGCGAACCTCGATCATCGCCTCGACGGTCACCAGCCTGGGATCGCTGGTGTCGACGTGGCTGCGAATGAAGAGCAGCCCCTGGGTGACAGCCAAGTCGCAATAGCGCAACGCACGATCGACCAGCTCTTCTTTTGTCACGATCGGGCGCAGCTCGCCCCAGAGCGCGATCCCTTCAAGCAGCGTGCCCGAGATATTCATGCGCGGTAAGCCGAGGGACAGGGTTGCATCCATATGGAAATGCGGATCGACGAAGGGCGGACTGACCAGCCGACCGGTCGCGTCGATCTCTTCACCCGCCTGCGCCTGGAGATTGCGCTCAAGAGCGATGATCTTGCCGCCCTGGATGCCGATATCGATCCCCTTTCGGCCATCGGGGAGATTTGCATTTCTGACGATCAGATCGAACATCGGAGCCTCATTGGACAGAAGTGGTTCAGCGTTCACCGCGCCGATAGGGCTGCATCAGTGCCTGCGGAACGCGGGCGCGGCGGGCCATGACGGCAAGGGCGGCAATGGAAAGGATATAGGGCGTCATCAGAAACAGCTGATAGGGCACGAGCCCGCTGAGTGCGGTTTGCAGCCGAAGTTGAAAGGCGTCGAAGAAGGCAAAGAGCAGCGCGCCGAACAGCGCGCGGCCGGGCCGCCAGGAGGCGAAGACGACGAGTGCGATGCAGATCCAGCCGCGCCCCTGCACCATGGTCGGGAAGAAGCTGTTGAACGCCGACAAAGTCAGGAAAGCGCCGCCCATTCCCATCAGCGCGCTTCCGGCAATCACCGCGCCGTAGCGCACCTTCATCGGATTGACGCCCTGAGCTTCCGCCGCATGCGGATTCTCGCCAGTCATGCGGATCGCAAGGCCGATGGGCGTGCGGAAGATGATGTAGGCCATCAGCAGAGCGATAAGGATCGCAAGATAGGTCGGCGCTGTCTGCGTGAAGAAGGCCGGCCCGATGAAAGGCAGGGTCGAAAGACCGGGAATGGCGATCGGCTGGAAGGGCACGATGGTGGGTGGGGTATTGGCAAGCGGCACGATCAGCCGGAAGACATAATAGCTGAAGCTGGAGGCAAAGAGCGTCACGCCGAGGCCGGAGACATGCTGGGAGAGGCCGAGCGTCACCGTCAGGCCCGCATGCAGCAGGCCGAAGACGCCGCCGGCTAGCGCCGCAATCAGCAGGCCGGACCAGAGATCGGCGCCGTGATAGACGGAAAGCCAGCCGATCATCGCACCGAAGGTCATGATGCCTTCGATGCCGAGATTGAGCACACCGGCCCGTTCGCAGAGCAGTGCGCCGAGCGTGCCGAAAATCAGCGGCGTGGCGATCCGCAGGATTGCCGCCCAGAGCCCGGCGGCGGTGATGATGTCGAACAATTGCATCATCGCCGGATCCTGTATTGGGTGAAGAACAAGGCGATCAGCATCGTCAAAAGCGACAGCGCCACCGTGACGTCGGCGATATAGGTGGGGATGCCGAGGCCGCGGCTCATACCATCCGCGCCCACGAACATGGTGGCGGTGAGAATGGCGGCGACGACGACGCCGAGCGGATTGAGGTTGGCGAGCATGGCGACAACAATACCCGCATAGCCGAAGCCGGGCGACAGATCGGTCGTCACATAACCCTTGACGCCCATGACCTCGATCGCCCCCGCCAACCCTGCAAGCCCGCCCGAAAGGCAGGCGACCTTCACCAGCGTTCTGCCGAGTGGGACGCCGGCGAAGATCGCGCCGCCGGGATTGAGGCCCGCGGCGCGCGACTGCATGCCGAACACGGTGCGGGACTGGATGAAATGGACGATGATGGCCAGCGCGATCGCGATCGCAAAGCCGATATGCAGGCGCGAGCGGGCGATCAGCTTCGGCAGCATGGCGTGATCGCTAACGGATTGCGACTGCGGCCAGCCGAAGGCGAGCGGGTCCTTGAGAACGCCGTCGATCAGCATCGAGACGAAGAGCACGGCGATGAAATTCAGGAGCAGGCTGGTGACGACCTCATCGACCGAGAAGCGCAGCCGGAGCCAGAGCGGGATCAGGATCAGCACCATGCCGGCAATCGCGCCGATCAGCAGCAGCAGCGGAATGAGAATGGGGCCGGGAAGGTTGCCGAGCAGCTTCGAACTCGCCGCCGCAACAGCGATGGCGCCGAGATAAAACTGGCCTTCGGCGCCGATATTCCAGAGCCGCGCCCGGAAGGCGACGGCGGCGGCGAGCCCCGTCAGCATCAGCGGCGTTGCCCGCGTCAGCGTTTCGGTAGCCGAAAGCCGGGATCCGAAAGCGCCGATCAGGATGCGCCAATAGGCATCGAGAACCGGCGCGCCGGCAATTGATATCAGGATACCCGCCAGCGCCAGCGCTGCGATGACCGCGACGACAGGCGTGACGATCAGCAGGTAAAGCGGGCGGTGTTCGCGGCGCTCAAATCGCATGATCGGCCTCTGGGCTTTCCTGCCATTCGCCAGCCATCATAAGTCCCAGCCTGCGGGCATCCGCACCGTCGGCTTCGACGGGCGGTGACAGGCGGCCGCCGACGATTGCCTGTATGCGATCGGCAAGCGCGATCACCTCGTCGAGATCCTCCGAGATCAGCAGCACGGCGGTACCCTGCCGGCGGGCTTCGAGCAGGCGTGCGTGCACGGCTGCCACGGCCCCTTCATCGAGACCACGCGCCGGCTGCGCCGCAATCAGGATGCGCGGCCGCCGATGCAGGTTGCGGCCGAGAATGAGTTTTTGCATATTGCCGCCTGAGAGCAGCCGAGTGCGAATGGCAGGGCCGCCGCCGCGAACATCGAACCCGTCGATAATCTCTCTGGCGAAGGCCGTGCCGGCCTTGCGGTTGACGAGGCCATGCCGCGAAAAGGCCGGTGAGGTGATGCGCTCCAGCACGACGTTTTCCCAGATCGCCATTTCGCCGATCACGCCCTCCTCGTTGCGATCCTCGGGAATGCGGCCGATGCCGGCTTCGACGACATCGGCAACGCCGAGATTGCCGATGGCTTCCCCGAACAGCAGAAGGTCGCCGGCACTCCGCGAGAGCGTGCCGGAGAGAAGATGCGCCAATGCCGCCTGGCCATTGCCGGAAACGCCGATAATGCCGAGGATCTCGCCCTGGTACAGGCGGAAGCTGATCGATTTCAGCCGATCGACGCCGCCGATGCGCACCGTCACATCGGCCGCTTCGAGGGCAACGGCACCAGGTGTCGACGGCTCGCGCACGGGCCGCGTCACACGGCGCCCGACCATCAGTTCAGCGAGTTCCGCCTTGCTGGTTTCCGACACCTTGCGTTCGGCGACCATCTTGCCGCCGCGCAGGACGACGATGCGATCGGCGGCCGCCATGACCTCGTCGAGCTTGTGGGAGATGAAGATCAGCGACAGGCCCTGGCGAGCCATTTCCTTCAGCGTCGTGAACAGCCGTTCGGCCTCGATATTGGTCAAAACCGCCGTCGGCTCGTCGAGGATGAGGATCCGGGCATCGTTATAGAGCGCCTTGAGGATTTCGACCCGCTGCTGCTCACCAACCGACAAGTCGCCAAGGCGGGCATCCGGATCGACCTTAAGGCCGAAGCGCTCGGAAATTGCCAAGAGCTTTGTCCGCGCCGCTGATGTCCTTGAGCGCCAGGACCACAGTCTTTCCGTGCCGGTCATGACATTTTCAAGGACGGTCAGATTGGGCGCCAGCGAAAAATGCTGATGTACCATGCCGACGCCGGCGCGGATCGCCGCGCGCGGCTTGCCCTGCGGCACCTCCGTGCCCTCGATCAGGATTCGGCCGGCATCCGGCATGTAGTGGCCGAAAAGGATGCTCATCAGCGTGGTCTTGCCCGCACCGTTCTCGCCGAGAAGGGCGACGACCTCACCCCCGGCAAGCGTCATGGAAATATCGTCATTGGCAAGATTGGCGCCGAAGCGCTTGCTGACGCCGATAATCTCCAGCACGGGCCCGGTCATGACGGCAGCCCTGCAACGGGAAAGCGGTGGCGCCACCGCCCCTCGGTCTCCAGACGTGCGGCAAGTGACAGGAGCCGCGGCTCGTGGCCCATCGGCGCCATGATCTGCACCGGCAGCGGCATGGCGTGCTCATCCTGTCCGAAAGGCAGTGTCAAAGCAGGAAAACCCGAAATATTGGCGAGGCAGGCAAGCGGCGCAAATGCCGTCATCCGCTCGAGATGCAGATCCGTGTCGGCATGATCGGACGGAAAGGAGCCGATCGCAAGAGGCGCAGACGAAAGCATCGGCATGAGGATGCAATCGACCCTGTCGAATAGCGCCCAGAGCTTATGGCTCACGAGGACGGCATCGTTCAGCGTGTTCCAGAGCGATGTCGCCGACAGCGCCCGTCCGCGCGCCGCGAAAGCCTGCGTCAGTCGCTCGGCTCTGCTTTCATCAAGCGCCGCCGCCTCGATGAGCGCCGCAAGGTTGACGGAGACGATATCGGCGAAGGCGCGGCCGCTTGAAGTGACACTCCATGCGAACTCGGTCCAGCTCAGCGGAACGATGACGTGCCCGTCGCTCTCAAGGGCACGAGCCGCAGCCTCGACAGTTGCAAGCCGATCACCCTCGGTCGGATAGGCCGCTCCGGTATCGGTCAACAGGCCGATCCGCAAACGCTCGTTGTCGATATCGACAGGGGCGGGATCCGCAAAGGGACCTCGTGAATTGCCGCTCAGCTCGTCGAAAATCAGCGCCGTATCCCGCACCGAACGGCAAACCGCGAGTTCGCTCGCAATGCCGGCGAGGTGATTGCCGAAAGATGGCCCGCCCGGGATGGCGCCGCGCGTCGGCTTCATTCCAACAAGGCCACAGCAGGCAGCGGGCACACGAATCGAACCGCCGGCATCGGTGGCATGCGCAATCGCGACGATCCCGGCGGCAACCGCTGCCGCCGCACCGCCCGAGGAACCGCCCGCGGTGCGGGCCGGATCGAGCGGATTGCGGCAGATCGGCCCGACTGCTGGTTCGCTCGCAAGCGACAGTCCGAATTCCGGGCTGGTCGTCAGGCCGAACAGACAGAAGCCGGCCTCGCGGAAAAGGGAAGCGAGATCGGAATCCGCTTCGCCGCCCCTTCTTTCGAAGAGACGGGAGCCGGCCGTCACCGGCAACCCAGCGAAGGGGCCGCCAAGATCCTTCGCCAAGATCGGCACGCCGGCAAACGGCCTGTTGGAAAAGCGTTCGGGCTCGCTCCGCCGCTCCCGGTCGCGACCGTTTGCCGAGGCGAGACCCATGGCGGCATCGAGATAGGCGATCGCGCCGAGCGGCTCCTGCCGCTCGGCTGCGGCAAGAGAAGCCTGCATCGCCTCCGCAGCGCTCAGGCTGCCATGCCTGATTGCTGCCGCGAGATCGGTCGCATCGCCTTTCATCAGCCTGTTTACTTTGGCTCGTCCATCATCTTCGGAACTTCGAAGGTGCCGGCCTTGATCTCCGCCCGCTTGGCCTCCATCGCAGCCTCGGCCTCAGCGGGTGCTACACCCTTGACGAAGACGATATCGCTGCCGCCTTCCTTCATCAGGCCGTAGGACGTGTAGTTCCTGCCGACAGGCTTTCCGGCGGCGACATCGGCGATCGCGGCATCCAGGATCGGGCGGAAATACCACATGGCGTTGGCAAACACCGTATCCGGGTAACGCGGCGTATAGTCGATCAGCGAGCCGACCGACTTGATGCCGCGCTCCTTGGCGGCATCGGCAGTGCCGATGCGCTCGCCGAACAGGATGTCGGCGCCGGCGTCGATCTGGGCAAGACCAGCTTCCCGCGCCTTCGGCGGATCGAAGAAGGTGCCGATGAACGAGACCAGGTGCTTGGCGTCCGGATTGACGGCCTTGACGCCGGCCGCAAACGCATTGATCAGCATGTTGACCTCGGGGATCGGAATGGCGCCGACGGAACCGACGACATTGGACTTGGTCATTTTGCCCGCGAGCATGCCGGCAAGATAGGCGCCGTCATGGTTCCAGGTGCCGAAGACGCCGAAATTGTCGCCAGCCTGCTCGCCGCTCGACCCGAGCACGAAGGCTGTATCGGGATAATCGGCCGCGACCTGCCGAGCTTCTTTCTCCACCGCATAGGCCTCGCCGATAATCAGCTTGTTGCCCTGTTCGGCATATTCGCGCATGGCGCGGGGATAATCGGTGCCGGAGACGCCTTCGGAGAAGACATATTCGATGACGCCTTCCTTGGCCGCGTCCTGCAGGGCCTTGTGCAAACAGGAGTTCCAGGCATTTTCGACCGGCGATGCATGGATGCCCGCAACCTTCAGCGGCGCGGCAGCTCTCGCCAGCGGGACAAAGCCGCTGACGCCAAGCGCAATGCCTGACGCGATCACTGTCCGGCGTGAAATAAGGATGTCTTTGGTCATTGACTGCTCCCCTTTTTTTACCGTTTGGTTCAAAAATCATAGGTAGCGCCCAAAAATGTGTCAAGCGCCAAATGGGCTTAAAAATCAGGCTGTTCGATCCATCGCCCCGGATCCTTCAGCCGTTTTTCCGAACTCGTATCGCGTCGGGATTCGGCCGAATGAACGCGGCCTGGCGCGAGCGGGACCTCGCGCGGAATTTAGAGTGCGGGACGGCTTGGCGCGACGACATCGGCAGGATATGCAAGGAGATCGGGTTTGGGGAAATGAAAATGGGGGAAGAAGAGGCCGCCTCACGGCGACCGATTGCGAGCCGGTCGTCGCGCTGGGCGATCGGCATGAGCGCATGGCTCGCGCGCACCGGCGTCACGCCGAACGGTATTTCGCTGCTGTCGATCCTCTTTGCCGGCATCGGCGCGGCGCTGATCCTGCTCACAACGCACCCAATCGTTATGATCGGCGCCGCGATCTCTGTGCAGCTGCGGCTCGTGTGCAACCTGCTCGACGGCATGGTCGCAATCGAAGGCGGCAAGAAAACCAGGAGCGGGCCGATCTATAACGAATTCCCCGACCGGATCGCCGACAGTCTGCTGCTCGTCGCCGCCGGTTATGCCTGCGGTTTTGCCTGGCTTGGCTGGCTTGCTGCGCTGCTCGCCGCACTCACCGCCTATATCAGGGTCTTCGGAGGATCGGTCGGCCTTGCCCAGGACTTCAGCGGCATCATGGCCAAGCAGCGCCGCATGGCGGTGCTGACGGCCGGCCTCGTTGCCCAGAGTGTGGAGACACTGGTCTTCGCCAGCCATCGATCGCTGATCCTAACCTCCGCCATCATCGCGGCCGGCAGCCTCGTCACCTGCGTCACGCGCACGATAACGCTTGTCCGTTCGATGGAGAGACCATGATTCCTCTTATTCGTCGTCTTCTGGTGCTGTTCGTCCGTATCGTGGTCGGCGCCCGAAGCGAGTGGCGGGGCTGTGCGCCCGACACGCGCCGCCGCATCTATTTCGCCAATCACAACAGCCATGTCGATACCGTCGCCGTCATGGCCGCCCTGCCGTATCCGGTGCGGCGGCTGACCCATCCGGTGGCGGCGCGCGACTATTGGGGAACCAGCGCCTTTCGCCGTTTTATCGCCGAGAAAGGCCTGCGCGCCGTCCTGATCGACCGCAAGCCTCTGCCGGACAGCAACCCGCTGGAGCCCCTCGAGCGCCTTCTCGAAGAGGGGCGTTCGATCCTGATTTTTCCCGAAGGCACGAGAAGCGCCACTGAAGAGATCGCCCCGTTCCGCAGCGGCATCTATCGCCTGGCCTGCCGCTTTCCCGATGTCGACCTCATACCGATCCATCTCGACAATCTGCAGCGTATCCTGCCGAAAGGAAGCATGCTGATCGTCCCGATCACCTGCACCGCGCGTTTCGGCAAGCCGCTGCGCGTCGAACCCGGCGAGGAAAAGAATGCCTTCCTGGCCCGCGCCCGGGCCGCGGTCGTCGAGCTCGCAGACGGGGGGCCTGTCAGATGACCAGCCTGTTTTCCCTGGTACTTGCCGCCATCCTCGCCCTGCTTGCCGCCGCCTCGGCCATCGGCTTCATCCTGCAACGGCGCGCGACCGAGCCCGGCTCCGTCGCCACCGTCCACAACCTCAACGCCCGTATCCGCTCCTGGTGGATCATGGTCGCCATATTCGGCGGCGCGATCCTGCTCGGCGATACGGCGGTGGTCATCCTGTTCGCGTTCCTCTCCTTCATGGCGCTTCGTGAATTCTGGACGTTGACGCCGTCGCGGCGCGGCGACCACCTGGCATTGTTCCTCTCCTTCTTCGTCGTCCTGCCGGTGCACTATGTGCTGCTCGGAACGCTATGGTACGGCCTCTTTGCGATCTTCATCCCCGTATATGCCTTCCTGATCCTGCCGGCGGTGGCGACCCTGACGGGCGATGTCAACGAATTCCTGGCGCGCAGCGCCAGGGTGCAATGGGGCCTGATGCTGACGGTCTATTCGATCAGCCACGCGCCGGCGCTGCTGATGCTGCAGACCGACACACCGTCGGCACTTCTTCTCGTCTATCTCGTCATCGTCGTGCAGCTCAGTGACGTCTTCCAGTATGTCTGGGGCAAGCTTCTCGGAAAGCACCGCTTCTCGCCGAACATCAGCCCGTCGAAAACGCTGGAAGGCCTGATCGGCGGCGGCGCCTCGGCGATCCTTGTCGGAACGCTGCTCTATCGCCTGACGCCGTTCTCGCCGCTGCAGGCCGCGGCCGTCAGCACCGTCATCGTCGTCGCCGGCTTCTTCGGCGGCTTCGTGCTCTCGGCCATCAAGCGCGATCTCAATGCCAAGGACTGGGGCTATGTGATCGAGGGCCATGGCGGCGTGCTCGACCGCTTGGATTCCATCACCTTCGCAGCGCCGCTGTTCTTCCACATCGTCCGCTATTGGTTCACCACCTGAGAATTCGGCCGATCTAAAACCGGTCGATCTCCTCGAGGCTCTCGAGCAGCCGGCGCTGAACATCCCGCTCCTGCTTGCCGATGGCCGCCATCAGCTTGCCCATCGTTCCCCGCAGGCCGTGCAATTCGTCGACCAGCTCCATGACGATATCGACGCCGGCTTCGTTGACACCCATGTTTCCCATGAGGTCCAGGATCAGCCTGGCGCGTGCAACGTCGGCGTCGCGAAATTGCCTCCGGCCGTCTGATGTCTCCGGGATCAGCCAACCCTGTTCGATCCAGAGGTCAAGCTGGATGACGTCGATTTTCAAGTAAAGACGGAATTCGAGATCATTCATGATCAAGCCTCCATGTTCTTTCTCGGATCGTAGGAGTTTGCCGTTGCCCATTCCTTCATCAAGGCCGTCAGCCGTTCATCCGGGGCGTCGGGCAGCACAATCTTCAGCGAAATGTAGACGTCGCCGTGTTCGCCGCCACGTTTTGCAACACCTTTGCCCTTGAGACGCAGGACCTTGCCGCTGTTCGAATAAGGCGGGAGCGTCAAATTGACTGGTCCGGAAGGGGTCGGCACACGGACTTTGCCGCCGAGCACGGCCTCGCTGAGGGAGATCGGTAGTTCCAGGCGGATATCGTCGCCGTCTCGCGTGAAGAAGCGGTGTGGGGTCACACGGATTTCGATCAGGGCATCACCTGTCGGCCCGCCTCCAATGCCCGGCTCGCCCTTGCCGCGCAGCCGCAAGGTCTGGCCGTCGCGCGTCCCCGGCGGGATCTGTACGTCCAGCGCCGGACCGTTCGGCATCTTGACCTCCGTCCTGGTGCCGTTGACCGCCTCGAGAAAGTCGACCTCCATGGAGAATTGCCGGTCACGGCCACGACCACGGGTCTGGCCGCCGCCGGCACGACGTGAAAAGAAGCTGGCGAAAATATCGTCGGCATCGCTGAAATCCGCAAAGCCGGCGCTGTTGTGGTAGGGATCGCCCGGCCCGCTCTTTGAGGCATAGTCGCGGTAATAATTGCGCTGCGCCCGCTCGGCGCCTGTTATATCGATCTCGCCGCGATCGAAGCGTCCGCGTTTTTCCTCGTCGCTCAAGATCTCGTAGGCGGTTGAAATTTCCTTGAACCGTTCCTCGGCCTTTTTGTCGCCGGGGTTGAGGTCGGGGTGAAGTTTCTTGGCGAGCTTGCGGAACGCGCTTTGAATATCCTTTTGCGTCGCATCCCGTTTTACGCCCAGAAGCTCATATGGATCCTGGCTCATGCATATCTCCGGTCAGGCAGCGAATACTGCTGGTTGGCTTGGGGATGATATAGGTTGTCGGGCCGCCGCCGGGGAGGGGAGGCCGGTCGCTCCGATCGACTTCGTCAATCCGCAGCGGAACTAAAACAACGTCGCGTCTTCCACTTGAGGCGCCGAGCCTTCATGCGCGGGATCGGGTCGCCGGTCGATGAGAACCGAGCACCCGGCGTGGCGCACGACCTTGTCGACGATCGAGGAGAAGACGTAGTCGGTGATATCCGTCACATGGGATGAAAGCAGGATGAGATCGGCCGACTTCTCCCTTGCAACGGAAACGAGCACGGAGGCGGCGACGCCGATACGAACCTCGATCGTTGCCGGAACTCCCATCTCTTTACAAAGCGATGCAAGCTTCTTTTCGGCGTCGACGATCGCGGTCGTTTCGAATTCTTCGGGAAGCTCCGTCAGGTGACGGTGGGGGATACCCTCGATGACGTGCATGACGACGAGGCTCCCGCCTTTATCCACCAGCGCAGCAGCCCGACGCAAAAGGCGGCTTGCCGTTTCCCTGGAACCCATGCCGATGCCGCAGATGATCGTCCGATACATTGAAATCCATATCCTCGAATGCGAATGATAACACCGATCATACCGGTGTCGACCATTCCGGCATTGACGAATATCAAGAAAAAGTGCCGCAACGGCAGCGCGCATGAAACGGCCAACTGCTTGTGAACGAACCTCCGGCTGTATCGTCGCAGTTGACGGCATGGTCTCCAGCAACATTTCTAACCCGGTGTCGTCACTGATTGAGGTTCACATGCCGAATTTTGCGATTATCGGATCGGGTGCGATGGGAAGTGCCGTCGCCAAACGGCTGATCGACCACGGCGCTACGGTGCTGACCTATCTTGAGGGCAGGAGCGAGCAGACGATTGTGCGGGCAAAGGCAGCCGGCATGGTGCCGGTCGGCCACCAGGAGCTGACGAAGGCTGAGTTGATCCTGTCGATCGTCCCACCGGCGCAGGCGATCAAGGTCGCCGGACTCGTCGCGGACATATCGTCGGAGATGCAGGCGCCGCCTCCCTTCATCGACCTCAACGCGATTGCGCCGAAAACGATGCAGGCTTTGGCGGCACGCTTCGAAGGCAGCGGCATCGAGGTGCTTGACGGAGCGATCATCGGCGGGCCGCCGGTCCCCGGCAAATCAGGTCCGACCATCTATATCAGCGGCGATACCGCGGAGCGGAGCCGGCTGCTCGAGGATTGCGGCCTCAGGATCCGCAGGCTCGACGGACCGCTCGGCGCCGCCTCGGCCCTGAAGATGTGTTATGCCGGCATCAACAAGGGATTTACCGGCCTCGGCACCGCCATGCTGCTTGCCGCATCGCGCTCGGGTGCTGCCGAAAGCCTGAAAGCCGAACTCTCCGAAAGCCTTCCGGACGTCGATCGCAAGCTGTCGAGATCCATTCCCGACATGTACCCGAAGGCCTATCGATGGGTCGCCGAAATGCAGGAGATTGCCGATTTCCTTGGAGACGATGATCCCGCGGCGACCATCTTCCGCGGCATGGCGGACCTCTTTGCCAGGATGGCTGGCGACGTGGAGGGCAGCCGCGTGCTCGTCGGACAGCTGGACGAGATCATCGCTTCCTCGGGAACCGAAAACTGATCGCAATGGTCAAGCAATAGTCGCAGCAACCGAATATGAGAGATGGAGCCATGGGCTTTCCAACACTCTGACGATTGTGTGAACCTTCTCCGACACCTCTGACAAAACCTCATCGCCTCTGCTATGTCAGGAAAAATGCGGCGGCCCCAACCGGCGCCGCGCTCTGTCCGATCAATGCCAGGAGTTTGAAAGATGAGCGGTTCTCCCGATTATACACCCCCGAAGGTCTGGACCTGGAACAAGGCGAATGGCGGCCAATTCGCCAGTATCAACCGCCCGATCGCAGGGCCGACGCATGACAAGGAGCTTCCGGTCGGCCGCCATCCGCTGCAGCTCTATTCGCTCGGCACCCCGAACGGCCAGAAGGTCACTATCATGCTCGAGGAGCTGCTGGCGCTTGGCCATGAAGGTGCGGAGTATGACGCCTGGCTGATCAAGATCGGCGATGGCGACCAGTTCGGCAGCGGCTTCGTCGCGGTCAATCCCAATTCCAAGATACCGGCGCTGATGGACCGTAGCGGGCCAAAGCCGATCCGTGTCTTCGAATCGGGCGCCATCTTGACCTATCTCGCGGAAAAGTTCGGCGCCTTCCTGCCGACTGAACCGGCCGCCCGCGCCGAATGCCTGTCATGGCTGTTCTGGCAGATGGGAAGCGCCCCCTACCTGGGCGGCGGCTTTGGCCATTTCTACGCCTATGCGCCGACGAAGATCGAATATGCGATCGACCGATTTGCAATGGAGGTGAAGCGTCAGCTCGACGTGCTCGATCGTCGCCTTGCCGAAAGCGAGTATCTGGCAGGCAGCGATTATACGATCGCCGATATTGCCGTCTGGCCCTGGTATGGCGGGTTGGTGAAGGGCTGGACCTACGGCGCAGCCGAGTTTCTGCAGGTGGAAGAGTATAAGAACGTGCTGCGCTGGGCAGACAGCATCTACAGCAGGCCGGCCGTGCAACGCGGCCGGATGGTCAACCGCCTCTCCGGTGAGCCCTCGAGCCAGTTGCACGAGCGCCACGACGCCAGCGACTTCGACACCAGGACGCAGGACAAGCTCGCTGCCGCCGAGTAAGCAAGCGGCCCCAGCCACGTGTCGCAGCAACAAATTATGTTCCGCCGCCTTTACGGCGGCGGAACATCTGCATGCTGTCAGAACTCAGTTCTTGACCGTATCTTCCAGGAAGAACCGGCCGAGCGGGTTCTGGTAGAAGTTCTCGATATTCTTGCGTGAGACGTTGATATAGGGGCTGTAATAGAGGTCGATCCAGTTGACGTCGTCCTTGGCCATCTTCTGCAGATCGACATACATCTGTTCGCGCTTCTTCGGATCGAGCTCGAGACGCGCCTTGGCAACCAGTTCCTTCACCGCCTCGCTCTTGTAATTGGTAGAGTAGTTGTTGTTGGAATCGTGGCCGAGGACGAAGGTGGTCTTCTGGTCCGGATCGAGAATGTCGTTGGTCCAGTAGTTGACCGAGATATCGTAGTCGCCGGCAACCGTCATGTCCCATTCCTGGCTCGGATCGACTTTCTGCAGGTTGGCGGTGATGCCCGCCTTCTGCAGTTGCTGCTGGACCAGCACGGCCGTCTGCTCGTCGACTTCGTCGCCGGCGCGCACCAAATAATTCAGCGTCAGGTCCGAGGCGCCGGCAGCCGCCAACAGCTCCTTTGCCTTCTCTGAATCATAAGGTCGCTGCAGATTGTCGGCATAATAATAGAGTGCGCCCTTCGGAATGTAGGAGTTGGCGACCGTGCCCTGGCCGAAGGTAACGGTATCGACGATCGCCTTCTTGTCGATCGCGAGATCAAGCGCCTGGCGGACTTCCTTCTTGCCGAGCGCGCCATGCGCATGGTTGATCAGCAGATGATCCTCGCGGGTCGAAGCGTCGATATCGACGTTGAGGTTGGGGTCCTTCTTCAACTCCTCGACGCGGGAGAAGGGCACGAAGATCGCCGTATCCAGTTCACCGGCCTGGACGTTCAGCATGCGGGTATTGTCGTCAGGCACCGAGATCCACTCGACACCGTCGAGCTTCACCCGGTCCGCCTGCCAGAAATTCGGGTTCTTCTTGAGAATGACGCGGTCGCCGCGCCGCCATTCCTCGACCACGAAGGCGCCGGATGCGATCGGCTTTTCGCCATAGGCGTCGGGACCAAGCGATTCCATGCCCTTCTTGGAGATGACGGAGGCATTCGGCAGTGCCAGAGTCGAAAGGAACGGCGCGGACGGGTTCTTGAGCTTGATCGTCAGCGTATGGGCGTCGGTTGCGACCGCCGTGTCGATCACCTTGTAGGAATCGCTCCAGAGCGAGGCCGCGTCATCGCGGATGCGCAGCAGGCTGTAGGCCGCGTCCTCCGCCGTCAGCGGCGAACCGTCGGAAAATTTCGCGTCGCGGATCTTGAACGTGTAGGTCAGCCCGTCATCCGAGGTGGTCCAGCTTTCGGCAAGGCCCGGCTCCAGTTTCGTGCCAGTCTTGTCGACGCGGATCAACACGTCGTAGACGTTGGAGAACACCCAGTTGTCGATGTTCTGCGCTGTTTTGATCGGATCGAATGTCGTCGAATCCTCGCGGCGGCCGATGGTGAGTACACCGGCGGCCTCCGCATAGCTTGCACTGAGCGTCAGACCGGCGAGCAAGGCTGCAAGCCCGATTGATTTCCACCTGTTTGTCATGAGTTCGTTCCCTTCGTTGTTATGGCATGCGCTTGATTGATTGAATCGGCTTCGAATGCGGATCGTCCTTGCCGTCGGCGTCTTGAAGCAGCCGCTTGTCAGGATCGATGTCGGGAATGGCGGCGATCAGCGCCGCCGTATAGGGATGTTTCGGCCGCGCGAAGACTTCTTCTGAGCGACCTTCCTCGACGATCTCGCCGCGATACATCACGACGACGCGTTCGCAGAGATTGCGGACGATTGCGAGATCATGGGCAATGAAGATCAGCGTGAGGTTCATCTTCGCCGTGAGCTCGCGGAAGAGCTCGATGATCTGCGCCTGGATGGTGACGTCGAGGGCCGCCACGCATTCGTCGGCGATGATCAGCTTCGGATCGACGGCGAGGGCTCGGGCAATGCCGGCACGCTGGCACTGGCCGCCGCTCATGCTGCGCGGTTTGCGGCCGGCGAATTCGCGTTCGAGGCCGACGAGATCGAGCAGTTCGCCGATCCGCGCCTGGATATCGCTCCTGGCGACCTTGCCCTGCACCTTCAGCACTTCGGCCAGCATCTGCCCGATCGTCAGCCTCGGATTGAGCGCATTGTATGGGTCCTGGAACACCATCGCCGTCTCGCGCCTGAGTTTTGCCAGGCCAGCACTTTTCTGCTGGGCCAGATCGACGCCGTCGAAGGTGACGTGACCGGACGAAATCCGTGTGAGACCGAGCACAGCACGGGCAAGCGTGCTCTTGCCGCTGCCGGATTCACCGACAATGCCGACCGTCTCGCCGGGCATGATCTGCAGGCTGACGCCGGCAACGGCGCTGACATTTCTGGCACCGCCCTTGAACAGGCTGCCGCCGGTTTTGAAGCGCACGTGGAGATCGTCGATTTCAAGCAATGGCCTCACCGGCTGGCCGGCTTCGGCAATGTCCGGCAGCGGCGCTGATATCTCGCCCGGCAGGGAAGGGTGGCTGTTGATCAGGTTGATCGTATAGGGGTGCTGCGGCAGCGTCAGGATCGCCCGCTTCGGCCCCTCCTCGATGAGCTTGCCGCCGCGCAGCACGGCGATGCGGTCGCAGGTCTGGGCGACGATGCCGAGATCGTGGGTGATCAGAATGATCGACAGCCCGCGCCGGTCGCGAATCTCCATCAGCAGCCGCAGGATCTGCGCCTGGATGGTCACGTCGAGCGCCGTGGTCGGCTCGTCGGCGATCAGGATCTTCGGACTGCAGGACAGCGCCACGCCGATCATCGCCCGCTGCCGCATGCCACCGGAAAATTCGTGCGGGTAGCTGTCATATTGGCGCACGGGATCGGGAAAACCGACCTGCGCCAGGATTTCCGTCGCTGCGGTGCGGGCCTCGCGGGCACCGAGGCCCTGGTGATAGCGGATGCCCTCGGCGATCTGATCGCCGATCCGCATCACCGGGTCGAGATGGCTGGTCGGGTTCTGGAAGATCATGCCGATCTCGCCGCCGCGCACTTTCAGCATCTCGCCATCGTCGATCCGCATGAGGTCGCGCCCTTCGAGCAGGACGCTACCGCTTTCGATCTTCAGCAGCGAGGAGGGCAGCAGGCGCACCAGGGAACGGCAGAACAGGCTCTTGCCCGAGCCGCTTTCGCCGACGAGGCCGAGAATCTCACCCTTGCCGAGGTCGAGCGAGACCGCATCGAGCAGCGTGCGCGGGCCGGAATCTACATGCGCCCTGACTGTGAGATCGCGAACGGATAGCCTCGAGCCGCTCATTCATGCACCCCCAGCAGTTCGCCGAGGGCATCGCCCAGCATGCTGAAGCCGAAGGCGAGGCAGACGATGGAGAGGCCGGGAAACAAAGTGATCCACCATGCCGTGGTGATGAAGCTCTGTCCTTCGGCGACCATGACGCCCCATTCGGCAATCGGCGGCTGGACGCCGAGGCCGAGATAGCTGACGGCAGCGCCGCTGAGCAGCACCAGCGTCGCATCGGACATCGAAAAGACGATCGAGCCGGCGATCGCGTTCGGCAGCAGGTGGCGGAACATGATCCGTGGGCGGCTGAAGCCGAGGCTGACAGCGGCAACGGCATAGTCGCTGCCCTTCAGCACCAGCATCTGCGCCCGGATCAGCCGCGCATAGGAGACCCAGCCGACCAGCGCCATGGCGATATAGAAACTGCCAAGACCCGGGCCGAGGATGGCGATGATCGACAGCATCAGCACGAGGAAGGGGAAGGCGAGGATGATATCGACAAGACGCATGAACAGCGCATCGACGATGCCGCCGAAGAAGCCGGCGATCGTGCCCACGATCGTGCCGATCAGGAACGGGAAGATGACGCCGATCAGCGCCATCTGCAGGTCGAGGCGCGCGCCCCAGATAACGCGGGAGAGAATATCGCGGCCAAAATTGTCGGTGCCGAAGGGATGCAACAATGAAGGCGCCTGCAGGCGCACCTCGGCATTCTGCATGATCGGGTCGTAAGGCGCGACGAGGGGCGCACCGATCGCCAGCAGGACGAAGAACAGCAGCAGGCCGGCACTGAGCACAAGCATCGGCCGCCGGCCGAAGAACCGGCGCCAGCCGAGGGAGGCGGGGGCGACCGCCTCGATGCTCATAGCTTCACCCTCGGATCGACGGCGACAGTGACGATGTCGGCGATGAAATTGATAAGCACAGTGGCGCAGGCAAAGACCATGGCGACGCCTTGAACCACCATGTAGTCGCGTGAGAAGATCGCCCTGACGAGCAGCTGTCCCATGCCGGGCAGCGCAAAGACGCTCTCGACTACCACAGTGCCGCCGATCAGCCAGCCGATGTTGACGGCAAGCAGATTAATCGTCGGCACCAGCGAATTCGGCAGCACATGCCGCCAGAAGACGATGCCTTCGGGCATGCCGCGGGCGCGCGCCGCGGTCGCCACATCCGATTTCAGCTGCTCGATCATTGCCGCCCGCAGGCTGCGCGTCAGCACGGTCGAGAGCGACAGCGCAACCGTCAGGCTCGGCAGCACCAGATGCGACAGCTTTTCGCCGATCGTCGCGCCATAGCCCGAGACCGGCAGGATACCGAGATCAACGCTGAACAGGATGATCAGCATCAGCCCCAGCCAGAAGGGCGGAAATCCGATGCCGAAGGTCGAGATGATGCGCACCGCATGATCCGGAGCCCGGCCGGCATTGCGTGCGGCGATTGCCGACATCGGCACTGCGATCAGGACCGAAAGCACGACGCTGGAGACGACGAGCGCGAGCGTCGGCTCGACGCGGGTGACGATCAGCTTCAGCACGTCGATCTTGTAGAGGATCGACTTGCCCATTTCGCCATTGGCAAGATTCTTGAGGAAATAGACATATTGCAGCCACATCGGCTGGTCGAGACCGTACTGGGCGCGGATGCTGGCGAGAGCCGCCGGCGTCGCGCGCGTGCCAAGAATGTTGCGCGCCGGATCGCCGGGAATCAGCCGAACCAGGATGAAAGTGATGACGCTAATGCCGAAGATGACCGGCAGAAACTGCAGCGGTCGCGTCAGAACGAATTTATAGCGATGCATGACGGCGATCGCCCCTTTGTCTTCGTCGGGTTCGGTCCGCTTCCTGTTGCATCAGCCTGCCTCGTGCCGGGCGAGAAAATCGAGAAGTGCTGGATAATAATCCTGCGGGTTCTCATAGAACGGCATGTGGCTGGCATTGGCAAACACCTTGAGCTCGGCATTTGGCAGGGCAAGCTTCATCCTCAGCGCACAGGCCGGCGTCAGCTCGTCATGCTCTCCAGTCGTGATCAGCACCGGCAGCATCAGGCGCGGCAGATCGGGGATGCGGTTCCAGTCCTTGAGGTTGCCGGTATAGAGAAACTCGTTCGGCCCTTGCATGGTCTCATAGGGCGCCATGTTCCAATCGTCGAGCGAGCGGCGCACCGGCGCCGGCCATTCCGCCAGGCGGCAGACGTGGCGATAGTTGAGAATGGTGACGGCTGCGAGATATTCCGGGTGATTGTAGGTGCCCTGCGCCTCGTGCTTCTGCATCATCGAGACCGTTTCGGGACCGAGTGCCGCCCGCAGCCGTTCCAGTTCCGAAATCAGATGCGGCATGTCGGCAACGGTATCCTCGAGGATCAGCGTCTTCAAATTTTCGGGGTAGGTCAACGCGTAGTCGATCGCCAGCCACCCGCCCCAGGAATGGCCGAGCAGATGGACTTTGCCGAGCCCCAGCGCCTTGCGCACGGTCTCCGTTTCCTCGACATAGCGGCCGATCGTCCAGAGCGAGAGATCGTCGGGCCGATCGGATGCGCCGGTGCCGAGCTGGTCGAAGGCGATGACGCGGTAGCCCTTGTCGATCAGGCAGGAATGCGCCTCGCGCAGGTAATCGCAGGGCAGGCCGGGTCCGCCATTCAGGCAGAAAACCGTCTCGCTGCCGGCCCCGAAGCTATAGGCAACGACGTGATGACCGTCGACATCGATCTCGAACCGCTGGTCCGGCCGTATTTCACGCCACATTGATCGCTCCGGCAGAAGATTTCGCTTGCTCAATATTTGGGCATGGTTAATTTTTTATCGCAAATCTCGCTCCGTGCCAGCTATAAGAAGTGATAGGGTGGGGTGCATGCCGAACCGGGAGCCGCCCATGCTTGACGAGGCAATGATTGACGACATCGGAACGATCAGACGGCAGTTTACGGCGCACGAAACGCTGGAGGGCCGGATCGACCAGGCCTTCGAGGCGATGAAGCAGATCGGCTTCGAGGCGCTGATCTACGACTATACGCCGGTGCCCTACGATCTCGACGGCGCGATCATGATACCATCGCTGCTGAAGCTCCGGAATATTTCCGACGATATGCACGACTATTGGTTCGACCGCGGTTATTTCCGCATCGATCCTGTCCAGCAGGTGGCGCTGCGCAGCACGGCGCCGTTCTTCTGGAACTACGACACCGATGCCGACACACTGATCAATCGCTTCATCAGCGACGACACCGCGCCGGTAGCGCGCTACCTGTACGAACGCGACATGTCGACCGGCGTCACCGTGCCGGTCCATATGCCGGGCGGCGACTATGCAACAGTTACCGGCATCCGCTTCGGTGGGAACAGTGAGTTCGAACGGCATGCGCTGCGTTATATCGCCGACTTCAACCTGCTGGCCCATGTCTTCCACGAGACGGCGTATTCGCTTTTCGACAAGAAGGCGTTGAGCGTCGGCACGGTCCGATTGACCGAGCGGGAACGCGAGTGTCTGCGCCATTCCGCGGAAGGTTTTTCCGCCAAGGAAATCTCCCGCATCATCGGCCGTTCGGTGCCGACCGTCGTGATGCATCTCAATGCCGCAGCAAAGAAGCTCGGTGCGCGCAACCGCACCCAGGCCGTGGTGCGCGCCACCCATTACCGCCTACTCGAGGACCGGCCGGCCGATTAATGGTCACCCTATAAGTTGTGATAGCTGCCTTGGCCGCTGCCGCCGCGTTATGGTTTCCGACATGCCAAGAGATGGAGACACCGGTGGCCGAAACCGTGACGAATGAAGCCTATTTGCCTTTTCACGACTATCGCACCTGGTATCGTGTCACCGGATCGCTGGAAAGCGACAAGCTGCCGCTCGTCGTCGCCCATGGAGGACCCGGCTGCACCCATGACTACGTCGATTCCTTCAAGGACATCGCCGCGCTCGACGGCCGCCCGGTCATTCATTACGACCAGCTCGGCAATGGCAACTCTACCCGCCTTCCCGACAAAGGGCCGGATTTCTGGACGGTCGGCCTGTTTCTCGAAGAGCTGGACGCGTTGCTTGCCCATCTCGGCATCCAGCATCGTTATGCCTTTCTCGGCCAGTCCTGGGGCGGCATGCTCGGCGCCGAACATGCGGTGCGCCGGCCGCCAGGCCTGAAGGCGCTCGTCATCGCCAACTCGCCGGCCAACATGTACACCTGGGTTTCGGAAGCGAACCGGCTGAGGCGGGAATTGCCGAAGGAGGTGCAGGACACGCTGCTGAAGCATGAGGTGGCGGGAAGCCTGACCGATCCGGATTATATCGCCGCCTCCCGCGTCTTTTATGACCGCCATGTCTGCCGCGTGGTGCCGTGGCCACCCGAAGTGGCGCGGACATTCGAAATCATGGACGAGGACAGCACTGTCTACCGCAACATGAATGGCCCGACCGAATTTCATGTCATCGGCACGATGAAGGACTGGACGATCGAAAACAGGCTCGACCGCATCGAAGCCCCAACGCTGCTGATCTCCGGCCAATACGACGAGGCGACACCCCTGGTGGTAAGGCCCTATCTCGACCGTGTTCCCGGCTGCGAATGGGTGCTCTTCGAAAATTCCAGCCACATGCCGCATGTCGAGGAAAAGCAGCTTTGCCTAGCGACCGTTTCCGCTTTCCTGTCACGGCACGATTGAGGAAGTGCCGCCGGCCAATCATTGATCGCCAGCTGGCGGTCGCCTATCGACGAACCAGCCATTTCTTGGCAACACGGCAGGCCATCGTATAGGCCGGATCGAAGACGTTGCCGACGTCGTAACGCACGACTTGGCCGAGCAGATGACTGGCTGCCGTTCTGTCCAGGCCATAATCCGACGCCAGCCAGGTCAGCATTTCGCTGGTGGCATGCTGGAGCGCCTGGTCGAGCGGTCGGGCGTTGCCGATGGTGAAGATGTCTTCGGCAGTTTCCCCGCGCGGCCATACCAGTCCGGCCTTTTTTTCCGCCGTCAGGCGAACGGTGACTTCGAAGGTGGTCTCGATGCCGGTTCCGACAATCTCACCATCTCCCTGCACGGCATGGCAATCGCCGAGAAAGAACAAGGCGCCGGGAGCCGACACGGGAAAGCGAACCGTGGTGCCGGGACCGAACAGCCGATAATCCATGTTGCCGCCATATTCGCCGCTGGTCGCGGTCGATATCGCCTGGCCGAGGCTGGGCGCCACGCCGAAACAGCCAATCATCGGGGCGAGCGGCAGAACGAAATTTTCCAGGCCTGCGACCGGCTCGGAAAGCCGGACGGTCAAGGCCTCGCGGTCGATGGCCCAGATGGCGATATCGCGTGGCGGCAGGTCACGCACCGTCTCGGGATCGACCACACTGGCGGCGACGACGCTTCGGGTAAACCCCGTGTCTCTGGTCGGGATCATGCTGACGATCTCGACCTTCAACGCATCCCCGGGCTCGGCGCCTTCCACGAAGATCGGGCCGTTCATCGGATTGCCGCCGGTTGCCTGCTTGACGCCATCCTTGTCATGTCCGGCGGCGTCGAGAGTCTCGGTCACGACGGTGTCGCCATCGGCGATGCGCAGGGCTGGCGGAAGGGAGCCGACGACATTGTGAAAGCTCGTCGGAATGAAGCGGTGAGTGGTCATGAGAATACAGCTCTCGCTCGTTTCGAATGCCATGAGGCCTGCGGCTGGACGCCGGGTAGACTAGATCAGAGATCGCCAGCAATGCCAATATCCGCAGCATCACTCGGGGTTTTCTTCGATCTCGATGATCAGTTCGGGTAGCCAAGGGCCGATATAGGTCTCGCGTCGCGCTTTAAGATCCCTCAGCCGATCGAGCGAAGCAACGGGTAGGACGGCTGCTGATGTCTGATCTCGCCTACATTCTCCGGACAGCAGATGTAAGTAAGCACCTATGCGGCGGGCGACATATCTTGCGGCCAATCATGGCAGTTGGTGGATGGTCACGTTCGGAACGACATCCCGTGCGATCTCGCAGAGATGCCAGTGATGCGTGAGGTAGATGACCTGTCCTACCTTTGCCATGTCGCCGAGCAGGCGGAAAACCTCTTCGGAGCGAGGATTGTCGAAGCTCTCCATAATATCGTCGGCGACGAAGGGCACGGGTCGGCGAAGCGCTGCGAATTCCTCATAACCCGCCAGCCGCAGCGCCAGGTAGAGCTGGAACTGCGTGCCCGTCGACATCGCGTCTGCAAGTTTCGAGCCGCCATCACGTGATACGCCGATCAGTATTTCCCTGTCCCGGTCGGGCTGCGTCGTCAGGCCGGAATAGTTGCCGCCGGTGATCAGGTGAAAGGCTTCCGATGCGCGGTTCATCATCGAGCTGCGATGTTTTTCGCGATAGATGTGCAGCGCCTGTTCGGCCGCGAGCGTGCCGGCGCGCAGCGTCAGATGCCGCACGGCCAGTTCCTCGATCTCGAGGAAGATGGTTCGGCGTTTGGCCTCGATACGGGCCACCGCGTCGTCCCCGCCGACGGCCTCGAGCTTCTGCCACGCCAGCGACACGTCGGAATAGAGAAGCTTCGCCCGTTCGGTGAGATCTTCGATCCGGGCGGCAAGCTCCATTGCATCGCGCTCGACGGCATCGGAGTCGACATCGGCAAGGCGCCGTTCGGCCTCGGAAAAACTCGTCGCGCGTAATGCTTCGGTGATCTGACCGCGCAAGGTGGCGGCCCGCTGCTCCAGCCGGTCGCGCTCTCGGGCCTGGCTCAAGAATGCGTCGACTGAGGCAAGCGAGTCCGTGCCGAAATAGCTGGTCAATTCGTTCCTACGGGCATTGTGAACGGCCAGTTCTTCCTCCAACGCCCGTTGTTTCTCCAAGTGTTTTTCGAGATCCGCCTGCCGGTCTGCCCGAAGTTGCGCCGCATGCCGCGCAGCCTCGTGGCGTTCGACGAGCGCATTGGCGGAGGCGAGCGTATCCGCCGCCAACCGGCTGAGGCCGCAGTCTGCGAGAAGACCGGCAATATCCCCGCGGAATTGCTCCTGGTCGCGTTCCATCGCGGCAACGCGGCTGGCGAGGTCATCCCGTTCCTTCAGGATGGCGGGCAGTGTGCCAAGCGCGTTCAGCATGGCGCGGACGGCCGCCATCGAGCCGGCCTTGTCGGCAAACCAGCTTCGCGACAGCGCCCCCGCCCATTCCCGATCCCAGGCCGCTATAGTGGCTTCCGCCTCCTGCCGGTCGCGCTCCCGTTCCCTGAGATCGTGGCCGAGATCGTCGATGGCCTTCTCATGCGCCTGCCGCGCCGCCCACTCGGCTTTGCCGGCGGCAAGCATCTCATTTGCTGTCTGCATCAGCTCGGTCACCGGCAGATGGTTTGCGTCACCAAGACCAGCATCCGCAAGACTGGCCGCAAGCGTCGCGGTATGCCCGTCCAGTTCGCCGCGAAGCGCGTCCACCGTCTCTTCGGCTCGCTGGAGATCGCCCCAGGCGGCCAGCGCCGCGGCCCGCTTGGTGCTCCAGGTCTCGAGTGTCGCAATAAGCGCTGAAGCTTCGGCGTCATATTCGATGGTGCCAGGCAGCAGACCACGTATGCGTTCGGCAAGCGCCTCATGTTCGGCGCGCGCCTCGGCGAGCAGTTCCCGTTGCCGTTCGATCGCCGCTGCCGTTGCCGCTTCCGTCTGGCGGAGCTGGCGCAGCTCCGCCAGCTCCTGCGCCCGCGACAGCCGGCCGGCGGACACCACGTCGTCCTTCCGCATCCGCTCCTCGAATGCCCGGGCAGTGGCGGCATTCAGGCTGGTGAGATGAACCTGC
This sequence comes from Rhizobium sp. BK456, assembly GCF_014194045.1. NCBI lineage: Bacteria > Pseudomonadati > Pseudomonadota > Alphaproteobacteria > Hyphomicrobiales > Rhizobiaceae > Rhizobium > Rhizobium sp. BK456. Next base: position 208,314 of record NZ_JACIAO010000012.1, read on the forward strand.
CAGGCGGCATCGCGTTCGTCGCGCAGTCTCACGGCCTCGGCATCGTCTATCGAACCGCCGGCGACGAAGGCGGCGATCCGGGCTCTGGTCAGCGCCTGTTCGGTGCCGAGATCGCGCCGTCGCGCCTCGTGATCCCCGATCCGCTTGTCGATAGCGGTCGCCTGGCCACGCCAGGTTTCGATCTGCCGAGGCTCCGCCGCGCTCGTCAATTGCAAGGCCGCGGCGTCGCCGGTCCAGGGCGCGAGCTGGGCAAACTGGCTTGCCTGCATTCGCTTCGCCTGGACAAGGGAACGTTCTTCCATGGTGAGCCGCACTGCGAGATCGGACCCGGTTAGCCGGCTGAGAGCGGCCTCGATGCGGCCAAGCCGCGCCGGATCGAGCACCGCGGCTCCGTTATGCGAGCCGTCTTCCTTGCTCAGCCTTTCGAGATTTTCGCGCGCCCGCACCAGCTCGCGCCCCGCGGCAGCCAGTTTCGCCTCGACGCCGGAACGCCGTTCGATGAGGTCGCGGATGGTGCCGATCAGCGAGGCGGGCAGCAGCAGTGCCTCGGGCGTCGCATTGCCCGGCTGCTCGAGATCGGCAAGCAGCCGTACCAGCACACCTTCCTGTTCGGCCAGCGCCAGCCGGCGTTTCGGCAGGTCGCTCTCAGCCGCGAGATAACGCGCCCGGCCCTGATCCAGCAGGTCCATATGGGCGGCGACCGCCAGCGCCTTGTCGTCGATCGCGATCGCCTCGATCTCGTCGGCAAGCTGGCGCAGCGTGCGGTCAACGGTTTCGACAAGCGCCTGCAGCCGCGTCTCATCGCGGGATAGCTGCGGCAGCAGCGCGAACCATTCGGATGGCGGCCGCGGCAGATCGCCCATGCCGGCTGCATCGGTGTCCAGCCGCCTGAGCTCTAGCGCCGCGGGCAGGGCACCGAGAAGGCGTGTGAGTTCCTGATGCCGGGCCTTGGCCTCGGCCAGTTCCCGCGTGGTCCCGGCATAGGCGGCCTCGGCCTGCTCGTGGGTCGATTTCAGGGCAGAATAGGTGGAGGCAAGCGTGTCGATGGCGTTGCGCTCGGCCTTCAGCGCTTCGAGCGCGCGTTTAAGTTCGGCGAGCTTCGTGCTGGACGACCGCCTCTTGTAGATCCCATTGGCTTCGTCGGCGGCCGTTACCAGCGAACGGCTGAGGCCTGCGAGGCCGGAGCTTGCCGAGAACAGCAACTCGCCGAGCTCGCCCTTGCTTTGAATGATGGCATTGCCGCCGTCCTTGAGCGACTGGTCGTCGAGCGAGAACATGGTACGGTAGGCCTCGCGGCCGATGCCGCCGAGCGCGCCGGCGAGCAGCGCCTCGTTCACGGCTTGCCCCCGATCGTCTACGAGGCTGCCGGTCCGAAGCTTGAGCCGCGCCAGCTCGTATTCCGCATCATCGAATTCCAGCCGCGCGCCAACCTTCATCGTGTTGTAAGGATGCAGGAAATTGTAGGTGCTGCGCTCGCCTATGCCGTAAAGCAGATCGAGATAGGCGGCAAAGGTGGTCGACTTGCCCGCTTCGTTGAGGCCGTAGACGATGTGCAGGTCGGGCGAGCCCGGAAGGGCCGGACCGAAACCGATCGAGTGGTCGGTGAATTTGCCATAGCGGGTGAGGTCGAGGCGGCGCAGGCGCATCAGCTTTCTCCCCGGTCCGCGGCCTTCATTCGGGCGGCGATGTCGTCGGCGCCGTTGGCGAGAATGTTGTCGATGAAGCATTCGAAGCCCGCCTCGTCATGGCCGGCGAATACTCGGCTCTCGGCCGGCAGGTCGGCGAGCAGGTCCCGAACCATCTCCCTGATATCGTCGCGAAACCCGCTACGGGAGATGACCTCGTCCCGCATCAGCGCAGCCAGCCCCACGATGGGATCGGCAGCGGAGGCGTCTGCAAGGGTCGAGGGCGCTTCGAAGGCGAGCTCCAGCTTCTCGATCCAGGTCCGGCCGATCAGATCGCCGCGCTGCTCGGCTTCCGCCTGCATGAGGTCGACATCGCGGCGAAGCTGCCAGGAGAGCGGCGTGCGGCCGGAAAGCCTGAGGCGGGCGACGAGATGCGGCGAGGCCGTGCGGTCGCGTTGTGCCGTCAGTGCCGCTTCGACCGCCATGGCCGCATCGCGCCAATCATCGACACCCGTGAGGTCGACATCGACGCGCTCGAACTGCGCGACGCTGGTGCGCCGCTCCTCGACCGTCACGGTCCGGTCGTCCGCCACGGTCACCAGCGATACGGTCTTGACGCCCGACTCATTGATGTCGCGGCCCTGCGGCATGCCGGGCATGATGATCGTCGCCGCGCCGGGATGCTGGCTGCGCTGGTGGAGATGGCCGAGCGCCCAGTAGTCGAACCCCGAGGCGTGAAGGTCGAGCACGTTGCAGGGCGCATAGACGTCATGGCCGGCCGATCCGGCGAGGCTCGTGTGCATAATACCGATGTTAACCGCACCCGCCACCGCCGGCTTGAATTTCGGCAGAAGGGGGTCCGGCGCGTGCGGCTTGGCGAAGCTCATGCCGTGGATCGCAACGGACAGGCTGCCTTTCGTCACCTCCACGATCTCGGCATGGCCGCCGAAGATCTTCACCGTATCGGGCATTACCAGTTCCCTGGCGATCTTCGACATTGCATCGTGATTGCCGCGAATCTTGAAGACATGAATCCCCGCTCGGTGCAGCCGTTCCAGCTGGCTTGCCAGGAAGCGCGCCGTCTTCATCGACGTCTGCTCGCCGTCATAGAGATCGCCGGCGATGACGAGCGCATCGACCTGTTCCTCAAGGCACAGGTCAACGATCGCCACCAGCGCCTGCCGGCTGGCGTCGCTCACGAGATCGGCCAGATCGGCGTTGCGAAGCGCCAGCGACCGCAGGGGAGAATCGAGATGGAGATCGGCCGTGTGGACGAAACGATAAGCCATGAATGCAGAATCGTGTTGCGATAAGATCGTGTAACAGGTGCGGGCTGACCGATAATCGTGCGGTCGTTGTCACCTGGCCGTAAGCAATAGAATATGGAGCACGCGTCCAAGGGGCGCGAGCGAAATGGGCTCTTCAAACCGGCCCATCCACAATCAATGTTGCGGGCAGCGCCGATACCGCAGCCGATGGCCCTGCTGTCTCAGCCGATTGGCGACCAACATGGAGAGGCATGGCAGGCAAAAGCTCCTGTTCCATAACAGAACTTATGCAATTTTGTTATGTTATAACATTGTAAATTAAGCTTATCGCACGCTTATCGAAGGTCGCCCTTTCCCTGGCATCTCCCCGCGGTTTGCTGCAGCTTGAAACCCATTGTATTTGTCGTGTCGACAAGAGGAGTTTTTATGCGCGACATCGACCCCGGTTCTCATCCCGAACGCAAACGCGGCTCCGGCGTGAAAATGGTCTACGACCTGCTGCGCGATGAGATACTCGACCTCAAGCTCGCCCCCGGCAGCCCGATCGACGAAGTGCAGTTGGCGGAGCGGTTCAAGATGTCGCGGACACCGATCCGCGAAGCGCTGGTGCGCCTCGCCGGTGACGGGTTGATAGAAACGCTGCCGAACCGCTCGACCATGGTGTCGAACATCGACTTTCTCAATCTCAGCACCTTCTTCGACGCCCTCGTCCTCATGTACCGGGTGACGACGCGCCTTGCGGCACAGAACCATCGCCCCGAGGACCTGCCCTCTATCCGTCGCTTCCACGAGGACTATTCGGCGGCAATCGAAGCGCGCGACACGCTGGCGATGATCGCGACCAACGCCGCCTTCCACGCCGCCATCGCCGAGGCCGGGCGCAACCCCTATTTCACCGGCCTTTTTCGCCGGCTGCTCGATGAAGGCCGGCGGATTCTCCGGCTTTATTACCAGTCCTACGATGAACTTTTCCCCCGGCAGTTCGTCGATGAACATGCTGAGATCATTGCCGCGATCGAGGCACGCGATGTCGAGGAGGCCGATCGCCTGGGCAAGGTTCACGCCGAACAGATCGTCGCCCAGGTGCAGAAGCTTTTCAGCCGCAACGGCAAGCTCGACATAGCACTATAACAGATCTTGTATTTTTCTTGTCGACAAAAAGAACACAGGATGTTATTTCCATCCGTGAACAGGTCGGCGACCTTTGCCGATCAAGCCTCGCCCAGCGCTGAAGGAGATCGACATGAAGGCCACAATTTTTTCCGGCGTCATTCCCGCCCTGATGACGCCCTGCACGGACGACCGCACGCCAGACTTCGACGCACTGGTGCGCAAGGGCAAGGAATTGATCGAAAAAGGCATGTCCGCCGTCGTCTATTGCGGCTCGATGGGTGACTGGCCGCTGCTGACGGATGGGCAGCGCATGCAGGGCGTGGAGCGTCTGGTGCAGGCTGGCATTCCGGTCATCGTCGGCACCGGCGCCGTCAACACCGCCTCTGCCGTCGCGCACGCCGCGCACGCCCAAAAGGTCGGTGCCCAGGGCCTTATGGTGATCCCACGCGTCCTGTCGCGCGGCACAGTCGTTGCCGCCCAGAAGAACCACTTCAAGGCGATCCTTTCGGCTGCCTCGAACCTGCCGGCCGTCATCTACAACAGCCCCTATTACGGCTTTGCCACCCGCGCCGATCTGTTCTTCGCGCTGCGCCAGGAACACAAGAACCTCGTCGGCTTCAAGGAATTCGGCGGCGCGGCCGACATGCGCTACGCGGCCGAAAACATCACCAGCCGCGACGATGACGTCTCGCTGATGATCGGCGTCGACACCTGCGTCTTCCACGGCTTTGTCAACTGCGGCGCCGTCGGCGCGATCACCGGCATCGGCTGCGTGTTGCCGAAGGAAGTCATCCACATGTGCAACCTCGCACAGGGCGCGGCCGCCGGCGATCCGGATGCCCGCCAGCGCGCCCTGGAACTGGAATCGGCGCTTGCCGTTCTCTCCTCCTTCGACGAGGGCCCGGACCTAGTTCTCTACTTCAAGCACATGATGGTGCTGAAGGGCGACAAGGAATACACGCTGCACTTCAACGAGACGGATGTGCTCTCCGAGAGCCAGCGCGGCTATGTCGAAGCCCAGTTGAAGCTGTTTGACACCTGGTACGCCGAGTGGAGCAAGCTGCCGGGCGCCGTGCAGACATATAAAGCCTCTGCATAATCCATCGGTTTGAGTTGACGGCCCTCCTCTCTGAACCGATCCCCGACGGTTGATGTCCAACTTTCGGGTTCAGTTCATTCGGAGGGCTTGTCATTTGTAAACCAGCGAGAAAGATGCAGTCGTCACGAGAACGCGTCGAGACTTTTGTCGAAAAGGCGATCAAGCAGTTCCAACTCGACTGCCGTCAGTACGATACCTTCCATCTCGGACTTCCGGCGGGCGGCAAAGCGGCGTTGCGACGGCAGGCGGGCGCCGCTGCCGACGATCGCTTCGAAGAGCAGCTCGGCACGGGCGAAGGGATCGCCGGGGCGGCCGGCGGCAAAGGCTTGCGGCGACATCGCAATGATGAGTTCGCCATGGAACGGGGCGAGTGTCGTCGTGCCGAGATAGTCGAGCACCTCAGGGCTGGTGAGGTCGCCGATCATGATACCGGCGAGAAGTTCGATCATCGTGCCGATGGCCGATCCCTTGTGTCCGCCGAAGGGCAGCATGGCGCCTGCAAGGGCGGCTTCCGGATCGGTCGTCGGATTACCGTCGGCATCGATCGCCCAGCCCTCGGGAAGCTGCTTGCCGGCGCGGCGGTGCAACTCGATTTCTCCTCGGGCAGCGACGGAGGTCGCAAAGTCGAAGACGTAGGGCGAAGTGTCGTTGCGCGGCCAGCCGAAGGCGAAGGGGTTTGTACCGAGCAGCGGCTTGTTGCCGCCGGCAGGCGCGACGGTCGCATAGCTCGGGCACATAACGAGGCCCGCAAGACCCTCTTTGGTCACCGCCTCCACCTCCGGCCAGAGCGCTGAGAAGTGGCTGCAATCGTTGATGACGAGGGCGGCAATGCCGAGCCTGCGGGTGCGTTCGGCCAGCGCCGGCAGACCGAGTTCGAAGGCCGCATTGGCAAAGCCGCCTTTTGCATTGACCTTGACGATGGCGGAACCTTCGTTGAGATCCAGTTCCGGCACGGCGTCCGGCTTCACCTTGCCTGATTTGACTGTGCGCAGCGCGCCCTCGATACGGTAGATGCCGTGCGATTTGCAGGCGTCGCGCTCACCGGCAACGATGACGCGGGCAAGCGCACCGGCCTGCAAGGTGTTGAGGCCGGCCTTGCGGAAGATGGCTTCAATACGGCTATGCAAGTCGACAATCGTCAAGGTGGTCATCGTCATGCTGCGCTTCTCCTCGGCCGACTTTACGGGGCCCTTTCTGCATACATAAAGTATGCAGGATTTCAACTTCTGCAGTTCACCGATTGGCAAATTTCGCAGGCAACTCTGGTTTTTCGCCGCCGACCATCAAGCGCACCTTGCGGTGTTCAATCATGAGGAGGCCATCAAGGCGTTGATCTCGGCGCGCGACGGCATGGCGGGGGCGGTGCCCGGCCGGGTTACGGCGATTGCAGCGGTCGCAGAGCCGAAACGGACGGCCTCGATCGGTGTTTGTCCTTCGGAAATCGCCGTCGCGAAACCGCCGAGAAAGGCGTCCCCCGCCCCGGTGGTGTCGATGACATTTCCTGCCGAGAATGCAGGGACGAATTGGCTCTGATCAACGGTGTGATAATACGCGCCGCGTCCGCCAAGGGTGATGACCGCCGCCCGCGCTCCTCGATCCAGCAGGGTGCGGCCCGCCGCACGGACCTGCTCATCGGTTGTGATTGCATGCCCCACCAATTCGGCGGCTTCCACCTCATTGGGTACGATGAAATCGCACAGGCCGTAGATCTCATCCGGGATGGCGCGCGCCGGCGCGGGGTTGAAGACCGTCGTGACCCCTGCCCTTTTCGCCATCGAGAGACCGTGCAAGGCGGCCTCGAGCGGCTGTTCGAGCTGCGTCATGAAAATCTGAGCGCTTTCGATCGCCGCCCGGTTCGCATCGACATCTTCGATGCCGATAAGGCCCGCGGCGCCCGGCACGACAATGATGGCATTGTCGCCGCTCACTTCGTCGACGAAGATGAAGGCAGCACCACTGGAAACGCCGTCCATTTTCATCACATTGGCTTTGACACCCGCCGCCGCATAGGCCGCAAGAGCCATCTCGCCGAACGGGTCGTTGCCTACCCGTGAAATGAAGGTCACCTTGCCGCCGGCCTTTGCCGCGGCGATCGCCTGGTTGGAACCCTTGCCTCCCGGCCCGAGCGTGAAACCCGATCCCATCAACGTCTCGGCAATATGGGGCAGGCGTTTTGCTTTATAGGCGGTGTCGGCTGCAAAAATGCCGAGGATGACAATCCCGCTTTTCTTGCTCATCTCAGAGCCTCATCCGCCGGAATGACGCCCTTGGTCAGAAGGAAGCATCCGTAGAAGCGCAATTCCCCCGTTGCGATGACGCAATAGGCCTTTTTGGCGATTTCGTAGAAGGCCATGCGTTCGACGGGATACATCGGCGATGGCTTGCCCTCGGCACGATCGACGATCGCCTGGACTTCCTGCTGAATCGGGGGAATTTCATCCGGCTTGCCGATCACTTCCATGCGACCCACCGATGGCTGGATCGGCGTGTCCAGCGGCAAGACCGAAAGGATCGCATCGATTGCCTGCGGCGCGGGAATGTTTTCCATGGTCAGCAGCGTCCCCAGGCGAGTCTGCCGGGCAATCGAATCCGACGGAAAATTCATGTCTGAGATGACGAGATAGTCGCCGTGTCCCATATTGCAAAGTGCTTGAAGAATGTCGCCGTTGAGTTCGGCCCGAATTCCCTTGAGCATCGATCTTCCATCCTTTCGTTGCCGGAGCACCGGCCTGCTTCAATTCGTATGGCCGGCGCTTTCCGCCTTGGACTGCGGGCTTGGGCCGCTCGAACCGCGCACGATCAGCGATCCGTCGACCATTTCGTCCTCCGCGACCGGCGGTTCCGCCAAGAGAAGGCCGACCGCACGCCGGGCCAGCATGTCGGCCGGCTGGCGTATGGTCGTCAGCCTGGGAACGACAAGATTGGCGAGCGATATATCGTCAAACCCTGTCACCGACAGTTTGCGCGGCACGTCGATCTTCAGGTCGCGCGCTGTGCGCAGCGCGCCGATGGCCTGCTGATCGCTGGCAGCCGCAATCGCCGTCGGCCGGTCCTGTGGCGGGCGCGAAAGCAGGTCACGGGCAATTCTTTCCCCGGACTCGTAGTCGAACCTGCCATAGGCAATTTCCAGTTCAACGGGTTCGCCGGTCTTGCCGAACTCCTCCAAGCGGCCGACGAAGCCTTCCTTGCGCATGCGCCCCGCCTCGGTATCGGCCGGTCCGGCAATATAGGCGATGCGTCGGTGCCCCAGTCCGTAGAGATGGTCGGCAATCAGCGCGGCTGCCTGCGCATGGTTGGTCGACACCAGAGGAAATGTGCCGAAGCGCCGGTCCAGCGAGATGATCGGCACCGATGCCGGCAGCTGGAGGCCCGAACCGTCGCTCGAAGCCACGACGATGATGCCGCGCACCGACCGATGGAGGAAGGCTGAAACGTGGCTCTGCTCCGCCTCGCGGTCGTCATGCGAGCTTGCCAGCATAAGGCTATGCGCACGCTCCAGCGCCGCACGCTCGACGCTTGCCGCAAGTTGGGCGAAGAACGGATTGGTGATGTCGGGAACGATGAGGCCGATGACGTCGGTTCTGCTGGTGCGCAGCGCTCTCGCGGTGACGTTCGGGCGGTAACCGAGCGCTGAAATAGCGTCGTTGACCTTTTCCCGCAGCATGGGTTTGACCGCGGTTTCGCCCGACAGCACACGCGAAACGGTGCCGACAGAGACGCCTGCATATTCGGCAACATCCTTGACTGTCGGCATCTTTGACATTTTTGACATCCCGCAGCTACTTGACGGCGCCCGCGGTCATCCCGGCGATGATGTGCTTTTCCAGGACGACGCCGACGACGACAAGCGGCAGGATGCCGGCGGTGGAAAGGGCAGCCATCGACCACCAGTTGATGCCCTGGCTGCCTGTCTGGCTGGCAATCATCACCGGCAGCGTGTTGGTATTGGTGGAGGTCAGCAGTGCGGCGAAGAAATATTCGTTCCAGCACAGGATCAGCGCCAACAGGAAGGCGGCCACCATGCCCGGCAGAACGAGCGGCACGATGATGCGGGCAAAGGCGCCCCAGATCGACAGGCCATCGACCAGGGCTGCCTCCTCGAGTTCTACCGGGATCGTGGCGAACTGGTCGCGCATGATCCAGACGACGATCGGCAGCACCATCAGCGTATAGACGGCGATCATGCCGGCATAAGTGTCGAGCAGCGCCAGCTCCTTATAGAGAACCAGGAACGGCAGGGCGAGGACGACCGGCGGCATGATCAGCTGCGACAGGAAGAAAAAGGAAATGTCGGAATTGCGCATATGGCCGAACTTGTAGGAAAAGCGGCTGAGGCCGTAGGCGGCCAGCGATCCGAGCACGACCGCAAGCGCGGATGCGGTCACGGAGATGATGACGCTGTTCCAGAGCCGGCGCATAAATTCATCGCGCACCGTCGATACCTGGGAGATCGTATCGGGAGAGAGCCCGAGCGAGCGCCAGCCGAGCCAATTGGGCGTAAAATTGAACCAGGGGACCAGATTGCCGCGCATGACATCGGCAGCCGTTTTGAACGAGGTCGAAACCGTCCAGAACAGCGGGAAGATGCAGACACACGCCCAGGTGACGAGCAGCCCGTAGACGGCCAGGCGCATCGCCCACCAGCGAATGCGCTGAGCTCGCCCGTATTTTTCGAAATCGATGCGAACCATCAGAGCCTTCCTGTCATCCGCTTCACGATACGGTCTGCGATCTTCATCAGCATTGTCATCCCGAAGACGATGATCACCAGATAGACGAGCGCGAGCAAGGTACCGTACCCGACATTCGACCGGTCGCGGTATTCACGATAGATGAAACTGGTAACGGAGTCGGTCGCGCCGCCCGGGCCTCCCGACGTCACCGTGATGATGATGTCGGCGAGCTTGAGCTTGAAGATCACGCGGATCATCACCGCCGTCACCGAAACCGGCAGCATGAGCGGGAAAGTGACCTTCCAGAAGCGCTGCCATTTGGTAGCCCCATCGACTTCGGCCGCCTCCAGCACCTCCCTGGACAAGCCCTGCAATCCGGCAAGCAGCATGATCATCATGAAGGGAATGAAGGTCCAGGCATCCATGATCATGATCGACAGCTTCGCCGTCAGCGGATCGCCGAAGAAGGACGGGTTTTCCCAGCCGAGCCAGCGGGCGAAGCGCGCGATCGGGCCGAAACGGGTCTCCAGCATCGATTTGCCGACCATCCAGCTCACCGCGACCGGCGACAGCATCAAAGGGATGAGGAAGGTGACCCGCCAGAATTTTCGGGCGATAATTTCCTGGTTGAGGAGCAGCGCCAACCCGAACGCGATTGCATATTCGACCACGATCGCCAGGCAGTAAAGGACCATGTTCAGCAGGGCATTAGCATAGAACGGATCGGCGATCATCCGGCGCACATTGTCGAGCCCATTGAAGCGCCGACCGGTCGAGGAGGCGAGGTTCCAGTCGGAAAAGCCGATCCAGAGCGCGAAGAGCAGCGGGAAGACCACCATCGACACGACGAAAAGCGCGGCAGGCAGAACAAAAAGCGCCTTCTTGCCCGGCTCGCCGTAGATGACGACGCGCGTGACGCAAAGAACGGCGGCCCAGAGAAAATAGGCATAAAGAACCGGCCGCCAGTTCGCAAAACCCCAATCGGTCCAGCCGAGTTCATGCGCCCCCTGCAAGACAAAGGATGTTATGAACCATATGGCGCTCAGCCATAGAGCCGTGCGGCCCCAGAAACGACGGCTCGCGGAAATGGAGCCGGCTTCGACCGTGTGGAGCAGGTCGCCTTCGACTGTCGACATGATTTTCCTCGCCCGGACAGAATGGGCGCCGGCGAACCGCTTCCGGTCCGCCGGCGTATTGGTGTCAAACGATCAGAGCCCGAGGCTCGCCCGATAGAGTTTCAGCTGGCTGTCGCGGCCGATCTGGTCGGTGATCTTTTCCCAGGCGGCCGCAATCGCATCCGCGGTCTCCTGCGCCGACTTGTACTGTCCGGCAAAGCCCTTAGCCAATTCGTCCTCGGCGACGGAATAATATTGGAAGATACCGGGAATGCGCGGTTCGATGGCGGCGTTCGGGTGGTTGTAGCTGTCCGCGTTCGAACCCAGGTAGTCCTCGATATAGGCGCGGTCGTAACCTGCCTTTTCCCATTCGTCGTAGTTGAAGTTGGACTGGCGGTAAGGCTGGAAACCGGAGGGATAGGCCGACGTCCACAAGGACAGATCCTTGCCGCCAAGATGGGCGGCGGCGGACCAGGCCGCCTTTCGCTTCTTCTCGTCGCCGGAGACCTGCTTGGTGACATAGATGCCCCAGCCGAGATAGGCCATATTGGGCGCTTCGTTATACTTGTCTTCCCACTGCCCGGTCTTACGGTTGTAAACCCGGTTGGAGCCGCGGTTGATGCCGAAGCCGACCACATCGCCGACGACCGACGAGTCCGAAGTGCGCGCGCCGGACCCGACGTCGCCCCACCACATCAGCATGGCGCCGGTGCCCGCCAGGAACTGCGAGAAGGCCGTGGTGCCGGGGTCGGCATTGATCTGATCGGCCGGATAGGCCTTGGCCGCGATCAGATCCAGGACGTCCTGGATCGCCTGGACCCATGCGGGGTTATTGACCAGCGGCTTCATGTTTTCGGGATCGAACAGCCAGGCCGGATCGCCGGGATATTTGGCATAGGCCGTCGCGCGGTTCTCGATGAAATAGAAGCCGAAACCACCCCAGCCCTTCAGCGGGTCGAGATAGCCATAGGCCGGCTGGCCGGTCAGAGGATCGGTCTTGCCGATCAGCGCCTTGGAGGCCGCGTTGACCTCCTGCCAGGTCTTCGGCGGCTCGGCCATCCCGCTGATGGAGCCCTCTCCGAAGTAATCCTTGCGATAGGCGAAGGTGTGGCAGTCGCCGTCGATCGTGACGCGATAGGTCTTGCCGCCCCAGGTGCCGACCGGCGGCTTCAGGTAACTCACCAGGTCGTCGGCCTCGATCTGCTTTGCAGCCCAGTCCGGCATCTCGTCCAGCAGTCCGCGTCCGGCAGTATCGCCTTCGAACGGAGCGCCCATTTCCAGAATGTCGAAATCGACCGTGCCGGTCGCGATCGACTGCTGAAGGCGGGCATTGTAGTCGGCTTGCGCAAGGTCGATCCAGTTGATCTTGGCGCCGGTATAAGCCTCCCAGGGCTTCAGGAAGCCGCGGAACAGGAAGTTGTGCAGGTTTTGATTGTTGAGCCCCATGAAGGTCAGCTCGACACCGGCAAATTCGCCCTGCTTGACGTTGGCCTTGGTCGGACCGAGGCAGAGTTCGCCGACCTTCTGCCAGTCCGCATCCGTCGGCGAGCCCTTGCCGACGCCCGGGATCTGCAGGATCTGGGCGCGCAGATCGTCGGCGGCGGCAATCGCCATGCCGGGAATTCCGCCCATCGCGCCCGATAGACCGAGCAGAGCCGCAGCACTCGCAGTTCCGCGCAGGACGTCGCGGCGACTTGCCTGACGGCGCATCAATGCATCGTATATTTCGACTTTCATACTTTCCTCCTCCACGTTTTTGCGCTGCCGCCAGCCCGTCTTTCCGGATTGGCTCCGGTCCGATTTTCGCACTGGTCTCATGCAGAACGATCTGGTAAACAAAAAAATGAAACGTTTCATATTGATGTTCGAAACCGCTCCTCTCGGCCTCGCCAGCGAGAATTAGACGGCAAGCGGCAAAAGTCAACATGAAATGAAACGTTTCATGGAGGAGGTCTGACAGCATGTACGAGCAGCGGCAGGGTGCGTTTCGCCAAGCCTCATGCCTTGGATTTTGTCGAGAGATGCATATCTCCCGGAACCGCCGGGGGAGCTGGAAAGCGAGTGGGGAGGCACATGGCTGAGGTCAATATTTCGGAGGCGCGCAAGGCCTATGGCGCCGTAAATATCCTGCATGGCGTTGATATCGACATTCGCGACGGTGAATTTGTGGTGCTCGTCGGCCCGTCCGGTTGCGGCAAATCGACATTGCTGCGCATGGTCGCGGGGCTCGAAAGCATCACCGGCGGCACCATCTCGATCGGCGGAAAGGTCGTCAACAATCTGCCGCCGAAGGATCGCGACATCGCCATGGTCTTTCAGAGCTATGCGCTCTATCCGCACAAAACCGTTGCCGAAAACATGGTCTTTGCGCTCCGTCTGCAGAAACAGCCTGCCGATATCATCAAGCAGCGGCTGCAGGCGGCGGCCGAAACGCTTGACCTCGTGCCCTATCTCGACCGCTATCCGCGCCAGCTTTCGGGCGGCCAGCGCCAGCGCGTGGCGATGGGACGCGCCATCGTCCGGTCACCGCAGGTTTTCCTGTTCGACGAGCCCTTGTCGAACCTCGACGCCAAGCTGCGCGTGCAGATGCGCAAGGAGATCAAGGAACTGCACCAGCGACTGAGAACCACGACGATCTATGTCACCCACGATCAGGTCGAAGCGATGACCATGGCCGACAAGATCGTGGTCATGCAGGGCGGAAAGGTCGAACAGATTGGCACGCCGCTGGAACTCTACGATCGTCCCCGCAATACATTCGTTGCGGCCTTTATCGGCTCACCGTCGATGAATCTGCTGAAAGGCCGCTACAAGGCCGATGGTGCGATCTTCGTCACCGAGACCGGCGACGAGATCGCGCTCGGTTTTAACCCGCAGGCGTCCGAAGGGCAGGCCGTGCTTCTCGGCGTGCGGCCCGAGCACCTGTCGCTCAGCCCAAGCGGCCTCGACACGACCGTCAGCGTCACCGAACCTACCGGCCATGAGACGATGGTTTTCCTGCGCTACGGGACCGGCGAGCTTGTCGCGGTGCTGTCCGACCGTCACGAGTTTAAACCGGGGCAGGTCGCGACGATCGCCGCTCGGCCAGGAAAGCTTCATCTTTTCGATGCGGCATCCGGCAAGACATTACGACCGGATTGAGCGGTATCGCTTCAAAAGCCGCCGAGATAGGTTCAAAGTGAAGATCGGGCTGACGGACCTCGAATTCTTCCGCTCGGCCTCGGCTATGGCTGGCCACCGCAGACGCGGCCGCTACGCACTCGATTTGGAGTAGAGACCAAGGTTGTTGCCGAGGGCGAACCCGCAACCCTGATAAAATTTCGACAACGCCCCTTCTCGCTGTGAGACCAACCAGACGCTGCTGCATCCCTCGGCCTTTGCTGTTTCGAAAACTGCTGATAGCAGCGCAGTCCCTATTCCCGCACCTTGGGCTTCAGGCAGCACCGACAACTCGTCAAGATAAACGACCGGACCGGCATGGCGCCGCTGTCGTATGCCCAACGCGATCCCCAGCACCTTGCCTCCGTCAAAGGCCGCAAGCGCAATGGATTTCGGCGTTCCAAGCACGGTGTTTACATTTTCAGCCGCCGCTTCAAGCGACCAATTCTCGTTCCACGGAGGTCCCGAATAGGCGCTGACCAGCACAGTGGCGGCGTCATTGAGATGTTTTAGCGTAAGACGTTTAATCCGAAACGACATAAATCCACCTGACGTTGAGTGAATTGACATTTGCCGCAGTTCGATCCGTAACGCAACAGGCTCCGAGCCGGACGATCTACGGAAACGACAAAGCTGTAAGCTTGACACAACCAGCGACCGCGCTTTACGACTGTCGGTATTCACCAGGGGGGTCCCGCAAGGGGCTGAGATACTGCTGGACAATGAGGCTTTGCCTGTTGTGGCGCAGTGACCCGTTGAACCTGATCCAGTTCATACTGGCGTAGGGACGGTGCAAGCGCTCGAAGGCTTTGGATTCACGCGTGGAATCCGTGCCGGTGTCTTTCCATCATTCCGGCTGATTGACTGGGTCTCCAACTTACAACTTGGAGCCTCAAACCATGACCATTGCCGCAAAGAACCTCACCCTGACCGTCACCACCGGCCCGTTGCCGGCATCGCGGAAGATCCATATTCCAGGAGATATTCATGGCGATATCCGCGTGCCGATGCGCGAAATCAGTGTCCATCCGACTGCCGGCGAGCCGCCTGTCATCGTCTATGATTCCTCCGGCCCCTACACGATCGAAGGTGCGGAGATCCGCATCGAGCAGGGCCTGTCTCCACTGCGCCGCGACTGGGTGCTGGCCCGCGGCGACGTCGAAGCCTATGACGGCCGCCATGTCCGCCCCGAGGACAACGGCTTTGTCAGCGGCGACCGGCTGACGCCGGAATTTCCGGGGCGGCGCCGGCCGCTGCGCGCCAAGGACGGCAAAGCCGTCACCCAGCTCGCCTACGCACGGGCCGGCATCATTACGCCGGAGATGGAGTTCGTCGCCATTCGCGAGAATCTCGGCCGCAAGGCCAAGGCTGAAGTGCTGGTGCGTGACGGCGAGAGCTTCGGCGCCGATATTCCCGATCATGTGACGCCGGAATTCGTCCGCCGGGAAGTCGCCGCCGGCCGGGCGATCATCCCCGCCAACATCAACCACCCCGAAAGCGAACCGATGATCATCGGCCGCAATTTTCTGGTGAAGATCAACGCCAATATCGGCAACTCCGCCGTCACCTCGTCGATGGCTGAAGAAGTCGAGAAGATGGTCTGGGCCGCCCGCTGGGGCGCCGATACGGTCATGGATCTGTCGACCGGGCGCAACATCCACAATATCCGCGAATGGATCATCCGCAATTCGCCGCTGCCGATCGGCACGGTGCCGCTTTATCAGGCGCTGGAGAAGGTCGGCGGCATCGCCGAGGATCTTAGCTGGGAAATCTATCGCGATACGCTGATCGAGCAGGCCGAACAGGGCGTTGACTATTTCACCATCCATGCCGGCGTGCGGCTGCGTTACATTCCGCTCACCGTCAACCGCGTCACCGGCATCGTCTCGCGTGGTGGCTCGATCATGGCCAAGTGGTGTCTGCATCATCACCGCGAAAACTTCCTCTACGAGCATTTCGAGGAGATCTGCGAGATTTGCCGGGCCTATGACGTCTCCTTCTCGCTCGGCGACGGCCTTCGCCCCGGCTCGATCGCCGATGCCAATGATGCGGCCCAATTTGCCGAACTCGAAACGCTCGGCGAACTGACGAAGATCGCCTGGGCCAGGGATTGCCAGGTGATGATCGAGGGGCCCGGCCATGTGCCGATGCACAAGATCAAGGAAAACATGGACAAGCAACTCGCCGTCTGCGGCGAGGCGCCCTTCTACACGCTGGGGCCGCTGACCACCGATATCGCCCCCGGCTACGACCACATCACCTCCGGCATCGGCGCGGCGATGATCGGCTGGTTCGGCACGGCCATGCTCTGCTACGTCACCCCGAAGGAGCATCTCGGCCTGCCCGACCGCAGCGACGTCAAGACCGGCGTCATCACCTATAAGATCGCCGCCCATGCGGCCGACCTTGCCAAGGGCCATCCCGCGGCGCGCCTTCGCGACGATGCGCTGTCGCGGGCACGTTTCGAATTCCGCTGGGAAGACCAGTTCAACCTCTCCCTCGACCCGGAGACGGCCCGCTCCTTCCACGATGAGACGCTTCCGAAGGAAGCGCACAAGGTGGCGCATTTCTGTTCGATGTGCGGCCCGAAATTCTGCTCGATGCGCATATCGCATGACATCCGCGCTGAAGCGCAGAAGGAGGGGCTGGACGCGATGGCGGCGAAATACCGGGAGGGCGGCGATCTCTATATGCCGATCGAGACCTCCGCGCACGGGGCGGACTGACATGCGCGTGCTTGTCAAAGGCGCCGGCGTCGCCGGCCTCACCGTCGCCCGCGAGCTGCATGCCCGCGGTGCCGATGTCACGGTCTTCGACCCGCATCCGAATTTCGCCCATGCCGCGTCCTGGCTCGCCGGCGGCATGCTGGCGCCCTGGTGCGAGCGGGAAAGCGCCGATGAGGCAGTGCTGACGCGCGGCCTCGATGCCGCCGATCGCTGGGAAGCGATCCTGCCCGGCAAGGTCGTCCGCAACGGCACGCTGGTCGTTGCCTCGACGCGCGACCATGGCGAGCTGAAGCGATTTGCCAGCCGCACGACCGGTTATCAATGGGTTGAAGAGGACGATATCGCCGCCCTGGAGCCCATGCTCGCCGCCCGTTTCAGGCACGGTCTGTTCTTCCCCGGTGAGGCGCATCTGAACCCTCGCCAGGCGCTGCACGGGCTGAAAGAGCAACTGACGGCAAACGGCGTCACCTTTACCGGCGTAGATGTGAGCGATGACGATTTCTCCGATATCGTCGACTGCACAGGTGCCGCCCGCATCGGGCAAGAGCGCGATCTGCGCGGCGTGCGGGGTGAAATGCTCTATCTCCATACCGAAGAGGTCACCCTTGCCCGGCCCGTCCGCCTGCTGCATCCGCGCTTCCCCGTCTATATCGTCCCGCGCAGCAACGGGTTGTTCATGATCGGCGCAACGATGATCGAGACCGATTCCGACGGCCCGATCACCGCACG
The DNA here is from genome assembly GCF_014194045.1 of Rhizobium sp. BK456. NCBI lineage: Bacteria > Pseudomonadati > Pseudomonadota > Alphaproteobacteria > Hyphomicrobiales > Rhizobiaceae > Rhizobium > Rhizobium sp. BK456. Next base: position 225,821 of record NZ_JACIAO010000012.1, read on the forward strand.
TTCGCTGATGGAATTGCTGAACACGGCCTATGCGCTGCACCCGGCCTTTGCCGACGCCGCCGTCGTCGAGACCGGCGCCGGCATTCGCCCTGCCCTGCCCGACAATCTTCCACGCGTCCTGCGGGAGGGGAAGGCCGTCGTTTTCAATGGCCTCTATCGCCACGGCTTTCTGCTGGCGCCGACCATGGCGGCCGAGGCTGCCGATCTCGTTTTTTCCCAACAGCCGAAGCAAAGGAACACCCAATGCAACTGATCATCAATGGCGAAGCCCAGACAACCGCCGCCACAACGCTTTTGCAGCTTCTGGCCGCGCTCGACTACGAAGGCGACTGGCTGGCGACCGCCGTCAATGGCGAACTGGTCCATCGCGAGGATCGCGGCGAGCATATGCTGAACGATTATGACCGGATCGAAATCCTGACCCCGATGCAGGGAGGCTGAGCATGCTTAATCTTTACGGACGTCAAATCGCATCACGCCTTCTTCTCGGCACCGCCCGTTACCCCTCACCCGCCATCCTCGCCGAAGCCATCACGCGCTCTAAAACGGAGATCGTCACCGTATCGCTGCGCCGCGAAATGGCCGGAGGGCGCAATGGCGGCGCTTTCTTCGACATGATCCGTGCACTCGGCGTTCACGTTCTTCCCAACACGGCCGGCTGCCACGGCGTGTCCGAGGCGGTGCTGACGGCGAAGATGGCCCGCGAAGTGTTTCGCACCGATTGGATCAAGCTGGAGGTGATCGGCAATCACGACACGCTGCAGCCGGATGTTTTCGCGCTCGTGGAAGCGGCCGGCATTCTGACCGGCGAAGGCTTTCAGGTCTTTCCGTATACGACGGACGACCTGGTCGTTGCCGAGCGTCTGATCGACGCCGGATGCCGGGTGCTGATGCCCTGGTGCGCGCCGATCGGATCTGCGGCGGGACCACAAAACCTTTCAGCCCTTCGATCGATGCGGGCGCATTTTCCCGACGTACCGCTCATCGTGGATGCCGGCATCGGCCGGCCTTCACATGCTGCTATCGTCATGGAGCTCGGCTTCGATGGCGTGCTGCTGAACACCGCGGTTGCCGGCGCCGGCGACCCCGCCGCAATGGCGGAGGCCTTTGCCAAGGCAATCGATGCCGGCAGGCAGGCATTCGGCGCCGGCATGCTGGAGCCGCGCGACATGGCCGTTCCTTCGACGCCCGTGATCGGAAAGGCGGTGTTTGCATGAAGTCGACGGTTTCTGCTTGATCTTCGCACAGCCGACGCTCATCGGTTGGGTCTGCGATATACTTCGAACGGATTACGGGCCAGACCACGCGTGGCGACCGGTGTGCTTGGATGCAGTGACAGTTTCAAGCAGCGCGGACCCGATCGCGGCCGCCAAGTTTGGCGGCGTATAGTGCTTGATCGGCGCGTCTATAGAGTTCAGCCGCAGTATCCTCACTGAGGGAGGCTGCAACGCCTGCCGAACAGGTGTAGGCAAAATCGGGGGATTCCGTCAGCGGGCGGGAAAACCGGATCATCGTCAACATGTTTTCGATGATCTCGACGGCGTCCTCCAAAGCCGTGTCCGGCATCGCCAAAACAAACTCTTCTCCTCCGACGCGACCGAAACAGTCGTTGCGCCGGACATGCTGGTGGATTCGTTGCGCAAAGTCCTTCAGCACGAGATCACCGGCGTGATGGCCGAGCCTGTCGTTGATGTGCTTGAAGTTGTCGATGTCGAGCACGGCAAGGCATCCCTCGCTACCGTCTTTGGCGGCAACAAGCATGTCCTCTATCCGCGCCATGACGAATCTCCGGTTTGCAACCCCGGTCAGCTCATCGGTCTGCGAAGCCTTGACCGCAAAGTCGCGGTCCTGCCGGACACTTCTCTCCTCGGCACGCAGGGTTGTGATATCGCTTGCAACGCACAGCATCCAGCCGTTTTTCTGGACAGACTCGGTCATCCAGAGCCAGCGGCCGTCCATCAGGTCTGTTTCGAACGCCCGGTAGCCGATTTTCCCCCGGCGGGACTGCGTCGAGCGCAGCCACTCGTCGAAATTTTTTGCGTGAATGACAGTGCCCTGACCGCGTTCGAAATTGCGTCGCATGAGGTCCGGCCAAAGCGGGGTCTCGTCCCGCTCGATGAAATACGCCGACCGGAACGCAAGGTTGGCGTAGCGCAGCCGGTCGCTAGAGTCATAGACCGCCATGAGCGTCGAGGTGTTCGCGGAGAGCTGCAGAAGCTGTTCAGCGATCTCGTCCATATTGGATCCCGTCTGGTTACCGCAACCATGCATACCGCGCCATTTCTACGTGAAAAGTCTCGTGAGACAAAGGCCCCTAAGTCGGTTATCGGCCTCTGAATGCCTGGCGGGCACCAGAGATATCCCGATAAGCGCTGGCTCCAAGTGGATGTTGCAGATATCGCCCCGCCGTCATTGGGCGCAACTGGCCGATAGTGACGTGCCCAAGCTGTCCGTGAGACGCGGATCTGTTGTGGCTAGCCACCGCTCTGGGGAAAAATACGTCTTCGTCCTCACCTGCGAATCTGACGTCGCCTTCAGACCAAGGACAAAATTGAAGTTATTTTCGCTGCCGGCTTCGCGCGTGAAGCTGAGATAGGAGCCGAATCGCTCGTATTCGACATTTCGAAGGTTTTGGATCGACGCAAGAGTATCCTCGAAATCGCGCCAGCACGCCTGCTTCACGATGATCTCGAAAATGCGCAGGACGGCCGGGGCGAGGTGCCCCTTCGCGTCTGTCGCCGGCCCAATGATCTTGGCGCGGATATCGACAACATCGCCGGTTTCATTTCCACGAACCTTGACGAAGGTGGAACTGAGGGGACGCACCTCGTCCCGTTCGTAGATGCGCTGAAAATAACATTCATAACTGCGATTGCGCATCGATGCGGCTTTCCAGTCGCTCATCTCGATGCCGGCCCCTCGAAGAGCACCGCACATATTCGGGCCCGAAACGCGCCACATCCGCAGAAATTGACTTGCCCATTCCGGCTTCGGGACCTCGATCAGCGTCAGCGATATAGACATCGGCGGGAGAGGAGAAAGAGCCGCCGTGTCGGGGCCGACGGCTATGGGCACTGATTGGACAGCCGTGTCGAGAGCTCGATCGTCAGAGAGCCCCACCGGATCGTCGAGGTCGTGGAGTTCACGGTAAAAGACAACCATGCCTGCAAAAAGCAAACCGGATATCAAAAGTATCGACCAAAGCAGCCAGAGGCCGCGGCTCCGCAATCTGGAATTCCAACGCCGATAGGGGATGTCGGGAGGAGGATCGACTGCTGATAACGTTTTATCCACGGCGACCTCACAAACAAAATCGGAGCGGATGCGAGTTTGAACCCAATCAAGCTCGATCCCGTTTGCAACCAGCCGCTGTCGGTCGGCGCGTCAGCCAATGCCCCTGCTGGCGGCTCTTTCTGAGGTGAGCAACGCATGTGCAAAACGGTACAGTCTGTCCGACTCACCTTCGACACTTTTGAGTGTGAGGTCGCCTCTGTGGAGCGTCAAGCAGCAAGCCTGCGGGACGGCATTCACCCCCTCAAAATTGGCGGGAAGAGCGCATTGGCCGCCTCAGGACACCTACATCAGACCGCTTCGCGACAACCGCATTGTCAGCCGCCCATTGATCTTCATACACTCGGTATCGCGTTCGCGGCAGACCGATCCGCCTACGGTTCGCGTATTGCGTTATCCAGGCCCCGCAGCAACGGATACAGGAAATAGGAGATCACTGTGCGCTTGCCGACCTTAATCTCCGTGGACACGGTCATGCCGGGAAGCAGCCGCACCGGCACGTCCGACGCATTCAGCCTGGTGTCGGCGAGCAGGACGCGGGCTTTGAAGAAGGGAGCAGCCGACTGGCTGGGGGTGGTGGTTTGATCCTGCTGGCCGGTCAGGAACGTGTCCTCGCTGATGGTGCGAACGTTGCCGGAGGCCGTGCCGTATTTCTGGAAGGGATAGGCGTCGAGCTTGATACGCGCTTCCTTGCCGACGGCCACCCGGCCGATGTCGCGGGTGTTGATCGAAACTTCGGCTTCGAGCGGCACGTTGATCGGCACCAGGGTAACGATCGGTTCGGCTTCGCGCACCACAGACCCGATGGAGCGCTGGGCGAGATCCAGCACGACGGCGTCGGCGGGTGCGGTCAGCGCCACCATGTTGCGGCGCAGCTTCATCTTTTTCAGTTCCTCGTCGGCCATGTCGCGCTGGCCGCGCAGTTCCACCAGTTGCTCCATTGCGGCGCGGCGGAAGTCCTCGATAAAGGCTTGGCGGTCGGCTCGGAGCTTGGCAAAGGAGTGGGCGGCCTCGTCGGCCCGGCCGCGGACGGCAGTTAGATCGGATTCGACGTCGAGGCGGGCGTCGCGGGAGCCGAGCAGCGTGATCAGCGAACCGCTCTGGTTGTCATAGAGCCTTTCCCGCGCTGCTTCGATCTGAGAGAGCCCATCACGCCTGTCATTGAGCACCGCCTCCTGGTTTTTGCTCGCCACAAGAGCGGCGGATTGGCCGGCGATCTGCTGATCGAAATTCTGCAACTGCGCCACGTAAAAGGCCCGTCGCTGGCCAAAGAGCTGCGCCTGCAACATCTGGTCGGGCGTATCTCCTGCCATCTTCGTATAGTCGTCGCCGGCAAGCTCGGCCTCGATGCGCCTTACCTGGGCATCGAGTGCGGAGAATTTCGCCTGCTGCTGGTCGACATCGGCCTGGCTGAAGGTGGCGTCGAGGGTCGCGAGCGTCTGACCGGTATGCACGACCTCGCCGGCCTTCACCTCGATCGTGCGGATGATCGAGGTTTCGAGCGGCTGTACGACGATGGTCGGCTGGGTGGTGACGAGCTTGCCTGGCGCAATCACCACCTCATCGATCGAGGAGACCGAGGCCCAGGTGATCGCTGCGGCAAGCAGCGCCGTTACGCAGTAAAGCGTCATGCGCGCCACCCGCGGCGGGGCGCGTTCCTCGAGCTCGACAGCATCGGACTGGAATTCGGCAATTGCCGGCGGCAGCGGCGGGCGGGCAGTTAGTGCCCTTCCCTTATCAGGAGCCTTCTCCGAGGCGCCCTTGTCTGAAGGGACCGGCAGGTTTTCACTGGGTTTTCTGGCGTGCGCGTTCATGCGACCTGCCTCATTTGCTGGGCCCACAGGTGGCGATAGGTCATGCAGCGCGATACGAGCTGATCGTGCCGGCCGATATCGGCGACCTTGCCGCGATCGACGACGAGAATGGCATCGGCATCGACGAGCGTCGAAAGCCGGTGCGAGACGATGATGACGGTGCGGCCGGCAGCGATGCGGCTCAGATTCTCGCGGATGATCGCCTCGCTGTCGGGATCGAGCGCGCTCGTCGCCTCGTCGAAAATCAACAGCTTCGGATCGGTGATCAGCGCGCGAGCGATGGCCAACCGCTGCTTCTGGCCACCGGAGAGGTTGGAGCCATTTTCCTCCAGCATCGTGTCGAAGCCGCGCGGCAGACGCTCGATGAACTCCTCGGCGCCGGCGATGCGGGCGACCTCCATGATCTCCTCGATGCTCGCATCGGGCTTGGCGGCGGCGATATTCTCGCGAACCGAGCCGCGAAACAGGAAGTTATCCTGCAGCACGACGCCGATGCTGGTTCTTAAGTGCACAAGGTCGATCTCGCGGCTGTCATAGCCGTCCATGCGCACCAGCCCTTCCTGGCTCTGATAGAGCCCCTGGATGAGCCTTGTGATCGTCGTCTTCCCCGAGCCGCTCTTGCCGACCACGCCGAAGACGCAGCCCGCCGGAACGGCGAAGGAGACATTGTCGAGCGCCGGCGCGCTGTCCGGAGCGTAGCGGAAGGAGACCCTGTCGAATTCGATGCGGCCCTGCAAATGCGGTCGCACGCCACGCCCGCGGCCTGCCTGCTCCGGCCGCTGGTTCATGATCTCACCGAGCATGCGCACGGAGAGCGCCACTTCCTGATATTCATGCGCCATGGTAACGATCTGGACGAGCGGGCCGGAGACACGGCCCGCGAGCATGTTGAAGGCGACAAGCGCTCCGATGGTCATCGCGCCGCTGAAGACGTCTAGCGCACCGAGGCCGATGATCGCGACACTCATTAGCTTCTCCAGCAGCCCGGTCATCGCTTGGGCGATGGTCGAGATCTTGTCGACCCGGAACCGCACGGATATCGATTGCGCCGAATAGTCGTCCCAGACCTTGCGCTGGCGCGGCTCCAGCGCCAGCGATTTGACGGTGCGCATGCCGTGCACGGTTTCCACCAGCAAGGCCTGACGGTCGCCTTCCGCCTGGTAAAGCGCCTGCAGGCGGCGCTGGAACGGCCCGACGAGCATCATCACCACCAGCCCGACAAGCGCTGCAAAACCCAGCACAACCAGCGTCAGCTTGACGCTGTAGAGAAGCAGGATCGGCACGAAGACCAGCAGGGAAACACCGTCCAGAAGTGTGAGGAACAGCCGCCCGGTCAGGAATTCGCGGATGCGCCCCGTCTGCTGCATATGCTTGACGAGGACGCCGGCCGAAGCCTGCTCGAAGAGCGCGATCGGCAGATTCAGCAGATGGCCGAAGGTGCGTGTCGCGACGCGGATATCGATCCGGTTCGTCGCGTAGAGCAACAGATAGCGCCGCAGGAAGGTGAAGGTCGCATCGAAGACGAGTGCGATCGCAATGCCCGCCGTCAGAACCGTCAGCGTCGCATAGCTCTGATGCACCAGCACCTTGTCGATGACGAGCTGAAAGAAGATCGGCGTCGTCAGCCCCAGGCCGTAAAGCACGAACGCTGCGAGCGCGACATCGCGGAAGAAGCTGCGCTGCTTGATGATTTCGGGGACGAACCAGCGGAAGCCGAACGGCCGGTCCTCATCGGACATGCGATAATTGCGCTTCAGCAGGACGACAGATCCGAGCCAGGCCTTGGCGAATTGCTCTTCGCTCAGCATCATCACTTCGGCGCGTGACGCGAGCGGATCGAGAACGCGAATTCTCTCATCCTCGCCGCTCCCGACAGCGCCAGCGATGACCACCCAATTGCCGTTCGTCAGTTCCGCCAACGCCGGAAAGGCCTCGCCCAGTTGAAACAGCGATCGCCAGTCGAGCGTCAGATGCCGGGCTCTGAGACCGGCATCCTTGGCCATGCGCAGCAACTGCCGCACGGCAACCGGATCGTTGCCGACGGCATAATCATGCTGCAATCTTTCAGGCGCGAGATCGACGCCATGATGACGCGCGACGAGCGCCAGACAGTGCAGGTTGGTATGCAGAAAACCAGTCATGGCCCACCCGAAACAATACGAGACCGAGTCAATATTCGTTTTTTCAGTTGAAGTTCGGCGAAGCGTTCGACGCGCCGGCCTGCTGGATATCGGTCGCCGCCGCCGCCGACATATCGCCGATACGACGGACCGCACCCGCCTCGACCAACCCACCGAGCGCCTTCTGCATCAGATCGACCGCGTTGGCGAAAGCATCGACAGGCATGATGATGCGCTGGCGGAAGACCGGCTTCGGGTTGTTGTTATCGTCGCGATCGGTTGCCGAAAGCGACATCAGGTCGATGCGCACGATCGTTCCCGTAATGGTGATTTCGCCGATGCCGTCTGCGTAAAGTTCGTTGCTCATTGTTCTCTCCTCCGTTGATAATCAATACGTCTTCACTTAAGGCGCTTTACGTTCCATATGACACTCTAACTATTTGAATACGCAGGGATATGTCCGTGCTGCCAAGCCGGAAACGGATCGCGAATGCCGACGGCGGTCTGCGGATCGAAACCCGTCTCCTCGCCGATCAGGCAATAACCGAGAGCCGCGCGGATCGCTTCCTCGTCGAAGCCGGAACCGATGAAGACCAGCTCCTGGCGGCGGTCGCCCCAGACATCATCCCAATGCCGGTCGATGAGCTGGCGGAACTGCGGAAAGCGCGGCCATTGTACCCGCGGCACCGAGGCCCACCAGTAGCCCCTGGTTTCGATGCGGCACTGGGAGCCGGCAATCGACAGAAGGCCGATTTCATCAGGCCTCGTCGCCAGCCAGAAATGACCCTTTGCGCGGATGAGGCCCGCCCATTTCCGGTCTAGGAAATCCTTGAGCCTAAGGGGGTGGAAGGGCCGGCGGCTGCGATAGACGAAGCTTCTTATGCCGTATTCCTCGGTCTCCGGCACGTGATCGCCCCAGCCGAAGAGTTCCTTGTGCCAGAGCGGATGACGGGCGGCCTTCGCCTCGCTGAAGAGGCCGGTATCCAGGATCGCGCCAAGCGGCACCTGGCCGAAGACCGCCTCGACGACCTGCGCCCCCGGATTGAGCGCCGCGACGACCCGGCGAACCTCGGCAAGGTCGGCGCACGGCACGTCGCCTGCCTTGTTGATGATGACGACATCGGAAAATTCAATCTGCTCGACGAGCAGTTCCACGAGCTTGCGGTCATCATGCCCGTCACGCCTTTCGCCGCGATCGGCTAGGAACTCGGCGCTCTGGTAGTCGGCGAGGAGATTGACCGCATCGACGACGCAGACCATCGTATCGAGACGCGCCACATCGCAGAGGGCCGCCCCGCTCTCGTCGCGGAAGGAGAAGGTGGCTGCAACAGGCAGGGGCTCGGCAATGCCGGTGCCCTCGATCAGCAGATAGTCGAAACGGCCGGCGGCTGCGAGCCGGCGGACTTCGCTCAGGAGATCGTCGCGCAGGGTGCAACAGATGCAGCCGTTGGTGAGCTCTACCAGCGTCTCGTCGGTGCGCGAGAGATCTGCTCCCCCCTCGCGCACGAGCTCCGCATCGATGTTGACCTCGCTCATATCGTTGACGATGACGGCAACCCGGCGGCCCTCCCGATTGCTCAGGACATGATTGAGGACAGTCGTCTTGCCGGCGCCGAGAAACCCGGCGAGAACCGTTACTGGCAATCTGTTGTCTGCACCCATCATCGATACTCTCACTCTTTACAGCATGCCCGGCCTTACATCCTCGCGGGCTTTACGCCGCGAGCTGTGGTTTGAAGGCCACATCCACATAGTAGTTCGTGCTGTTATAGCTGGCTGTCGGGAACAACCCGCCCGCCCCATAAGCATAGACGCCGTTGCTGCCGCCGAGCGCCTTGAGATCACCGTTCGTCACGTCGCTGGCAAAGTAATTGCCGGTCGCCGAATAATTGCCGTTGGTCGAGTAGGAGACGACGTAGGTCGTATCCGCCTGGATGGCGATCTGCTGGGTGAGCTGCGCAGTCTGCCAGCCGCTCGCCGTCTCGTTGTTGAAGGTGACGCTGCCGAGCAGCGTGCCCGAGGCGGTCCAGAGATAGCCGTTATGCGAGCCTGTATTATCGGCACCCTTGTAAAAGCGGATGCCGGTGATCCAGCCTGACGTATCGGCCTGGAATTTCATGCCGAGATTGACCTGCTGGTTGTCGTTGACCGAGACGACCGAAGGCGTCGCGTTGGCGGCAAAGAGATTCTGCTCCGGACCGGCCGTCCCATTGCTGATGGTAAGCGCCACCTGCGCCGAGGCCGTGCCGCCCTTGCCGTCCGAGATCGTGTAGCTGAAGCTTGCTGGTCCCGAATAGCCTGCCGTCGGCGTGAAGGTCGCCGTCTGGGCCTGGGCGTTCCAGGCGACCGAGCCGTTGACCGCGGTGCTGACCCCAGTGATCGTGAGCGGATCGCCATCGCCATCGCTGTCGTTTGAGAGCAGCGCCGAGGCCTGGATGGTGATCGGCGTGCCGGTATTGGTCGTAAAGCCGCTGTCATTGGCGGCGACCGGAACCGCATTCTGCGCACCGCCCTGCTGATAGACGACGTCGACCCAGTAGTTGCTCGCATTGTAGGATGCCGTCGGAAACAGGCTGCCCGAGCCATAGGCATAAAGGCCGTTGCCGCCGCTCGTCGTACTCGACGGAGCCGTCAGCGCACCATTCGTATGGTCCGTCGTGAAGTAGTTCGCCGTTGCCGAATAGAAGCCGTTCGAATGGTAGCTCGCCACATAGGTGGTGCCGCCCGTCACGTTGATCGGCTGGGTGAAGGTAACCGTCTGCCAGCCACTCGCCGTCTCGTTGATGAAGGTCGCCTGGGCCAGAAGCTGGCCGCTCGCGGTCCAGAGCGAGCCGACATGCGTGCCGGTATCCTGAGCGCTCCTGTAATAGATGAGCCCGGTGATCTGGCCGCTGGCGGACGCGATGAACTTGACGCCGAGTTCGACCGAGTTGGTGTCATTGGCGACGGCAACCCCCGACGTATCCGCACCGGTAAACAGGCTTGACGTCGTGCCTCCGCCGGGCGGCGTGCCGACAGTGAGGCTGACCGTGGCCGAGGCTGTTCCGCCAAACCCATCCGAGATTGAATAGGAAAAGCTTGCCGCACCCGTATAACCCGCCGTCGGCGTGAAAGTGACGGACTTGGTCTGGCTGTTGAAGGTCACCGTTCCGTTGACCGCACCATTGACGCCGGTGATGCTGAGCGGATCGCCATCGGCATCGGTGTCGTTTGCAAGCAGGCTGCCTGCGGCAATCGCCAGCGCGGTGTTGGAATAGGTCGAGTAGCCATTGTCATTGGCGGCGACCGGCAGCACGTTGCTTGTCTGGTTGTAGAGGACATCCACCCAGTAATTCGACGACTGGTAGCTGGAAGTCGGGAAACCGGTGCCCTCGGCAAAGACACCGTTGCTGCCGGCAAGCGCCGTCAGCGCGCCGTTGGTATGGGCTGAGGTGAAATAGCCCGATGTCGCCACATAGGAGCCTGTCGTGTGGTAGGAGGCGACATAGGTCGTGCCGGCGGCGATATGCACAGGGTTGGCGAATGTCGCGGTCTGCCAGCCGCTCACAGATCCGCTGTCGGCGAAGGTGACGGTCGCGACCAGCGTGCCGTCGGCCGACCAGAGAGAGCCGGTATGGGCGCCAGTATCGCCGACCACCCTGTAGTAGCGGATGCCGGAAATCATGCCGCCGGACGAAGCGACGAACCTCATCCCGAGTTCCAGCGACTGACCGTCGTTGAAGCTTGCGCCCGTCGGCCCTTCGCTTGATGTAAACAGTGTTTCGCCGGTAGGGCCCGGGTTCACGGTGAGGCTGACGCTGCCCTGATCCGTGCCGCCGCGCCCGTCCGACAGCGTATAGGTGAAGCTTGCGGGGCCCGAATAATCGTTGGTCGGCGTGAAGATGACGGTGCCGTTCTGCTTGTTGAGCGTCACCGTGCCGTTGACGGCATTGCCGACGGCCGAAATCGTCATCGCATCGCCGTTGGGATCCGTATCGTTTCCGATGAGCGAGGTGATCGAGATGACGACGCTGTTGTTGCGGGTGATGGCCAGCCCGGTATCGTCGGTCGCAACCGGCGCGCTGTTGGGGCCGGCATCGAAGACCACGTCGACCCAGTAGTTGGTGCCCGTGCCGGGGCTCTGGCCGGGGAATGTGCCGGCATTGTCGCCATAGGCGTAGACGCCGCCGCCGTCGACGGCCTTCAGCGCGCCGCTGGCATAGGTGCTGCCGAAATAATTATCGGTGGCGGAATAGAAGCCGTTGGTGTGATAGGAGGCCACATAGGTCGTGCCCGCCGCAATCTGGATCGGACTGGAGAAGATCACCGTTTGCCAACCGGAGAGCGACTCGCCGACCGAAACACCCGTTGCCAGCAAGGTTCCGTCGGCTCGCCAGAGGCTGACGACATGGTCGCCGATATCGTGGAAGCCCTTGTAGAAGCGGATGCCTTCCACATAGCCTGCCGTCGTCGCCTGGAAGCGCAGGCCGAGCTCGACGGAGTTGGGATCGATCGCCATTTCGACAGTGGGCTTCTCCGCCAAGGTCCAGAGGCCCTGCGTGCCCGGCAGGGTGACGGTGACCTGCTTGCCGGCCGATGGCGCCTCCATGTTGACGCTGTCGTCGACGGCGCGCGACAGGACCGTATAGGTGCCGCTTGCCTGGACGACCCAGTTATAGCTCCAGCTCTCGCGGCCGGTGGCCTTGAACCAGTGCTGGCCGCCATCGGTCGAGACCTCCACGCCAGCAATGATGCCGCCGCCGAAATCCTGCGCCGTGCCGGTGATCGTTACGTGCTGCCCTTCGATAAAACTTGCGCCGACGATCGGTGACGAGATCGACGAGGTCGGCTTCAGGGTGTCGGTCGATTGTGTGGCTAGAATCAGGCTCGCATCCAGCGTCGTCGGCTGGATGCCCATGTCCGCGAACATGTTGACCATCGCCTGCTGGACGTTGCGATCGGTCGACGTGGCCGGGCCCTGATGATTGTCACTCAGCCCCCAGGACCAGAAGACGGTGCCGGCGCCGAAGACCAGCGCGCCGCTTTCCGCCCGGTACATGGTGAGGCTATGGGTCGCCACCGCATCACCGACCGTCGTGCCGTAATCGCGCAGATAGGTGCTCACGGCGATGGAGGAGAGCGACAGGTTGATCAGCCCATCCGGGCGAAAGCCGTTCTCGACGTCGGAATCCCATTCGTAGCCGAGCAGGTTCTGCACCAGATTGTAGGTATCACCCTCCTGCAGCTCGGCGACATCCGTGTTGCGCCAGAAGCGCAGGTTGGAATAATCGTAGGGGATGGAGATCGTGTCCTGGCGGTAGCTGTCCACTTGGAACATCGTGCCGGTCAGCGAATTTTCCGGCTCCTGACCGGCATCGGCATAGCGCGGATCGCGCCAGGTTCCGGTGCCGATATTGCTCGGATCGGTGCTCGTGCCCCAGGTTTCCTTGTAGCAGACCATGGTGCGATAGGCCTGGCCGCTGCCGTCGATGCTGCTTTCCCAGCGGACCTTCCAGTAGCACTCGTTGCCGCTCCAGAAAGCGAGGTCGACGCCGGCATCGCGGGCAGCCTCGACATTGGCGCGCTGTTCGGCAGACCAGTATTCGTCATGGCCGACAGAGAGATAAGCATCGTGGTTGAGCAGCAGCGTGCCGCTGCGCGCCGCATCGACGCCGGATATATAGGAAACGTCGTAGCCGTTCTGCTCCAGCCATGAAATGGCGGAGGATTCGACGCCGAAGATGTAATCGTGCGAGCCGCCGATCGGGCTCGTATTGGTGATGATCGGCCTGTTGTAGCTGACGGCCGAGGCGCGGCCGATGGCGGTCAGGCCGCAGCTGCAGTTCGGCGGCAGGTAGCCGATCATGGCGGCCGGATCGACAGGCACTTCGCCGTAATACAGGCTGGCGCCGCCCCAGGCATTATAGGCCTGCCAGGTCGTGTCCGATGTCTGGAAGACGATATCGCTGGTCGAGGCATCGTCGCGCACGACGAAGGGGATGATGCTTGCATCCTCGGTCCCATCCTCGCGCACCAGCTTGGCGAAGTAGACGCCGGAGACGGCGTCACTAGGAATTTGCCAGCTCGCCGAAACCGACCAGTTGCCGCAATCGATGAGGCCGAGCGACATGTCGACGATCGGATGCGGCTGGATCTGCGCCGTGGTCAGCTGCTGCTCGATCGAGTCGACCTTGCGCGCGCCGGCGCCGCCGTAATAGCCCATGCGGTAGATGTCGATGCGGTAATGGGTGGAATCCGTGGCGATCTTGAAATCGACGGTCTGGCCGATATTGGTACTGATTTCGGTGGCGAAGCCCTGGATGGTACCGCCGCCATCGCCCTCCAGACCCCACTCGCTGATCGGGTTTCCCTGCTTCAGGTTTTCGAGCGCGATCTTGTTGGGCGTCACTGCTGCCGCTGCAGCCGCCGGCGCCACCAGCGCTGTCGGGGCGGCGGTCGTCTCAGCGGAAGCGTCCTGGCTCGGCTCCACCGAGATGGATGCGATCGAGGCCTGAAGGCGCAACGAAGCCGTGCCGACACTGGTGGAAGAACTGACCGGCGCCACCGTCTTGGCGCTGCCGGTATCGACATCGCTGGCAACACCCGTAAGCGCGGGGGCGGCAGGCAGTGTCGCCGCCTCCTCGGCCGGATCCGGGCCAAGCACGGTGCGCTCAGATGTCGAGGACGGCGTCTGGAAGACCGTCGCAGCCGACGCCGTCTTCGTGGACGTGTCCTGCGCGCCGCCGTCGGCAGCAGGGGCCGGCATCGCCGTCGACGATGCCGGGGACGATTGCATGTCGCCGGAGGATATCAGGGAAGATGCGACCGTGCCGGTGAAGGAGGATTGGACGGTTGCGCTGCCCTGATTGGCAAAGCTCGGAGCGCCGTCCGTGCTCCTCGACGACACAACTGTCGCGGAGGCAAGGACTGCGCTCCAGGCAGAGGATGCACGAAGGACACTCAACGCTCCACCAAATGTACACAGGTACTCACGATTACTGACATGAATTCTCCGCATCAGCGGCGTCCCCTTCCGCATCGGCCGGCCCTTCGACCGCTGTAGCAAGATGTTCATTCTGGCACCTTTGCGAAGGGAACGTACGACAGCAATCCGGGGTATGTGGGAGGTAGCTCCTACTCCAATGTGATGACCCTCACCCCATACCGGACGACAAGGCCCCAAAGTTGCCGACGGCTCCTGGCAAATGCCTGACGCTTGAAAAGGAATTCTGGTTCGGTCCGGCTGGCCTAGCCGGTCAACTCGAGCGTTGTCCTGCGCCGCTACCAGGCCGGAAACGGATCTTCGAGGCTAGCCCAGTCGCGCGGATCGGCGCTGGCGAGGCACCCGTCCAGCGCGGTCCGCACACCCGTCTCGTCCATATCAACGCCGATAAAAACCAGTTCCTGCCGACGGTCGCCCCAAGCGCTGTCCCACCGGCTCTCGAGATGCTGGCGAAACTGCTGATGGCTCGGCCAGTCCTGCCGGGGCACGGCTGCCCACCAAAGTCCCATGGGTTCGCAGCGCCGTTGGATCCCGGCAGCCGACATCAGCCCCACATGACGCGGGCGCGTGGCAAGCCAGAAATGGCCCTTGGCGCGCAGGACCCCCGGCCAGGGCTCGTCCAGGAATGCCCGAAACCGCGTGGGATCGAAGGGACGTCTGGTACGATAGACAAAGCTCGAAACGCCATATTCCTCCGTTTCCGGAACATGCTCATCCGGGCTGTACAATTCCTTGTGCCACAGGGGATGCGCAGCCGCCTTTGCTTCGTCGAAGAGGCCTGTATCGAGGACGGTTGAAAGAGAAATCTTGCCGAAATCCGTCTCCAGCTGGAGCGCATCCGGGTTGAGAGACGTTACGATCTTGCTCACCTCTGCTCGGACCTCGTCGGTCGCGTCCGAGATCTTGTTGATCACGACGACATCGGCAAACTCGATCTGATCGACCAGCAGGTCGATAAGTGTGCGCCGGTCTTCACCGTCGCGCTGCAGGCCGCGGTCGGCCAGCAGATCGGCACTGCTGTAGTCGGCCAACAGGTTTGCAGCGTCGACCACGGTGACCATTGTATCGAGCCTGGCAAAGTCGGCGAGCGAGACGCCGTTCTCGTCGCGGAAGGAAAAGGTTGCCGCAATGGGGCGTGGCTCGGCAATGCCGGTGCCTTCGATCAACAGATAGTCGTATCGCTGCTCTTCGGCCAGCCGTCGTACTTCCGTCAGGAGGTCGTTGCGCAGGGTGCAGCATATGCAGCCGTTGCTGAGCTCGATCAATGTCTCGGTTGTATGCGACAGGTTGCAGCCGCCGTGTTGAATGAGACTGGCGTCTATATTCACTTCGCTCATATCGTTGACGATGACAGCGACCCGCAGCCCCTGACGGTTGTTGAGGATGTGACTGAGGAGCGTCGTCTTGCCGGCGCCGAGGAAGCCGGCCAGCACGGTTACCGGGAGCCGCTCAATCCTGTTCATCGGCATTCCTTGAGGGCGGTCGGTCGCAGCGCCTTCGCCGCGGCCAGTATGTGCGTCGTGTTAGCCTCATTCGAAAACCGGTCCATGCTTTGCTTCATCCGGCGAGCTGCGGGCGGAAGACCACGTCGGCATAGTAATTCGCAGAATCGTAGGAGCTGGTCGGGAAGAGACCTGTGGTGGCGGATCCGCCATAGGCATAAACACCGTTGCCGCCGGCGACCGCGCTTGATTGGGCCGTCAAAGGACCGTTGGTGACGGCACTGGCGAAGAAGGCGTCAGTCGCCACGTAAGCGCCGGTCGTGTGATAAGACGCAATATAGTTGGTATTGGCGGCGATCGTGACGGGGGTTGAGAAGTTGACCGTCTGCCAGCCGCTGCCGGTGGTGCCGGCAAAGGTGGCGGTGGCGAGCTTGGTGCCCGTCGTGGTCCACAGGTCGACAACGTTCTGGCCGTTGTCGTTGGCGCTGCGGTAGAACTTGATGCCGGTAATGTCGCCGGCAACGTTCGACTGGAACTTGACGCCAAGCTCAAGCTGCTGACCATCGTTGAGATTGGTCTGGGTCGGCGTGCTGGAGGCGTTGAACAGACTGTAGGTCACGGGCGCCGTCGAGGCGGCGATATTGAAGTTCTCGTTGGCGGCAAGGCCGCCAAGGTCCGTCGCCGTCACCTTGACGCCGTAGGTGCCAGCGGTCGTCGGCGTACCGGAGAAGGTGCGCGTCGTGGCATTGAAGGAGAGCCAGGAAGGCAATGCCGTGCCATCGGCGGCCGTTGCCGAATAGGTCAGCGTCTCACCGCTGTCGACATCGGTGAAGGTCGTCGTCGGCACCACGAAGGAGAAGGCGGAGCCGACGGTGGCGTTCTGGGCCGCCGTCTGGACAGCCAGCACCGGCGCATCGTTGGCGCCATGGATGGTGACGGTGAGATTGGCCGTGGCGGTGGCGCCGGCGGTGTCGCGCATCGTGTAGCTGAAGACTTCGCTCAGCGTGTTGGTCGACAGGCGCAGCCCCTGGACGGCGGTATTGGCCTCGTTGACGGCATAAGTATAGGCGCCCGATGCGTTGAGCACCAGACTGCCATAGGTGCCGGCGAGTGCTGAGCCGAGCGTGCCCGACGTCGCGCCGAAGACCACTGCCGTGACGGTCTTGGTGTCACCAGAATCCGGATCGGTATCGTTGGTCAGCACGTTGCCGCTCGCGACTGCGCCGCCCGAACCGTTGGCCACGCCGCCCTTCTCGGTCGCATCGCCCGCATCGGCGACCGCCGTCGGCGTCGTGTTGCCGGGAACCGATACGGCAATGTTGAAGGTCTCGTTGGCGGCGAGGCCGCCGATATCGGTTGCCGTCACCTTGACGCCGTAAGTGCCGCCTGCCGTCGGCGTGCCGGAGAAGGTCCGGGTCGAGGCATTGAAGGAGAGCCAGGAAGGCAATGCCGTGCCATCGGCTGCCGTTGCCGAATAGGTCAGCGTCTCGCCGCTGTCGACATCGGTGAAGGTCGTCGTCGGCACCACGAAGGAGAAGGCGGAGCCGACGGTGGCGTTCTGGGCCGCCGTCTGGACAGCCAGCACCGGCGCATCGTTGGCGCCATGGATGGTGACGGTGAGATTGGCCGTGGC